>JAITSN010000118.1 GCA_031287715.1 Mediterranea sp. (in: CFB group bacteria)
TATTAATTGAAATTCATTTTATTTCCCACGAGATCGGATTCCCGTTCAATGGGTTTTCCTTGAATATATTTTTAAAATGCAGATAAATTGTCCGTATGAGGCAACGGATCGTTAAAAAAGAAGAACAAAAGAACGCCACTGTTTACTCCAAAGTTCAGATAAGACGGAAGAATAATTTGCAAGGCATAACTTGCAACTTACTTTTATTTCGGAACATTCAAAGCTGTAATGAAAGAAAATAGTTTATTGATATGGTACTTGAAAAATGCCCAACGCATTTGCTTCAAATGCCCAACGCAAAAGTTGAAATGCCCAACGCATTTAACCCAAATGCCCAACGCAAAATTTCAAATGCCCAACGCAAAATATACAATTCGTTTTAGGCTAAAAAATCTCTCTTTTGGTCTAAAATAATTCGTATAATAATTGCATACTATATCTATTAATCACTTTTACATTCGCCGGGATGGTCTTATCATTTCTATGCGTATGTTAAAAAAGTAGGAACACACGCCCGCGGTAACAGCTCCTGTTCGATTGGAATTGCCTGCGAAGGCGGGTTAAATACCCTTGGTTTTCCCGTCCGTTGCGTCCAGTACTTACACTGTTAAGTATAACATTGGCGGAAATTATACATCTGCATGGATTTATTCTCACGGAGATTGACGTTTTCGAGGATTTTTCATAGCACCCTCCGCAGCGCGGAGGGTGCAAAAATTTTGTAGAATTGACAATTGACGTGCAGGAGGTTAATTGTCCTTGTCCATTGTCAATTATAGTTGTCCTTTTGTGGACGGCAGGTTGAGTTGCAGAATGTCTCGTTTGGCGGCCATTTTAATGGCTCGGGCGAAGGTTTTGAAGATTCCTTCTATTTTGTGGTGTTCGTTTTGTCCTTCGGCTTTGATGTTGAGGTTTATTTTGGCGGCGTCGGTGAGTGATTTAAAAAAGTGGTGGAACATTTCGGTGGGCATGTCTCCAATCTTTTCGCGTTTAAATTCGGCGTCCCAGATCAGCCAGGGTCTTCCGCCGAAATCCAATGCAACGATGCAGAGGCAGTCGTCCATCGGGAGTGCGAAGCCGTAGCGTTCGATGCCGCGTTTGTCTCCCAGCGCCCGGTGAATACATTCTCCCAGGGCGATGGCTGTGTCTTCGATGGTGTGGTGTTCGTCCACGTCCAGGTCTCCTTTTACTTCCACGTCCAGGTTCATTCCCGAATGTTTTCCCAGCTGCTCGAGCATGTGGTCGAAGAATCTTAGTCCGGTGGATATCTGACAGTCGCCGTTGCCATCGAGGTCCAGCGTTATACGGATGTCTGTTTCGCGGGTTGTCCGCCGCGTTGTCGCCCGCCGTTCTCCTGCAATTAGAAATTCGGCGATTCGATTCCAGTCTGTTGTGGCCAGGGCGCAGCGTTCTTGCAGTTTTTCTTTTCCTTTCAGTTGTTCGGTGGATTGTTGTAGGAGTATGGCCCGGCATCCCAGGTTTTCAGCCAGTTCGACATCCGTTGCGCGGTCTCCAATCACGTAGCTGTTCGCCAGGTCGTAGCGCGTGGTGTCTATGTAGCGTGTCAACATTCCGGTTCGCGGTTTTCGTGTCGGGGCGTTTTCTTCGGGTAGTGTTCTGTCAATCAGTATTTCGTCGAATGTTATTCCTTCTCCTTCGAGTGTTTTCAGGATGAGGTTATGTACGGGCCGGAAGTTTTCTTCGGGGAATGTGGGGGTTCCCAGGCCGTCTTGGTTTGTGACCATGACAAATTCGTAATCGAGCTTGGTGCGAATCAGGTTGAGGTTTCGGAAGACTCCGGGGTAGAAGACCAGCTTTTCGAAGGCGTCCAGCTGGTAGTCTACGGGTGGTTCGATGACGAGCGTTCCGTCTCGGTCTATGAATAGTACTTTGCGGCGTTGCGCGGTTGTTTCATCCTTCATACGGGTTATTTTTTATAGTTTTTCAATGCTTGAATCAGCCGGTTGTTTTCGGCTTGCGTTCCTACGGTCACTCTCAGGCAGTTTTCGCAACGGGCCAGCGTGTGGCGGTTTCGTATGATGATACCCTGTTCGACGAGGTAGTTGTAGATTTCTACGGCGTTTGTTACTCGTGCCAGGAAGAAGTTTGCGTCGGACGGGAATACTTTTTCGGTGACGGGCAATTGGGCAAAGTTTGCCATGAGGATTTCCCGTTCTTCGACGAGTGTTTTCACCCATTGTTCTACTTTGTGTCGGTTGCTCAGCATGTCCATTGCTGCTTTTTGTGTGGGCAGGCTGACGTTATAAGGGTATTTGACTTTGTTGATGACGGCGATTATTTCCGGCGCGGCAAATGCTGCTCCGAGTCGGATGGCGGCTGATCCCCAGGCTTTCGAGAATGTTTGGAGGACGACTAAGTTCGGGTAGTCGTTCAGCCGTTTCAGCAGGGTTGGGGCGGCGGAGAAGTCGCGGTAGGCTTCGTCGAAGACGACCAGTCCGTCGAATGTTTGGATGAGTTTTTCGACTTCGTTGCGCCGCAGTTCGTTTCCTGTGGGGTTGTTTGGCGAGCAGAGGAAGACGAGCTTCGTCCGTTGGTCTGCGGCGGCCCGTATTTTTCCGGCCGAGAACTGGAAGGCTTCGTCGAGCGGTACTTTCCGGTATTCGATGTCGTTCACGTCTGCGCATACTTGGTACATGCCGTAGGTGGGGTCGATGGCGACGACGTTGTCGCGTCCGGGTTCGCAGAATGTCCGGAACAGGATATCGATGGCTTCGTCGCTGCCGTTTCCGAGGAATATTTGTTCGGAGCTTACGTTTTTGACTTCTGCCAGCCGGGCTTTCAGTTCTTGTTGTAGGGGGTCGGGGTACCGGTTGTTCGGCGGGTTGTAGGGGTTTTCGTTCGCATCGAGGAATACGGATGCGGCGGCGCCTTTATATTCGTCGCGTGCTGACGAGTAGGGTTTGAGGTTCCTGATATTGGGTCGGATGAGTTCTTGTAATGGCTTCATTGGTTGGGATTTTTGCGATGTTTTCAATTGCGGTTTATTTTTTCCAGCCTTACGGTCACGGCGTTCCTGTGCGCGTCAAGTTCTTCGCTTGCGGCCATGGTTTCTATGGTTGGCCCCAGAAGGGCCATGCCTTGGGGTTGGATTTCCTGGAAGGTTATTTTCTTGACGAAGCTATCCAAGTTTACTCCGCTGTATGCCTTGGCGTAGCCGTTGGTGGGCAGGGTGTGGTTGGTTCCTGAGGCGTAGTCTCCCGCGCTTTCGGGGGTGAAGTGCCCCAGAAATACGGAGCCTGCATTTGTTATTTTCTGCGCCAGCGCCGCGTAGTCTTTCGTTTCGATGATGAGGTGTTCGGGGGCGTAGATGTTGGTCAGTTCGATGGCTTCTTCCATGTTCAGGACAAGGATCAGCTTGCTGTTTTCGAGCGATGTCGCTGCGATGTCCCGGCGTTTCAGGGTGATCAGCTGGCGTTCGACTTCGTTCCGCACATCTTCCAACAGTTTTTCTGAGGTGGTGACCAGCACAGCCTGGCTGTCGGGGCCATGTTCGGCTTGCGAGAGCAGGTCGGCGGCGACGAAGGCCGGGTCAGCGGTTTCGTCTGCCAGGACTTCTACTTCGGATGGTCCTGCGGGCATGTCGATGGCTACTTCGTGAAGGCTGACGAGTTGTTTTGCCGCGGTGACGTAGCGGTTTCCGGGGCCGAAGATCTTGTAGACTTTGGGTATGCTTCCGGTGCCGTAGGCCATGGCGGCGATGGCTTGCGCGCCTCCCACCTTGAATATTTTTCCGACTCCTGCCAGCTTGGCTGCAAAGAGGATGGCGGGGTGTATCTTTCCCTGCTTGTCGGGCGGTGTGCAAAGGATGATCTCGTTGCATCCCGCTATCGTTGCGGGAACGGCCAGCATCAGCACGGTCGAGAAGAGCGGCGCTGTTCCTCCGGGCACATAAAGCCCGACTTTCTCTATGGGTACGGCTTTCTGCCAACATGTCACGCCGGGCATTGTTTCGATCTTTTTGCTTTCAAGGCGTTGCGCGGAATGAAAGGCCTCAATGTTGCGCTTGGCGATATGCAGTGCAGCTTTCAATTCGGCGCTCACTCCGGCTCCGGCTTCGTCCAGCTCGGCTTCGGTGACTTCCGGCGATTCCAGGATCGCGTTGTCGAAGGCGGCGGCATATTCCAGCAAGGCGCGGTCGCCCGCCGTCCTGACGTTTTCGATGATCGCACGGACGGTTCCGAAGAGGTGTTCCGTGTCCATCGCCGGGCGTTTGAGTATCCCGCTCCATTGCGCGGGTAAAGGGTATTTCAGTATTTCCATCTTCATCGTTACCGTGTTACAGTATCATTTTTTCTATGGGCAGTACAAGTATGCCCTGGGCGCCTAAGGCTTTGAGCTTGCCGATGATTTCCCAGAAGCGTTTTTCGTCCAGGACGGTGTGTACGGAGCACCATCCTTCCTGCGCCAGCGGCATGACCGTTGGGCTTTTCATGCCCGGCAGGACGGAGATGATCTCTTCCACTTTGTCGCGCGGGACGTTCATCAGCACGTACTTTTTATCTTCGGCGGCTTCTACGGCGTTCATGCGGAAGAGGAGTTCGTCCAGCACTGCTTTCTTTCCGGCGGTGATGTTTTTGTTGCCGATCAGCAGCGCTTCGGATTTCATCACGACTTCTACTTCTTTCAGGCGGTTGCTGACTAAGGTTGAGCCGGAGCTTACGATGTCAAAAATAGCATCGGCCATGCCTATTCCCGGTGCTACTTCGACCGACCCTGTTATGACGTGAATCTCGGCTTTTACCCCGTTGGCGTCTAAGAAATCTTTCAGGATAACGGGATAGGACGTTGCAATCTTTTTGCCGCGAAACCATTCTATCCCCGGATATTCGATGTCTTTGGGCATGGCCAGAGACAAGCGGCACTTGCTGAATCCCAAACGCTTGATGACTTCAACAGGTTCTTTCTTCTCCGCATATTCGTTTTCGCCCACAATACCCAGGTCGGCCACTCCCGTTGCTACGGATTGAGGAATATCATCGTCGCGCAGGAACAAAACTTCAATCGGAAAATTCGACGACTGCACCAATAAGGTACGTTTCGACAGGCTGAGCTTTATATCCGACTCGGCCAACAGGTTCATGGTGTCTTCAAAAAGACGGCCCTTGGCCTGCACTGCAATTCTTACTACCATTCTGTTTTATATCTTAATGATTTGACAATTTAGCACCCGGGGATAAAAAACATACGAGGCTTACCTCACCGGCAAACCTCGTATTACATTTTTCATCCGCACAAACATTATACCTGCCAACCGGAATTATTCGTTAGATATATAATGATGTGCATTTGTTAGTAACATACTATGTTTATTTCTTCAATTAAATCGTGACAAATGTATACGATTCCCTGTAATACTCCAAACATTTATCATAAAAAAGTTATTTCGTTAAACTCCGGTACCAACAGGTTGCGTACCGCCGTCTGTTCATGAACTAACATTTATATCGCCGGACTTGATTTCGTTCAGCGCCGTCCACAGAATTTTTGGCGCTACGACATTTACGAAGCCTCACAAAACCAATTTAAAGGCAGTTTCAGTTTTTGAAGCCTTATAAAACTGATAAAAAGGTAAGCGGGTCAATGAATTGTCATTTGTCAATTACTAAATGAATGTGCGTTAATGACAGCGGCATAATATAACATATAAATGGTAGATTGTAAATGGAATTACCTACAAATGGTTAGTATATCATATGATATTACCTACAAATAGTTATTTCCCATATTGGGCTTAATCCCGAAATTTGTCCGGATTTAACTTTGGAGACATGAGGAAATATATTCTATTCATTGCATTATTATTGAGTACGACGCTATCTGCTTTTGCGCAACGCTACACAATAAAGGGTAAAGTGACCGGCGGCAAAGCGGGGAATCCCGTCGAGTTTGCCACCGTGTTTGCTATAGACAACGGGATATGGGCGGTAACCAACGCCCAGGGCGAGTTTACGCTGGCCAATCTTCCGGGAGGGAAATGTAGGATACAAGTGAACAGCTTGGGTTATGTGGAACGGACGGAGGTTGTGGACGTTCCAAGCAGGCAGCCGCTACTGGTCATTGCTTTGCAGGAAGACAACCTCGCATTGGACGAGGTGGTGGTTACGGCCAAAAGAAAGACGAACGACATCGCAACGTCATACGCCATCGACCGCACCACGCTGGATCATACGCAAATCCTGAACATCAACGATATTACAAGCTTGCTGCCCGGTGGAAAATCTAACGGGAAGTTGAACTTGGCCGATGCCGACGATCGCCTGGCCATCCGTGCGAGCAACAGCAGCGAATTTGGCAACCCGTCGTTCGGGACGGCCGTTGAGGTAGACGGCATGAGGGTGCAAAACAATGCCTCTTTCGACGAGACCAAAGGCGGCAGCACCCGCAACATAGGCACAACCAACATCGAATCGATTGAAGTTGTAACGGGCGTGCCGTCGGTGGAACACGGCGATTTCACCAGCGGCTTGGTCAAGATCAATACCCGGAAGGGAGTTACGCCGGTCGTCGTCGACCTGTCGACAATGCCGCACACCAAGCAGGCGGCCATCAGCAAGGGGTTCCTGCTGGGGTCGGGAGCCGGAACACTCAATGCGAGCTTGGAATATACCAAGTCGACGGCCGACCTGGCCTCTCCGCACACGACGTATGACCGGAACGCGTTTTCGCTGACCTACGACAATACGTTTAACAAGAAGGGCGGAACGCCCCTGCGGTTGACGGCGGGACTGTCGGGCAACGCGGGCGGGTACGACAGCAAGGCCGACCCCGATGCTTTCCAGGAGACTTATACGAAGAAGCGCGACAATGCCTTCCAGGGATACGCCAAACTGAACTGGCTGCTGAATAAGCCGTGGATCACCAACGTGGAGGCCTCCGCTTCCATGTCTTATGCCGACAAGCTCTCGGAGATAAACGTGAACAAGAGCGCTTCTTCGACAACGGCCTTCATCCATGCCACCGAGGAGGGCTATTATATGGCTGCGCCGTATGACAAGAACAACCCCGACGCCCCGATCATACTAAGCCCGGTGGGATACTGGTATGAGCTGGCCTACCGCGACAGCAAACCGGTGAGCTACACGGCCAAGTTCAAGGCCGACTGGACGCGGCAGTTCGGCACGGCAACCAACACGCTCATGGCCGGCGGGCAATACGACCGCTCGGGCAACGAGGGGAGGGGCCTCTACTACAGCAGCATGGAGTATGCGCCAACATGGAGGGAAGACCGGCACGACAGCAAGCCCTACATGAACAACATCGCCTGGTATGCCGAAAACAAAATCACGCTGCCGGTGGCAGGGCAATCGAAGCTCCAAGTCATGGCGGGCATCCGGTCGGACATTACGGGCATCCGGGGATCGGAATACGGAACGGTCCAGTCGTTCTCGCCGCGCTTCAACGCCCGCTTCACGCTATGGGAAAAGGCCGACACGCCCGTTAGGGACTTCAGTCTGCAAGCCGGCTGGGGAAAAGCGGTCAAGCTGCCGTCTTTTGAGGTGCTGTATCCCACCGTTTCGTATGCCGACGATCGGGTTTTCGCCGCCGGAACAACAGACGGCGGTACGACCTATGACGCCTACCACAGCCGGCCGAACGCGCTCGTCTACAACCGGCAGCTGAAATGGCAGTATGCCCGGCAAACCGAAGTCGGGTTCAGTGTGAACATCAAAGGCGTTAAGGTTTCGGTCACCGCGTCGCGGTCGAAAACCAGCAACCCCTACATGGCCGTAAACACCTACGTGCCCTATACCTATAACTACACCCTTCCGGATGCACTGAACGGGTTGTCGATCCCGTCGGCAGACAGGATATATACGATCGACCGGCAAACGGGCACTGTGGCTGTGACCGACAGAACGGGAGCCAACCCGAGCCAGCAGCTGGTTTCTACCGCCCGCAACGACTACAAGGCAAACAGGTACTTCACCAACGGGTCGCCCGTAGAAAGAAACAGCATCGAATGGAGCATCGCCTTCCCACAGATTCCGGCGCTCCGGACGTCGGTCATGCTGAACGGCAACTTCTACCAATACAGGGGCGTAGAAGAATCGCTGATTGCCTGGAAGCCGGGGTCGAGCATCAGCACATCCGACGGCAACCCCTATCAATACGTGGGCTACTACGTCGGGACAAGCAATACGTCGACCAGCGCATCGTCCATAAGCGGCCCCTCCAGCCCCAACACCTCGTCGGCAACGGTAGCCAACGGAAGGCTGACCAAAGAGGCCAATACCAACCTGAGGTTCCAAACACACATACCCAAAATCAGGCTGGTTGTTTCGCTCACCGTCGAAGCATCGCTCTACAACTACTCGCGCAACCTGAGCGAATACGGCGGCAGCAGCCACGGCTACGTGCTCGAAGACGTAAACAGCCTGACAGGGTCGGGCACCAACATCTACGGCGGCGACAGGTATGTGGCCGTATACCCGCTCTACTACAGCACCTGGAGCGAACCGGATGTGAAGAAAGACTTCGAAAAAGATTTCCTGTGGGCCAAAGACAACGACCCTGCGCTGTACAGCGACCTGTCGAAGCTGGTTACCAAAACCAACACCAGCTACTACTTCAACCCGAACAGGGTTTCGGCCTACTTCTCGGCCAACATCAACGTGACGAAGGAAATCGGGAAGTACGCCAGCCTGTCTTTCTATGCCAACAATTTCCTCAACAACATGGCCTTGGTGAAATCTTCGCAGTCGAACACCGAATCTACGCTCTACAACAGCTCCTACATCCCCAGGTTCACCTACGGGCTGTCGCTGAAATTGAAACTATAATCCCCCCACACACATACCGTCATGAAGAAAACAACTATATATTCCATAATCATCGCATCGGCCGCCATGTTCTGCGCCTGCGGCGAACTCAGCAACGACTACACCACCTATCCGGTAACGGTGGAACTGAAGTACCCGGCCGGAAGCCCCGCCGGCCCAACCTCGGGTGTGCTTGTGAAGCTCACCGGCTCAACTGGAAACCCCGTCTTTGAAAGCGAAACCAACGAAGAAGGAATCGCCGTCTTCGCCGTTCCTGCCGGCATATACGAAGTGTCGAGCAGCAGCAAGGAGGCGGTAGACAACTATACCTACAACTACAACGGGATCAAAACCAACATCCCCGTTACCGCCGGACGGACGGACAAAGAACGCATCTCCCTGGAGCTGGTCGTGTCCAAGTCCGCACAAATCATCATCAAGGAGATATACAACGGCGGATGCCAGAGAAACGACGGGTCGGGCACCTTCCAGAACGACAAGTACGTCATCCTCTACAACAATTCGGAAAAGCAGGCAAACCTGAAAGACCTCTGCCTGACCGTTGTGACCCCGGCCAATGCGCAAGCCACCAATAACGACTACGGCACAGACGGCAAGTTGTCCTACGAAACGGCCGGCTGGATCCCCAGCGGCGGAGCCTTCCTGTATTTCGCGGAAGACGCCATCCTTCAACCGTTTGAGGAAGCAGTTATCGCCCTTGCCAATGCCGTAGACCACACGGTGACCTACCGCAATTCCATTAACTTTGCCAACGAAAGCTACTACTGCGTGTACGACCCCTTGACATACACCGGACACGCATCCCCGTCGGATAGAATACCGACATCGCACTACCTGAAAGCCCATAAATTCGCAACAGGCACGATGTTTATCGTAAGCGTGACCTCGCCGGCCATATTCATCTTCAAACCCACCGGCGGCATCACCCCGCAGGATCTGGCCAACGATACGGATCGCGACAACTACCACGGCAATACCGTATCGGCAGCCAACAAACGCAAGAAGATCGATGTAGACTGGGTGCTGGACGGCGTGGAAGTCTTCACCAACTCCAGCAGCGCAAACAAAAAACGCCTCACCGCCGCTATAGACGCCGGATACGTCTACCTCACCCACTACTACGGGCACACCCTCTACCGGAATGTAGACAAGGAAGCCACCGAAGCCATTACAGGCAACGAAGGCAAACTGATTTACAACTACGACCTTGGGGTGGACGGCCACGGCGACCCGAACGGGATAGATGCCGAAGCTTCCAGCAGGAACGGTGCGCACATCATCTATATGGACACCAACAACTCCGCCAACGACTTCCACGAAAGAACGGAGGCCTCTTTAAGATACAACAAATAGAAACCCGAAGAAAAATGATACAACAATCAAAAATACAGATCCTGCTACTGCTGTGGGCAATAGCCGGAACAGCCAACCTTGCAGCGCAAAATAGAGACAAGGCATGGAAAGACTTCCGGTTCGTCAAAAACTCGGAAGCCGGACTGACCGGCTACAACGCCGCCGGACTGAAAGCGCTGCCCGTCGGACAACTGTCGGTCGCAGAGATCTCCGCAACCAAAGACAACGGAGGCTTTGTAAACTACTACCAATCGGGCAATGCCATCAGCTACGGGGCGCAGACCGAATCCTTCTACCGCCTCAGCCCCGGTGTGGTGTTCTATGGCAAGATAGACTACAACCACTTCGCCGGAAAAAACATGAGCGGCTCGGCATTTATCGACCCCTACGGCAACCCCTTCGACATCGTCGAATACGAAGAACATCCGGGGGAAAAGAAATTGGAAACCTGCAACCTCACCGGAGCCGTTAGCGCAGACGTCTACAACGGACTCACCCTGGGAGGGAAGGTCGACTACACCGCTGCAAACTATGCCAAAGAAAAAGACCTGCGCCACAAAAACAAACTGCTCGACATTGCAGCAACCGCAGGGCTGTCCTACCCAATCACTCCGGCCGTCGAAGCAGGAGCCAACTACTACTACCGCAGAAGCGTTGAAGGCGTGGAATTCGGCTCGTATGGCACCACCGACCGGCAATTCTATTCGCTGATTGCCTACGGAGCTTTCTACGGCACAGCCGAACCTTTCGGAAACGTGGGCTACACCAAGGATAACGAAGAAAAACCGATGGTGAGCGACTACCACGGCGCCAGCATCCAACTCAACATCCGCATCAGTCCGGCCCTGGTCTGGCACAACGAAGTCACCGGCAAGGTACGCAACGGATACTACGGCAAAAAAGCGCCGTACACCATTGTCTACGCCGACCACGACGGCCACCTGTGGGAATACAACGGAACACTCTCGCTCCGCAACGGCAAAAACCTGCACCAGCTCAAAGTTACGGCCGACAGGGAAGATCTCAAAAACTACGAACGCATCTACCGCACCGAACAACAGCCCAACGGCAGCAACAAAGTGGTATACTACGGCAGCCTGAAAACCACCAACCGCCGCGTGCAACACCTCAACGCCGAATACACCGCCAATCTGGGCATCGAAGACTTCAACCCCGCCTGGACGCTGAAAGCCGCGCTGAACCACTCCGGCCGCGAACAATATGCATCCGTCTACCCCTACTACCGCAGGCAGGACATCCGCGCCACAACCCTGAACCTCTCGGCCGCACGGAACATCGTCAAAAACAAAGCCATGTACACCCTCCATGCGGGAGCAACCTACGGATCCGGTGGCGGAACACCCCAAGCAGACCAAACGTATGTTGAGCCGGCAGCCGCCCAATCTGCGCCGGCAAGCGCCGAACGCTACCTGAACCAGGAATACGAATACCTCACCGCCGACCGCTTTGCCGGAGAAGCCACCCTCAAGTATTCGCGGATATTCGATGCAAACATAAAAGGGCACATCTCCGTAAACTATATGTTCACGGCAGCTTCGGACGTCGCCTACATAGGCAGCACGCACCACCGGCTCCGCCTCGCCATAGGCTGCACTTTCTAAAAGAAACTTTGCAGAACCCAATTTCCCAATCCCCGTATATCCCAAAAGTATACGGGGATTACTTTTGAATGGACAATGGATAATAGATTGCGGACTTTCCGCAGGGCGGAAACCATTTCGACGTCTGTCGAGTCCCCGTCCGCAGAGCGGAAACTTCAATTTACTAAAAAACCGCAGCAAAACAATTGTTTACTGCGGTTTTACTTATCATCCGCTATTGTTATTACAGCTTTTTATTAGAAACTGTTTTGAATTAATCTAATTGTTTATCAGTAGGTTGTTTTTCTTCTTTTTTTTATCTTATATGTAATAATCACATTACTCCATAAGATGAATAAAAAGGCTTACTCAACCGACCTAACTGATAAGCAGTGGCAAGTTAATAGGAAAAATAGTAGATGTCAAGCTTCGCAAGCGTAACCATTCTCTTCGTTCCATATTAAATGGTATATTTTACTTGGTTAAAACCGGTTGTCAATGGCGGATGCTACCCTCCAATTTTGGTCCTTGGAATTCCGTTTATTATTACTATCGTAAATGGAAGAATAATGGGCTAATAGAGGAATTGCATGAAATGTTACGCGACCTTACTCGTCGGAAATCCGGTCGTCATCCCAGTCCAAGTTTGGGCTTGATAGACAGCCGCAGCGTTAAAACCTCTCGTAATGGAGGATTGGAGCGTGGAATTGATGGAGGCAAGAAGACCAAAGG
>JAITSN010000039.1 GCA_031287715.1 Mediterranea sp. (in: CFB group bacteria)
TTGAAGCCTCGTTGTTGTGATCACATCAGTTGTGAGAATGATAACGGGGTTTCTCCTTTTTAGATTAACGGCATTATGAAAACAATGTCGCTACTATTCTTTTTATCAGCATTATTAAAAAACAATGTTGCTACTATTTATCACCATCACTAAGTATGCACTCCTACAGCTATAATTTTATGTATAATTGTGTGTAGTGGGATAATTATTTATATCTTTGTCGCCCATTAAGACTTAAAAAAAGAGCGTTTTGGGAAAGTTTGATAAATATAGAATTGATTTAAAAGGCATGCAAACCGATGTGGAAACTCATGAGTTTCTGCTGGATAGTCTTTTTTTTGTCAATATTGATGGCCCGGAAGTACAAAAAGGAAAACTGAAAGTCGTATTGAATGTAAAGAAAATCCTCTGTGCATTTGAATTGAACTTCCAAATCGAAGGTTTAGTCTGCGTGTCCTGTGATCGTTGCTTAGACGATGTAGAACTTCCGATAAATACAACAGACAATCTAATTGTTAAGTTTGGCCGTGAACACGGAGGAGAAGGAGACAATATTATAATTGTTCCCGAAGATGAGGGCGATATTAATGTAGCGTGGCTTATTTATGAGTTTATTGTTTTATCTATTCCAATGAAGCATGTACATGCGCCGGGAAAATGCAATAAAGCAGTAATAGGAAAATTGAATAAGCATCAACGTACGAGAACTGGCGATGATAATTCCGAAAATATGGATGACATGTCGGATCATGTTATCATAAACGATGAAGAGATGGAAGCACCAGGGGACCCGCGATGGAATGAATTAAAGAAAATATTAGATAATAATTAAAGTTTTAAAAAATGGCACATCCTAAGAGAAGGCAGTCGAAAACAAGAACTGCGAAGAGAAGAACTCATGATAAAGCTGTAGCTCCTACATTAGCTATTTGTTCTAACTGTGGTGAATGGCACGTTTTTCATACTGTATGTGGCACTTGTGGACACTACAGAGGAAAATTGGCTATTGTGAAAGAAACAGTTGTATAAATCAGCTCGGAAATACTTATGACTTGCATAAGCGTAAAGTATTTGCATACTAAAAGTGGGATGAATGGAAAGAATTAATGCAGTAATCACCGGAGTTGGAGGATATGTACCGGATTATGTCTTGACAAATGACGAAATCTCAAAAATGGTAGATACCAACGATGAGTGGATTATGACTCGTATCGGAGTTAAGGAAAGAAGAATCTTGAATGAAGAAGGACTAGGTACTTCCTACATGGCCCGGAAAGCTGCGAAGCAACTGATGCAACGAACAAATTCTAATCCGGATGATATTGATTTGGTTATTGTCGCAACAAGTACTGCGGACTATGCTTTTCCTTCAGTTGCATCCATCTTATGTGATAAACTCGGACTGAAAAACGCATTTGCATTTGATATGCAGGCAGCTTGCAGCGGATTCCTATTTTCAATGGAAACGGCTGCTTCATTTATTCGTTCGGGAAAGTATAAGAAAATTATTATTGTGGGCGCTGATAAAATGTCGGCTATAACCGACTACACCGATCGTGCGACGTGCCCTATTTTTGGTGATGGCGCCGCCGCGTTTATGCTTGAGCCTACGACCGAGGAAGTGGGCATTTTGGATTCTATCTTGCAAACAGATGGTAAAGGATTACCATTCCTGCACATGAAAGCGGGTGGATCTGTATGTCCTCCATCTTATTTTACAGTAGATAATCACATGCACTATGTGTATCAGGAGGGAAGAACCGTATTTAAATATGCGGTATCTAACATGTCCAATGTAAGCACAAAAATTGCAGAAAAGAATCATTTGGACAAGAACTCTATTGATTGGGTTATTCCACACCAAGCGAATATGCGCATCATCGATGCTGTAGCCAGCCGGTTGGAATTACCTTTGGATAAAGTCATGATCAACATAGAACGGTACGGAAATACAAGCGCGGCTACATTGCCACTTTGTATATGGGACTTTGAATCTAAGTTGAAGAAAGGCGATAACCTTATTTTTACGGCTTTTGGGGCAGGCTTTGCATGGGGAGCTGTTTATGTGAAATGGGGATATGACGGAAAAACAGCAAGTATTTGATTACTGAAAAGGTATAATTTAGAAAACGCATCTTATTTTAAATTTGATGCGTTTTTTGTCTAAACCAATTCATCCTTATGCATAAAGCAGGATTTGTAAATATCGTAGGAAACCCCAATGTAGGGAAGTCTACACTAATAAATGTTTTAGTTGGAGAACGTGTTTCTATTGCAACATTTAAAGCACAGACAACCCGCCACAGAATAATGGGAATATATAATTCCGAAGACATGCAAATTGTATTCTCGGATACCCCGGGCGTGTTGAAGCCGAACTATAAACTGCAGGAGTCAATGCTGAATTTCTCAAATTCGGCGCTGACAGATGCAGATGTGCTTTTGTATGTGACGGATGTAGTTGAAAAGCCGGATAAAAACAACGAATTTATTGATAAGGTACGGAAGCAAACGGCTCCGGTACTTTTATTGATCAATAAAATAGACCTGAGTAATCAGGATGCCTTGGTAAAGTTAGTGGAAGAGTGGAAAAGACTCATACCGCAAGCGGAGATCATACCGATCTCGGCAATCGCAAAGTTTAATATAGATTATATTATGAAGCGCATTAAAGAATTGCTGCCGGACTCTCCGCCCTATTTTGCCAAGGATCAGTGGACGGATAAGCCGGCCCGGTTTTTTGTGACTGAAATTATCCGCGAAAAAATACTGTTATACTACGACAAAGAAATACCCTATTCGGTAGAAGTAGTCGTGGAACAGTTTAAAGAAGATGCGAAGAAGATACATATTTATGCGGTGATTTATGTAGAAAGAGATTCGCAAAAAGGTATTATTATCGGCAAGCAAGGGAGAACATTGAAAAAAGTCGCTACTGAAGCTCGCCGGGATTTGGAGAAATTCTTTGGAAAGACAATCTTTCTGGAAACTCATGTAAAGGTAGATAAGGATTGGCGCAGCTCAGATAAAGAACTGCGTAATTTCGGTTACCACCAGGATAAGATTTAATATATTCATACTACTGTGACAGTCATAAAAAGAGGATTTATGGGAAATTTAATAGCAATCGTAGGGCGTCCTAATGTAGGAAAGTCAACTTTGTTTAACCGATTGACAAAGACCCGCCAGGCAATCGTCAATGAAGAAGCGGGAACAACAAGAGACAGGCAATATGGTAAAATAGAATGGCTGGGACGTGAGTTCTCCATAGTAGATACCGGAGGATGGGTAGTAAACTCAGATGATATATTTGAAGAGGAGATCCGCAAGCAGGTACTGCTGGCGGTAGATGAAGCCGATGTGATCCTGTTTGTGGTAGATGTAATAAACGGAATTACGGATCTGGACACACAAGTCGCTATGGTTTTGAGGCGTAGCCCAAAACCTGTTTTTGTCGTAGCGAATAAAACGGATAACCACGAACTTCAATACAATGCTCCGGAATTTTATGCATTGGGCTTAGGAGAACCTTATTGTATCTCTGCGATGACAGGAAGCGGAACCGGAGATTTGCTGGATCTTATAGTAAGCAAATTCAAAAAAGAATCGTCCGAGCTGCTTGATGAAGATATACCCCGTTTTGCAGTAGTGGGACGTCCGAATGCCGGCAAGTCATCTATCGTTAATGCCTTTATTGGAGAAGAACGCAACATTGTAACCGAAATAGCCGGAACAACCAGAGACTCTATTTATACGCGCTACAATAAATTCGGCTTCGATTTCTATCTGGTGGATACCGCCGGAATACGCAAGAAAGGCAAGGTAAGTGAAGACTTGGAATATTATTCGGTGATTCGATCCATCCGTTCTATCGAGAACTCGGATGTATGCATCCTGATGGTTGATGCTACCCGTGGAATTGAAAGCCAGGACCTGAATATATTCTCCCTTATCCAGAAGAACTCAAAAGGATTGGTCGTGGTAGTGAATAAATGGGACTTGGTACAGGATAAGGCCAATAAGGCGATAAAAGAGTTTGAAAATGCAATCCGTACGCGATTTGCTCCTTTTGTGGACTTTCCGGTTATCTTTGCTTCGGCGCTGACTAAACAGCGCATCCTGAAAGTTCTTGAAGAAGCCGAGAAAGTGTATAAAAACCGTACGGTGAAGATCCCTACCGCTAAGCTGAATGAAGAAATGCTGCCGTTGATTGAGGCATATCCGCCGCCATCCAATAAAGGAAAATACATCAAGATCAAATACGTGACGCAATTGCCGAACACGCAAATCCCATCATTTGTATTCTTTGCGAACCTTCCGCAGTATGTGAAAGAACCCTATAAACGATTCCTTGAAAATAAAATGCGTGAAAAATGGAATATGACCGGAACCCCGGTCAATATCTACATAAGGCAAAAGTGATCCCGCTTATCCGATAAGCGGGATTTGCTTGGCAAGCAATTTCTGGAGTTTACCGTTTAAAAGCTGGCACATCGCTCCGTTTCCCATTGCATGGTATCTCTTGATACGATACTGCAACATCATGATTTCATTTGAGTTAGCTTTCATAATTTTCATTTTTTGTTCCCCACGTTTTGAAGAACGGTTTTACATTTTCTTCCTGTTTGATGCTGCAAATATACAAAGATTGCCCGAAAAAATATGTTTTATAACATAAAAATAAAAGCAAAGAGTGCTTTCAAGCCATTTAAAATGGTTTAGAAAGCACTCCATATTATAATAAAAATATTAATTACATCCGAGGACAGAAAACCGCTTCTACAAAAATATTAATTACATCCGAGGGCAGAAAATCGTTTCTACAGAATTTTTAATTACATTCTGGGCAAGTTTGGAATTTCTAAAAAATTAAAAATGCCAAACTCGCCCAGAATGGGGCTTCGGGAAATTTGGAGTTGCCAAACTAATTCCGGCCGGCGGTTTTCGATTGCCGATTATCCATTTCCCATTGTCCATTATCCCTTGTTTTTGCCGGTTGGGGATAAGTTGAAATTGGAGAGAATACATATCTTTGCGAACTAAATTATATAACGCCATGGGCATTGTTATCACGAAGGTATCGAATAAGAAAGATTTAAAGAGGTTCATCCGGCTCAATTACGAGCTTTATAAAGACAATCCATACTCCGTGCCTGACCTGTATAGCGATATGGTCAACACTCTTACCGAAGAAAGAAATCCTGCGTTTGATTTTTGCGAAGCGGTGTATTTTCTGGCTTATAAAGACGGGGAATTAGCGGGACGCATAGCCGGAATCATCAATCATAAGGCAAACGAGACCCGGAACAAGAAGGATGTCCGTTTCGGCTGGGTTGATTTCATTGATGACTTTGATGTGTCTTCTGCTTTGTTCAAGGCGGTGGAAGAATGGGGAAAATCGAAGGGAATGGAACACATTCACGGGCCGCTCGGCTTTACGGATTTTGATGCGGAAGGTATGCTGATTGAAGGATTCGACCAATTGAGTACGATGGCGACCATATATAACTATCCTTATTATCCGGTGCATATCGAAAAGCTGGGCTTTGAGAAAGACGCCGACTGGGTGGAATATAAAATATTTATTCCGGATGCCGCACCCGACAAGCACCGCCGGATATCGGAACTTGTGCAAACAAGGTATAACCTGAGAATAAAGAAGTATACTTCGGCGAAAAAGATTGCCGCAGACTACGGCCAGGCCATCTTCGAACTGATGAACGAAGCCTATAAGGATCTTTACGGATTCTCGGCCCTGTCGCAAAAACAGATAGGCCAGCTGGTCGGGATGTATCTGCCGATATTGGATTTGCGCATGGTTACGCTGATTGTCGATGCCGAAGAACGGCTGATTGCAGCGGGGATCTCCATGCCTTCATTGGCTGATGCGCTGCAAAAGGCGAAAGGAAAGTTTTTTCCGTTCGGATGGTACTATCTGTTCAAGGCCCTGTTCTTGAAACGGCGCGCTAAAATGCTTGATCTACTGCTTGTTGCCGTGAAACCCGAGTACCAAAACAAGGGCGTTAACGCATTGCTGTTTTACGACCTGATACCCATTTATCGGAAATTAGGTTTTATCTTTGCCGAGAGCAACCCCGAGTTGGAGCTTAACGGCAAGGTACAGGCGCAATGGGAATACTTTGAAACCCAACAGCATAAGCGCCGCCGCGCTTTCACCCGAAAACTGAAGTAACAGGTAGATCTTAAAATGATGGAAGAAAAGCTGCAAGAGGTAACATATACCGAGGATAACATCAGAACGCTGGACTGGAGGGAGCATATCCGCCGCCGTCCCGGTATGTATATTGGTAAATTGGGCGACGGATCACATTCCGATGACGGAATTTATGTCCTCCTGAAAGAAGTCATGGACAACTCTATCGACGAGTACATGATGGGGTTCGGAAAAACGATTGATGTGATCGTTCAGGATGAGAAGATCACCGTACGGGACCAGGGGCGCGGCATCCCGCTGGGGAAAGTTGTCGACGTGGTTTCCAAAATGAATACCGGGGGCAAGTACGACTCCAAGGCGTTCAAGAAATCCGTAGGGCTGAACGGGGTGGGTATCAAAGCGGTAAATGCGCTGTCCACCTATTTCCGCATATCCAGTTTCCGCGATGGAGAAATGAAAATCGTAGAGTTCGAATGTGGCAACATCATCAAGGAATATCCGGTGGAAAAGACCGATGAGCCGAACGGTACGCTGACCGAATTCATCCCCGACAATTCCATCTTCAAAGACTATCAATACCAGGCGGAGTATATCGAGCCGCTGCTGAAGAATTACGTGTTCCTCAACTCGGGCCTGAACATCGTATTCAACGAAAAACGGTTCTACTCCCGTAATGGGCTGGTTGATCTGCTGAATGAGTATATGACCACCGACCCCCTGTATCCGATCATCCACCTGAAGGGAGACGACATAGAAATGGTGCTGACGCACACGAACCAATATGGCGAAGAGTATTATTCTTTCGTAAACGGCCAGCACACCACACAAGGCGGCACGCACCTGAGCGCTTTCCGCGAAGCAGTGAGCCGCACCATAAAAGAATACTTCGCCAAGAACTTTGACTATGCCGACATTCGCAGCGGCATGGTGGGGGCGATCAGTATAAAGGTAGAAGAGCCGGTATTCGAGTCGCAGACGAAAACGAAGCTCGGTTCAAAAGATATGGGGCCTGACGGCGTTTCGGTGAACAAGTTTATTGGGGATTTCCTGAAGAAAGAACTAGATAACTACCTGCACATCAACCATGAGGCTTCGGATATCATGCTGCAAAAGATACAGGAATCCGAAAAAGAACGCAAAGCGATTGCCGGTGTAACCAAGCTGGCGCGCGAACGGGCGAAAAAAGCCAATCTGCACAACCGCAAACTGCGCGACTGCCGCATCCACCTGAATGACGCAAAAGGCAATGAACAGGAAGATTCTTCTATCTTTATCACCGAAGGCGATTCGGCCAGCGGCTCCATCACAAAAAGCCGCGACGTAACAAAACAGGCCGTGTTCAGCTTACGCGGAAAACCACTGAATACATTCGGGCTGACCAAAAAGGTGGTTTACGAAAACGAAGAGTTCAACCTGCTACAGGCTGCCCTGAACATAGAAGACGGCATCGAAGGGCTACGCTACAATAAAGTAATTATTGCAACCGACGCCGATGTGGACGGGATGCACATCCGCCTGCTGATGATCTCTTTCTTCCTGCAATTCTTCCCCGACCTGATCAAAAAAGGGCATGTGTATATCTTGCAAACCCCGTTATTCCGCGTCCGCAATAAAAAGAAAACATCCTATTGCTATTCGGAAGAAGAAAGGCAAAAAGCAGTGAAGAAACTTGGGCCTAATCCGGAAATCACCCGCTTTAAAGGATTGGGGGAAATCTCGCCCGACGAATTCAAGCATTTCATCGGCCCCGACATGCGGCTGGAGGCTGTAACGCTGCGCAAGACCGACCAGGTAAAAGAACTCCTGGAGTTTTATATGGGAAAAAACACGATGGAGCGCCAGAACTTCATCATAAATAATCTGGTTGTAGAAGAAGATTTTGCATAAAATGAAAAGAGCTATATTCCCGGGAACCTTCGACCCGTTTACCATTGGCCACTACTCCGTAGTGGAAAGGGCATTGTCTTTTATGGACGAAGTCGTGATCGGCATCGGCGTCAACGAGAACAAGAACACTTATTTCCCAATCGAGAAACGGCTGGAAATGATTGAAGACTTTTACATGGAAAAACCGGAAATCAAAGTCATGGCTTATGACTGCCTGACCGTAGACTTCGCCCGGCAGGTAGAAGCGATGTTTATTATCAGAGGGATACGGACAGTGAAGGATTTTGAGTACGAAGAAACCATCGCCGACATCAACCGCAAGCTGGCGGGCGTCGAAACGATATTGCTGTTCACCGAACCCGAACTGAGCTGCGTCAGCTCGACGATTGTCCGCGAATTACTGAGTTACAACAAAGATATCAGCCGGTTTATCCCCAAAGGCATGATCATCCGATAAGACTGCCCGACGTTATGAATTATACTGAAAACTCCGTCGCGTCGCGCCGCTTCCTCTTTATTTATCTCCTGGTTTGCTGTATTGCGCCGGCCCTGGCGCAAACTCCCGCCTTGCGTAAATTGCAGATGGCAGAATTTGCCATCACGAACCTTTACGTAGATAAAGTTGATGAGAACAAGTTGGTGGAAGAAGCAATCATCAAGATGCTGGCGCAGCTTGACCCTCATTCGGTTTATTCGGATGCGGAAGAAGTGAAGAAGATGAACGAGCCGCTGGTTGGCAACTTTGAAGGCATCGGGGTGCAATTCAACATGATCGAAGACACCTTGCTCATCATACAACCCGTTAGCAATGGCCCGTCTGAGAAAGCGGGCATTTTGGCCGGCGACCGGATCGTCGCGGTAAATGATACGGCCATCGCCGGAGTCAAGATGAGCACAGAAGAAATCATGAGTCGCCTGAGGGGGCCGAAAGATTCAAAAGTAAACCTTACCATCGTGAGGCGCGGAGTTGCCGAGCCGGTTGTCTTCACCGTGAAAAGGGATAAGATCCCTATCCACAGCTTGGACGCATCTTATATGATACAGCCCGGAACAGGATACATCCGCGTCAACCGTTTCGGGGCGACAACGTTTGAAGAGTTCAAGCAGGCGCTGGGTGATTTGCAGAAAAAGGGAATGAAAGACCTCATCCTCGACCTGCAAGGCAACGGAGGCGGATACCTGAACGCATCCATCGACATGGCCAACGAATTTCTCGGGCCGGAAGAATTGATCGTATATACCGAAGGCAGAAACTCCCAACGCAGCGAATATTTCGCCAAAGGCAACGGTACATTCCGCAAGGGGCGCCTGGTGGTGCTGACGGACGAATATTCGGCCTCGGCGAGTGAAATCGTCAGCGGGGCGATACAGGACTGGGACAGGGGGATCATCGTCGGCCGCCGTACATTCGGGAAAGGGCTGGTGCAACGCCCGATCGACTTGCCCGACGGCTCGATGATACGGCTTACCGTGGCCCGTTATTATACGCCGGCCGGAAGAAGTATCCAAAAGCCGTACCGTTCCGGCCTGACGGAAGGAACGGGCGCCCATTCTACGGATTCGCTGAAGTACAAAACCAAACGCTTGGAAAGAACCGTGTATGGGGGCGGGGGAATCATGCCCGACAACGTTATCCCGATCGATACCACGCTATACACGGACTACTACCGCCAGCTTATCGTGAAAGGTGTGATTCTGAAAACCATCATGCGGTATGTGGAAAAGAACAAGGGGAAATTGCTTCGCGAGTATAAGCAATTCAATCGTTACCTGGATCATTTTGAAGCCGGCGAAGACTTGCTGGCTAACATGCTTCAATTGGCCGGCGAAGAGAAGATCATATTCAACGAAGAACAGTATACACATTCACTCCGGTTGATCAAGCCGCAACTGAAAGCATTGATCGCCCGCGACCTGTGGGACATGAGCGAATATTTCAAGGTGATCAATGCAACTAATGAAAGCGTAGTCCGCGCTTTGGAACTTCTTCATTCGGGAGAATACGAACGGCTGTTGGTTAGGAAATAAACAGTCACTGCATCTCCTCAAAATCCACATATTCGCCTTCGCCTTCAAACAGTTTTTTGCGCTTGGAGGTTTGCGCATCTTTTTTTGCGCTGTGCGTTTGACGTGTGTTGGCCGATGAAGAACGCCGCCCCCAACCGAACAGTACCTTGAGTATTTTACTAACCAAGGCTAACCCGAAGAACAGGAGCAGCAGGACGAAAAAGAGAATAAAACCCAGGAATGAAAACATCTGCTAATGGTTTTTGCCTTTAGTGAACAGGGATAAAAGGATGTACCAGACGATGCACGCGGCAAGTCCGCTAACCCGTAAAAACACAAGCAACGGGATGCAAGTGAGGATGAATATGAACGCTGTTTTATTCCCCGCCCAGGAAAGGTTCTTGAACTTGAGCGCAAACATGGGGATCTCCGACACTAACAGCCCGGAAAACAGAACAACGGGTAACGCCAGGTAGACGGCATTGAAGTGCGGGGAGGTCAAAAAGCTGTGTGATCCTACGATCAATGAGGCCCAGAAGAGTGCATGGGCCGGTACCGGCAGACCGATAAAAGAGCCGGTTTGCCGCTCGTCGATATTAAACTTGGCTAACCGCAGCGCCGAGAAGACGGCAATCAGGAAGGCCACGTATGGAACATAGGCTGCCATGCCGGCGAGGAATTGCGGGTAGTATACTTCTTTATACAGGGAGAAGACCATCAGGGCCGGCGCAACGCCAAAGCTGACAACATCGGCCAGCGAATCCAACTCCTTACCCAAGGGTGAATAGGCTTTTAGCAGGCGGGCGATCAGTCCGTCGAGGAAATCGAACACGGAACTTAGCAGTATGAAGAATGCAGCCCACACGTAGTTGGCTTCAAAGGCCATGACACATGCCGCACATCCGGAAAAGAGGTTCAGGCAGGTTATGGTGTTGGGGATATGGCGGGTTATTGCGTTGGCCATAAGGATATAGGTGGAGTTTGATTAGTTCAGTTTTCCGATGACGGTCTGGTTGCCGACGGTGGGTTGCCCCAAGTGGACAAACAGTTTTGTTCCCACAGGCAGGTAAACATCTACGCGGGAGCCGAATTTAATGAAGCCCAGGTGCTCGTCGATGAAACATTCTTCGCCGGCTTCGGCGTATGTCACGATGCGCCTTGCCATTGCCCCTGCGATTTGCCGCACCATGACTTCGGTGCCTTCAGGCGTTACAATAACAACCATGGAGCGCTCGTTTTCCGTGCTGGCTTTCGGCAGCCAGGCTTTCATGAACTTGCCGTTTTGGTGGGCCACCTTCTTTACCGTCCCGTCTACCGGATACCAATTTGCATGGACGTTGAACGGACTCATAAAGATGGATACGAGCAAGCGGCGATCGTTGAAGTATTCGTATTCGTCTACTTCCTCGATGGCGACGATTTTCCCATCGGCCGGTGCGACGACGATCTTCTCGGTGTCGCTCTCAAACCGGCGTATGGGGCAGCGGAAGAAGTTTATCAGCAGGAGGTAGCCTGTGATACAGGCCAATGCGATGACATAGAATGGGATCTTGCACGGGAAACTATAATAGAAGACAATATTTACCAATAGCAACAGCATAAGGCTTACAACTAAAATATAAGTTCCTTCGCGATGTATTCGTATCTTTTTAAATCTTCCCAGTCGTCGGCTCATGTCTTATCTTTTATATAGAATTAAGTGCAAAAATAGAGTTAATTTAAAAATATAGCAAGCAATTGGTGTAGAAATGAGCGGTGTTGATAACTTTTTGATGAATAGTTTTCTTCATATCGGCGCAGGCTGTAACTTTATAGACTAATTGAATCGTAAATATATAGTGTATGCAAGATTTTGTCCATTTACATGTCCATACCCAATATTCGCTGCTCGATGGGCAGGCCAGCATAAGCGCCTTAGTAGACAAAGCAATGAAGAACGGCATGAGAGGGATTGCCATAACCGACCACGGGAATATGTTCGGTGTAAAAGAGTTTTATAACTATGTCTCCAAGAAGAACAGCGGCACAAACAAGGAAATAAAAGGGTTGAAGAACAGGCTGTCGGCTCTGGAAAGCGGCAAGGAAGCTGTTGAAGACCAAGAAGCCGCTGTCGAAGAATGTAGGCGGCAGCTCAAGGATGCGGAGGGGCGCTTGTTTAAGCCGGTCATCGGCTGTGAGATGTATGTCGCCCGCCGTTCGATGGACAAGAAGGAAGAGAAATCGGATCAAAGCGGTTATCACTTGATCGTTCTCGCAAAAAATAAAACCGGCTATCGTAATCTCCTGAAATTAATATCGAAGGCCTGGACGGAAGGGTTTTACTCCCGCCCAAGAACCGATCGGGCGGAGCTGGAAAAATACCATGAGGGATTGATCGTTTGTTCGGCCTGTCTGGGAGGGGAAGTTCCCAAACGGATCCTCAACGGACAATTGGCCGAAGCCGAAGAGGCCATTCAATGGTACAAGAACCTGTTTGGCGATGACTACTACCTTGAACTCCAGCGCCACCAGACAACGCTGCCCGGTGCAAACCAGGAGGCTTATCCTCTACAGCAAAGCGTAAATGAGCATCTCATTGCGTATTCCCGGAAATACAACGTAAAGCTCATTTGCACCAATGATGTTCACTTTGTGAATGAGGAACACGCCGAGGCCCACGACCGTTTGATCTGTTTGAGTACCGGCAAAGACTTGGACGATCCGGCGCGGATGCGTTATACGAAACAGGAATGGATGAAGACCCGCGAAGAAATGAACGAGATCTTCGGAGATGTGTCCGAAGCCCTGTCCAATACGGTTGAAATCTGCGATAAGGTAGAGTTTTATTCGATAGATCACGCTCCGGTCATGCCTACCTTCGTCATCCCCGAAGAGTTTGGCACCGAAGAAGGATACAAGCAAAAATATACGGAAGAAGACCTTTTCAATGAGTTCACCCGCGACGAGAATGGGAATACCGTGCTTAATGCAGCGGATGCCCAAGCCAAGATTGAAAGCTTGGGTGGATACGACAAACTGTATCGCATCAAGCTGGAAGGGGATTACCTGGCCAAACTCACATTCGACAAGGCCAAAGCCTTGTATGGCGATCCGTTGAGCGACGAGATCAGGGAGCGGTTGGTCTTCGAGCTTCACATCATGAAAACCATGGGTTTCCCGGGTTACTTCCTCATCGTGCAAGACTTTATTGCGGCCGCCCGTAACATGGGTGTTTCGGTAGGGCCGGGACGCGGGTCGGCGGCAGGGTCTGCTGTGGCCTACTGCCTGGGGATTACCCGGATTGACCCGATCAAGTATGACTTGCTGTTTGAACGCTTCCTGAATCCGGACCGTATCTCCCTGCCCGATATTGACATTGACTTTGACGATGACGGCCGCGACCAAGTGCTGCAATGGGTAACAGACAAGTATGGCTACGAAAAGGTGGCGCATATTATCACATACAGCACCATGGCTGCTAAAATGGCCATCAAGGACGTGGCCCGCGTGCAAAAACTTCCCTTGTCCGAATCGGATCGCTTGACCAAGCTGGTTCCGGACCGGATTCCGGATAAAAAGATCACCATTCCCAATGCGATTGAATACGTCAGGGAATTGCAAATGGCCGAAGTATCTTCGGATCCGCTGGTACGCGATACCATAAAGTACGCCAAGATCCTCGAAGGAAATGTTCGCGGTACGAGCGTGCACGCCTGCGGAATCATCATCTGCCGTGATGATATTACGGATTGGGTGCCTGTAAGTACGGCCGAAGACAAGGAAACCGGAGAAAAAATGCTGGTGACCCAATATGAAGGTTCCGTTATCGAAGAAACCGGCTTGGTCAAAATGGACTTCCTTGGACTGAGAACCCTCTCCATCATTAAGGAAGCCGTAGAGAACGTGCGTTTAAGCCACGGGCTAACATTAGATCCGGATACATTCCCGATGGATGATGAGCTGACGTATCAATTATATAGCGACGGCAAGACGGTTGGCACATTCCAATTTGAGTCGGCCGGTATGCAGAAATACTTGCGCGACCTGAAGCCAACCACCTTTGAAGATCTGATCGCGATGAATGCCCTCTACCGTCCTGGCCCGATGGATTATATACCGGAATTTATCGATCGGAAGCATGGACGGAAGCCTATCGAATACGATATACCCCTCACGGAACACTACCTGAGCGATACGTACGGCATTACCGTCTATCAGGAACAAGTCATGCTTCTGTCCCGCTTGCTGAGTAACTTCACCCGTGGAGAGTCTGATGCCCTCCGTAAAGCGATGGGCAAAAAGATGCGCGACAAGCTGGACCAAATGAAGCCCAAGTTCATTGAGGGCGGGCAGAAGAACGGCCACGAGCCGGCAGTGCTTGAGAAAATCTGGGCCGACTGGGAAAAGTTCGCTTCTTATGCGTTCAACAAATCCCATGCTACATGCTATTCGTGGGTAGCCTACCAGACGGCCTATCTGAAAGCGCATTACCCACCCGAATATATGGCTGCGGTGATGAGCCGGAACATCTCGAACATCACCGAAATCACAAAGCTCATGGACGAGTGTAAAGCCATGGGCATTGAAGTGCTTGGCCCGGATGTAAACGAAAGCAAGCTGAAATTCACCACAAACAAAAGCGGCAACATCCGCTTTGGCCTGGGAGCGGTAAAAGGCGTGGGCGAGAATGCGGTAGAATGTATTATTTGCGAGCGTGAGGCAAACGGCCCCTTCAAAGGGATCTTTGACTTTGTGCAGCGCGTCAATATCAATACCTGCAACAGGAAAAACTTAGAAAGCCTGGCGCTGGCCGGAGGGTTCGACAGCTTTCCGGAGATAACACGCGAGCAGTTCTTTGCCCCGAATTCCAAAGGCGAGATCTTCCTCGAGACATTGATGCGCTACGGCAATAAATACCAGGCCGATAAAGCCGCTTCGACCAGCTCCTTGTTTAGCGGGGATAATGTGGTTGATATTGCCACCCCCAAAATCTATCCGGCGGGACGCTGGAACGACTTGGAACGTCTGAATAAGGAAAAAGAATTAGTCGGCATCTATTTGTCGGCTCATCCGTTGGACGAATATTCCGTTATCCTCAACTACGTATGCAACACCAAGGTTGCCGAATTGTCCGATTTAAGTACGCTGGCAGGAAAGGAACTGACGATTGGTGGCATGGTTACGGCAGTACGCCGCGGAACAGGGAAAAAGGGTAACCCGTATGGAATCGTCCGTATGGAAGACTTTTCCGGTTCGTCGGAACTGGCTTTCTTTGGTAATGACTTGGTGAGTTTCAGCGGCTATCTCAATGAAGGCACCTTCCTATTTATAAGAGCGAAATGCCAGGCCAAGCAATGGAAGCCGGAAGAGTTGGAAGTAAAAGTAACCTCGATCGAATTGCTTTCGGACGTAAAGGAAAAGCTGATAGAGAAATTGACCATAACCGTTTCCCTGCCGGATCTGAATAAGGTGATGATTGCGGAACTAACGACGCTGATCAAAGCATCGCCGGGGAATACCGAATTGTATTTCAAAGTGATTGATCCGGACGAAAATATGGCCGTCGATCTCATGTCCCGCCCCGTGAAACTCTCTGTGCAAAAAGACTTGATCTCGTATTTGGACGCTTGCCCCGAGTTAGAGTATCGTATGAATTGACCAACTATAATTTGAATATCATGAAAAGAAAAGCAATCTTCTTAATCTGTTTTTTATGTATATCCACTGTTGTGAAAGCCGCCGACAACCCGGTGATCAAGATCAGTACGGATAATGTAGACCTAATCTACAAGGTGGGCGGCAATGGGCGCCTGTACCAGAGTTATTTGGGCAAGCATCTGAGCCATGCCCCGGATATGGCATATCTTCCTACGGGAACGGAGGCCTATGTGACGCACGGGATGAAGGATTATTTTGAACCGGCCATCCATCTCTTGCATAACGACGGTAATCCCTCGCTGCTATTGAAATATGCCGGCCATACAGAAAGCCAGGTGTCGCCGGGCGTCAAGGAAACCGTTATCACATTGCAGGATGATAAATATCCGGTTACGGTGAAGATGTATTACGTTGCATACAGCAAAGAAAACCTGATCAAAACGCACACCGAGATCAGCCATCGGGAAAAGAAACCCGTTACGCTGTACAAGTATGCGTCTTCCATGCTGCATTTGAACCGTGAGCGGTATATTCTCACCGAGTTCTCCGGAGATTGGGGATCGGAGGTGCGGACCAAAGACGTGCCCTTGGAGTTTGGCAAAAAGATCGTGGACACCAAATTGGGAAGCCGTGCCAATATGTTTGTTTCGCCTTTCTTCCAACTGTCTCTTGATGGTGCGGCTTGCGAGAACAACGGAGAGGTTATCGCCGGTACGGTTGGCTGGACGGGTAATTTCGCTTTTGTTTTTGAAGTGGATAACGACCATGGCTTGCGCGTCATTTCCGGTATCAATCCCAACGCTTCCGAATACCGTTTGAAACCGGATGAAGTGTTCCGCACGCCGGATTTTTACTTTACCTATAGTTTCAACGGCAAAGGGCAGGCCAGCCGTAACTTCCACGACTGGGCGCGCAAATACCAGGTGAAAGACGGTGACAAGGACCGGATGACCCTGTTGAATAATTGGGAAGCGACTCATTTCAACTTCAATCAGGAAAAGCTCGTTGAGCTGATGGATGACGCCGTCGCATTGGGAGTAGACATGTTTTTGCTGGACGATGGCTGGTTCGCCAATAAATACCCGCGCAGCAGCGCCACCCAGGGGCTTGGTGACTGGGAAGTTACAGCCGGTAAACTGCCGGACGGCATTGGCTTCTTGACCGAAACGGCAAAGAGCAAGGGCATCAAGTTCGGTTTGTGGATTGAACCGGAAATGGTTAGTCCCAAAAGCGTATTGTACCAGAAACATAAAGACTGGGTGATCCACCTGCCTAATCGGGACGAATATTACTTCCGCAGTCAGATGGTGCTCGACCTGTGTAACCCTGAAGTACAAGACTTTGTCTTTGGCATCGTAGACAACCTGATGAGCCAAAACCCGGATATTGCCTTCTTTAAATGGGATTGCAACAGCCCGATCACAAACATCTATTCAACCTACCTGAAAGACAAGCAATCACACCTGTACATCGACTATGTGCGTGGCTTGTACAATGTGTTGGAACGGGTGAAATCCAAATATCCCGACTTGCCCATGATGCTTTGCTCGGGCGGCGGAGGCCGTTCGGACTATGAAGCATTGCGATACTTCACCGAATTTTGGCCAAGCGACAACACCGACCCGATTGAGCGCCTCTTCATCCAGTGGGGCTATTCGCAGATATTCCCGGCCAAGACCATGTGTGCCCACGTGACGTCTTGGAACAGAAAAACCAGCATCAAGTTCCGTACCGACGTGGCGATGATGGGCAAACTCGGCTTCGACATCAAACTTGATGATATGAACGAAAAGGAAAAGCAGTACTGCTCCGAGGCCGTGAAGAACTACAACCGCCTTAAACCGGTGATCCTGGAAGGCGACATGTACCGCTTGGTATCTCCTTACGGCAACAACCACACCTCTACGATGTACGTCGGGAAAGACAACAGCCGGGGCGTGGTATTTGCGTTCGACATACACCCAAGGTATGCCGAAAAGACCTTGCCGGTCCGCCTACAAGGGCTTGACGCGAACAAGACCTACCGCGTGATGGAAATCAACCTGATGCCGGGGGCGGCATCTTCCTTGCCGGCTAACGGGAAACTGTTTTCGGGGGAATTCCTGATGACGGTGGGGATCCCACTCTTCACTACACAACAATTGCACAGCCGCGTGGTTGAAATAATCGCTGCCGAATAGGGGCTTTTCCGTGCGGTGCATCTCTTACTTTTTTATTCGCAGATGCACCGCATGGAATACGCGTCGCCCCATGCCATCCCCCGATAGAACAAAGATCCTTAGCTTTCTCCTTTGCCTTAGCACTCCGGTCGGCGACAAAGGACGCTGCCACAATTTTTTTTCAGTGTTGCATCCGGTAGATCTCGCTGCCGGCGAGCAAAAAAGCACCTACGCCATAGTGGGCCGTCATATCTGCCGTTACTTTTTGGGGGTCGGCGCCGATGGGTTGTACCCAGCCGAGTTTTCCATCTTCGTTGACGGCCGAAACCAGCGCACGCCATGTTTTTTCCAAGACCGGCAAATATTCTTCTTTGTCAAGCAACTCCTGATTAATGCCGTAAGCCAAGGCATAAGCGATTAAAGCGGTGGCGCTTGTTTCAGGGAAAGGATAGTTTTCGGGATCCAGCAAACTTGCATGCCAGAAACCGTCGGGGTTTTGCAGTTCTGCAAGACGCGGAACGAACTCCCTGAACAAGTCGTCGTAGAAAGGTTTATAGACAGAATCGCCCGGCAGTAGCTTTAGCAGATTCACAAGTGCGGCGGCTACCCATCCGTTGCCTCTCCCCCAAAATATTTTCTTGCCGTTTGCTTCTTTTTTGCCGAAATAGCTGCTGTCTCTGAAGAAGAGCTTGTTTTCCTTATCATATAAGAAGCTCCAGGTTCTTTTAAACTCCCTGTCCATAAAGCACAGGTATTTGTTGTCTGTCTCAATCTTCGCCAAGTGTGCATACACAGGGGAAGCCATGAACAAAGCGTCGCACCACGTCCACGACTGTTTGTTGGATATATTCATTGTCGTGTCCCCGGGGTGGGTCATGATCCATTCCACCCTTTCCTTGACGGCGCGCAGCATCTTTTGTTCTCCGTACACATCGAACATCCTCAGGTAAAACTGCCCCATGCATAATTCGTCGGCATGATACAGCTGGTATTTGGGATAACGGGCAAAGTTGGAAGGCATTGCCCATGTGTTGGTGTCACCGATATTGATCAACCATTGATAAAGAACGGAGTCGCCGGATATCTTTGCCCATTCGCTTATACCTGTGTATAAGGTGGCGTTTGTCCACGAATCGATGCCATTATCATGACTGTTGTGGGTCGTGGAGTAGGTAAAGTTACCGGTTTGCCAGCCGGCAACTTTATCCATCAAGGCTTTGACTTCGGACTTTGCCGGCGGAAAGGTGCGGCAAGGAGGATTTACCGCCTGCGCTGCCGCCGGCAGAAAGAGAAATAACACAATAACAAATTTTGTAAACATTTTCATAACTGCAATGGCTTATTGTAGCAAACATAATGTAATTCCCTCAACATGCGGCAAGAGGACGCTTGCTGTTTTTGTCCGCTCTTTTGCTGTATTCGGCAAATAAATGAAAATAAACAGACTGTTGAATAAGAATGATCATCTTTTCCGGTGTTTCGCAGCGAAGGCGGAAGGTGTTTCTCCGAATTCCTGTTTAAAAGAACTTGTGAAGTACGACTGACTCCGGATGCCTATTTTTATCATAACCTCGTGCATGGACATATCCTGCTCTATGATCAGGCGTGCAGCCTTTCTCATCTTGTAGTCCAACGTAAATTCCACGATGGATTTGCCGGTAAGCATTTTCACTTTGGAATATAGCTTGCTCCGGCTCATAGACAGCTCGGAGGCGATGTAATTGACATCGATATTTGGCTGGTTGAGGTTTGTATCTATGATTCGGCTCAGTTTTTTAAGGAAGGTATTGTCTTGCTCGTTCATGGAAAGTTCCGCACTTTCTGCGTAGTAATGTTTGGAGTAGTATTCCCGAAGATTCTGCTGGTGCTTGAACATATTTTGAATAGATAATAACAACAGATTAAAGTCGATGGGCTTTAAGAAGTACATATCCGCACCGGAATCTGCGCCTTCCATCCTTGACTCCGGCTCACTTTTTGCAGTCAACAGGATAACAGGTATGTGAGAAGTGTTTACGTCTGTTTTTACTTCACGGCACAAGGCGATCCCGTCCTTGTGGGGCATCATAATATCGCTCAGGATGAGGTTCACTTCCGTTTCTTTCAGTATCTGAAGGGCTTCCACTCCATTGGCGGCCTCTACTATTTCGTAATGCAGGGACAGGAAGCCGGACATCAGCGTTCTCAAATCGTCGTTATCTTCAACGATCAGGATCCTTCTTCTATCGCAGCGGTACATACTGTCTGCGCCAATGATGACGTCTATATCTTTTTTCCCCGGAAGCACTCTGTTGCTTGCCGTTTCGATATCTTTTCCGGTATTTATCCCGATATCTTTTCCGGTGTCTTTTCCGCCCTCTGCCAATTCGGACTTGTCGTAGACCGAGGCGTCTGTGGGAAAATAAACAGCGATCTCTGTTCCCTTACCGCGCTCGCTGAAGATGGAAATCGTTCCTTTGTGCAACAGCATCAGGCTTTTGACCAAGGCCAATCCTATGCCTGTGCCGAGGTGTTGGTGAAGATTTATTGTATTTACCGTATAGAATCGCTCGAACACATTTTCGATAGAATCTTTAGATATTCCCACCCCCGTATCGCGAACAACCAAAAGAAATTCACTGTTAAAGGTCTTGTTTGCAGACACATTGTATCCGTACTCATACTGCGGTACAAATTTGGAATAGACGGAGTAAGTTTCGATAGCCACCGTCCCGCCGTCGTCCATATATTTGAATGCATTATTTAGCAGATTCATCACTACTTTTTCCAGTATTTGTTTGTCTACATAGAGATTGTCCGGCAGTTCGGGGTCGCAGAGAATACGCAATATGATGTTGCGCGTCCGGGCATAGTCTCCGAAATCAGACGCCAGGTTGACCACCAAGCGGTTCACATCAACAGGCTGCACCCGCAGCTTCATTTTATTGTTTCCTACAGTTCTGAAATCCATCAATTCATTGACCAAATTCAGCAACCGCCTGGAGTTATTATGCAATATGCGGTAGTAATATTCTTTTAGTCCTTCCTGTTTTAAATTATCCACCGCACCCAAGATGAGTGATAGCGGAGTTCTGAAATCATGGGATATATTTGTAAAGAAACGCAGCTGAGACTGATGCAGTTCTTCTTTTTTCTGTTTATCCAAGCTCTCCATATAAATTTGAACCCTCAGTTTCCGTTTGCCATTGTAGTGATAAAATATAACTAAAACAACACCAAACACGATGATCGAATAGATCAAATAAGCCGGCCAGCTAAACCAAAGCGCAGGCTTCCGTTCTATTTTTACTACTACGGGATCATTGTTCCAAACACCATCATTGTTGGCCGCCAACAGTTCAAAGTAATAAGTGCCGGCAGGTACTTTTGAGTACATGGCCATACGATTAGACGCATTGGTTAGTGTCCAACGGTCGTCATATCCTTTCAGACGGTACTTAAACATATTTTTATCCGGCGAGAGATAATTGTCGGACGAGAACTTGAATCCGAAATTAGCTTGATCATGATTCAACAGGATTTCGCCGTTCGGCCGATGTTCGACGCCTGATGTCAGAATTGCAGGCGCATTGTCAATATAAAATTCGGAGATGCGTGCTTTCGGTTTGAGGGTATTAAATTTTATGCCATATGGATTGAACACAGTAAACCCATTACTCCCTCCGAAGTAGAGTTCACCGAAATTTCCCTTGAGGGAAGCCAGCGGATAATAAACCTGTCCCTGAAAACCATCGCCGGCATCGAATCGTTGGCAGGCATCATTCTCTATGTCATAGCGGAACAGCCCATTATCTGTGCCTATCCACAGGCAGCCCAGCGTGTCCGGGCACAGGCTGTACACAGCAGACATGTTGAAGTTGAGTATACTTCGATAAGCAGAGAACTCAGATGTAAAAGGATTATATTTAAGCAATCCGTTTCCGACAGTTCCTATCCATATATTGTCGTGTGCGTCTACGCAAAGAGATTGTCCGTTGAGTACCTCCTTATTTGGCGAAACATCTTTGATGCTTTTGTCTTGAGTATTTATCCTGTAAAGTCGCTTGCGGGTAACAACCCAGAGCTGGTCGCGGCTATCTTTGCAAATGTCGAATACATATTCGTCTTCGCCAAGATTATGATGAGTAAATTTAAAATCATTGAACGAGAGGAAGGAGACCAGCGACCGTTTGGCCTGATAAGCTATCCATAGGCCGGCATTTTTTTCCAGAACGATCTTACGAAGATCATTATTATATAGCCCTTCTTTATTTTTGGAAATATAACGGAAATGACGGAACCGTTCTGTTTTTGTATCGAAACAGTCAAGCCCTCCTCTGTACATGGCGATCCAAAGTCTTTTCAGCGAGTCAAGCGCCAGCGACTTCACATTGTTGTAAGACAGCGTATTACTACCACTGTTGCCGTTATTCTTGTAAACAGTGAACACCCCCGTCGACTTGTTCAGAAGGCTGAATCCTCCGCCCTCAGTCCCTATCCACAAGCGGTTCCCGTCTTCGGCGAAGCTGCTTACGATGTTGTGATTCAGGGCCGTTGCTGAGGGAATATATGTCTTGGACCACCGTGTCTCATCGAGGTTTATATAAGACAATCCTCCGGTATACGTTCCGATCCAGAGGTTTTGGTGCCGGTCGCCGAAGAGAACCCATATTGAATTGTTAGGCAGACTAAATGGATCGGATTCAGAATGAAGATAAAGCCTGTATTTTCCGGTTGCAGGATCGAGAAGATACAGCCCGCGCTGTGTTCCAATCCAAACATTGCTATTCTTATCTATGTGAAGCACCTTAACAGGAATATTTTCGTGCCCGTCTTGAAACGGAAGTTGTTTATCTATTTCCCCCGTGGCAATATTTATGCAGACAACGCCATGTTTTTCTGTCAATATATAGAGATGTTCTTCGTGTTTCTTAATTTCTACAATGGCGTAGTCTTCAGGCAAAAGTTTAAAGAGTTCAACGACTTCGGGATTACGACTGTCGCAACGATAAATCCGGTTATAGCGTGAAGAGAAATAGATTTGGTCGCCATCAACGTCGGCGCTGCTAATACTTTTTACCGTATTTCCATCGTAGAGGCACTGTATGAGATATTTTTCATGCGGACTTATTCGATACAGCAGGCCGCTCGACATGCACCAAATGTTGTCCTTTCGGTCTATGATTAAATTGCTTATATCGGCAACACCAATAAGTTTTTCAAAACCATCTGTGCGTTTATTGTAAATAAAAAGCCCCTCGCTGGTCAGCACGTGAAGTTGTCCGGAACTGTCTACGGCAAGTTTCCTGAACTCTCTGCTATTTTCCGGATTCGGGAAGCAGGCAGAATATCTTTTGTATTCGTGACTGTCAAAGCGCAGGAGGTCGTTGTCCAAGAGAATCCAAATAAATCCATCGCCGTCTTGATTGATGTCCACCACTCCGTCATAATAAAATCCGCCTTTGGGTGAGAGGATCCGGAAATGGTAAGTTTCCTTAGCATGAACAAATGTGCTTATCAGTAGTAATAAACATGAAAATGTAATGTTGAGAAAGCGAGTTTTCATTGTTGATTGGAATGTAGTGTTTTGTTTGGTAATATTAAAGATTTATTTTGTTTTTCAAGCCGGATCCTATTCAAATCAACACTCCGGCCAAACTGTCAGAGGAATGGGGCAAGCAAGCGTACGAGCGATTCTATTGCTTTTTGGTGCAACGGACGTATTTTCCACCTCTTGAGCGTTATCTGCACACTCTCCCGCTGATCTTGCAGGAATATCTCCCTCAGCCGAAGCGCAGTTTCTCTGTTGTAGATGAAGGCGTTTACTTCAAAATTATGCTCAAAACTGCGGGAGTCGATATTGGTAGATCCCACAGTGGAGAGCATGTCGTCCGCCACCATGATCTTGGAGTGCAGAAACCCTTTTTTATATAGATATATCTTTACTCCGGCGTGCAATATGTCTTTTAAATAAGACCGCGACCCCCATTGTGTGATACGATTGTCGGTCCGTTCAGGTATCATCAGTCGTACATCTATCCCCGCCAGCGCCGCCGATTGAAGCGCGATGAGTATAGTTTCCGAAGGGAGGAAATAGGGCGTTTGTATATATATGTATTTTCTCGCTGTGGTGATGGCGATGCTAAGTCCTTGCATGATTTCTTTCCAAGGCCCGACCGGATCACTGGTCACGATTTGGGTCAGTATGATGCCGGCTTCGCTGATCGGCGGAAAGTATGGCGTTGAAGTGATGAGGCTTTGATCTACAAAATACCAGTCTTGCAAAAATGCCGTTTGCAGTCCGTACACAGCTTTTCCTCTTAAAAGAATGTGCGTGTCGCGCCAATTGCCCCAGGGCAGTCCTTTAAGATATCGTTCGGCTATATTCATTCCTCCGATGAATCCTGTTTTTCCGTCGATGATGACGATCTTGCGGTGATTGCGATGATTCACTTTTCCGGTAAACAAAGGAAACCGTACCTTGAGGAAACTCCGAACTTCAATGCCTGCATCACGCATGTCCTGATAGAATATATGCGGAATATTCCAGCTGCCTACATCATCATATATGACTCTGACTAAAACCCCTTCCCTGGCCTTTTCTATAAGTGTGTCTTTGATAATATGCCCGACAGCGTCGTTGGAAAAAATGTAGTATTGAAGATGTATATGATGTCTGGCTTTTTTTAGTTCTTTGATCAGCGCTTGTGTTTTGGTATAGCCATCGGTATATATCTTTATTTCTGTAGCTTGAAAGGGTGGAGACTGATTTGTTTGCCGGAAAAATTGTATGAGCGGACGATAAGTTTCCGGTAGTTCGGGAGGTGTTTGTGCGTGATAGGCTGCTATTGGTTTTTTCCAGAGGCGTTTGTATGTTTTTTTGCTGATAAGCCTTTCACGCCGGATGCTTTGTCCGAAGAAATAGTAAAAAAGCAGGCCTACCGGAGGTATAAACATAAGTGCAAGTATCCACGCAATAGTTTTCACGGGGTTTCGATTGTCGAGTATGACAATGATAATTGTTCCGACAATAAGGCTGAAATATACAATACGTAGAAGTATTGCAGCTATTTGGGTAACTTGCGCGCTCCAATCTATCATAAACCTTTTTATTTACCATCTACCATTTACAATTTACCAATCTCATTTACCATTTACAACTTACAATTTACCAATTTCATTTACCATTTACAATTTATCATATACTATTTAATATCAATGTAAATTGTAAATTGTAAATATCAAACAGCAAATACGAAATGGTAAATTGTAAATGGTAAATAGTAAATGAAATTACGCGTCAGGGTCTTCCCATCCGGGAGGAGGATTATATTCGTTGTCTTCGTCTCCTCCGGGTTTATTGTCTTCGGGATCGTTACCTTCGGAGCCATTATCATCGGGATTATTGCTGCTCCAGTCACTGCTGCCGCCTCCAACGAGATGACGGAAGCTATCCAGCACTCCGTTGATGTCCATAACAACGCGATCAAATACGATCAGCTGTGATCCGGTAGCCTCTGTATAGTGTGCAGGAATGGTTGTATAAAGCAGAAAGCGGAGTTGTTTTTCGAGCCTGTCGCGTGTTTTTCCGGCGCTGCCCAAGGCTTTTCTGTAGGCTTTTTCTTCACCGCGCGCATAGAGCAATTCATCGGCTTCATGAGCCAAAACTGAAATTTCGTCAACAATATCTTTCAGTCCGAGCTGTTTCAGCAGCGGAAGATTTGCTGTTGAACGCAGGGCATCAGCCATTTCTTTTCCTCGGATGACAAGGGTGGATTGTGTGTCTCTATGTGCGCTTTTCAGATAGGGATGTGCCAGGTTTTCAATGATCTTTGCGTTATTGAGTTGTTCCCCTTCCACATCAATCAGTATTCCTTTGAACATAGTTTTAAGTGCGATCATCTTCCGGCGGAGTTTCGCGATAGCCTCTACCAACTTCTCTGTTTGCAGCAGGGCCGGATTTCGCTGGAAAATATCAACCAAAGTGTTAAGCTGTTCCATGGCTTCGTTATAAGCCTTGGTTATGCCAAGAGTCTGCGCAATGATAGCAGTGATTGCGCGTTCAAGAATGAGGTGCGACATTTCGAAAAAATCCGAAAGTCTTAGTCGTCGGTAAGCAAAAAGCTGAATAATACGTTTAATCATGATTCATTCAATTTTTAGGTTCTAATGTGAGCTGCTGTCTTTGTTGGGTACGAAGTAACGCATTTTTTAAATCACATCAAAATAAATCATATCTTTTTTTATTTTTATCTATAAAAAAATAAATGCTCTATCCAAATCTATCTTTTAACTATATTTTTCATTTATTTCCCAGCGCCACGAGTTTTGATTTTGAAAAATTGACAAACCTCAATACAGTGCAGCATTTGGATATTGTAAAACTGCAAAATGCCAATGCAATGTTGCATTGGTGCTTTGTATTTTTGCAAAATAGAAATTCAACGTTGCATCAGTGCTTTGCATTTTTGCAAAATACCAATGCAATGTTGCATCAGTACTTTGTAAAACTGCAAAATACCAATTCAATGTTGCATCGATGCTTTGTAAAACTGCAAAATACCAATTCAATGTTGCATTGGCACTTTGCATTTTTGCAAAATAGAAATTCAATGTTGCATCAGTACTTTGTAAAACTACAAAATGCCAATTCAACGTTGCATTTCTATTTTGCAAAAATGCAAAACACCAACGCAATGTTGCATTTCTATTTTGCAAAAATACAAAGTACTGATGCAATATTGCATTAGCATTTTGTAAAACTACAAAGCATTAACACAATAATGTATTGGCATTTTGTAAAACTGCAAAGCCTCAATACAATGATGTATTGGCACTTTGTAAAACTACAAAGCCTCAACGCAATGATGTATTGGCCTTTTGTAAAATAGCAAAGCCCCAAGGTAAAATTACCTCAGGGCTTTGTAAAACTTCATAATAGCATTATCTTTTAAAGGCGGCGATTTGATAAATATATAAATGATTGATGCACCGGTAATGGCGCTTTAAAAAATTAATAGAAACAGAAAGTAGTTACAAATGAAAACAAAAAGAAAGGAGCTAAAGACCGTATGGAAACGTCTTTAACTCCTTCTCTTTTTTTATGGCGCAACCGCGTTAGAAACAGCGGCGATTGGCTGCCGCGCGGACGATCTCTCCAATCCAAAGTACGAATGATGTACTTCCGATAAGGATTCCCCAATCTGCTGACTTCAATGGAACAACGTTGAACATCTCGCCGCCAAATGAAACGATGAACCATTGTCCGGCAAGAATCACGATTGCAATGGCAAGGAAGCCTGAGCAGTTGCCGATAGAGGCAAACGCGGACTTGCCGGTCATAAATGCTTTGGCGTTGAACATGTTCCAGAACTGCAACAGCACAAACGCGGTGAAGAACAACGATAATTCATAGGGCGACAGTCCGTTTCCCGCGCTAAAATTGAAGAAATTCGCAACAAACGCTGCTGCGCTGAAGTCGGAAAGCGTTGTTATGTCGGCATGTTTGAAGTATTGTACCAGCCCAAACAGCAGGACGACAAAGAACATCCCAACGCCCAAAATACTTGTCCACATCGGTTTGTTGATGATGAAATCGGTGGTTTTCCGCGGCCTGTCCTTCATCACTTTTTCGCTTGGTGGAAGTGAGGCTAAGGCCAGCGCGGCAAAGGTGTCCATGATCAAGTTCACCCAAAGCATTTGCGTAACGGTCAAGGGCGATTCGGTGCCCAGGAATGCGCCGATCAAGACGATCAGACAGGCTGCTACGTTGATGGTCATCTGAAAGAGGATGAACCTTTGGATATTTTGGTAGAGCGAACGGCCCCACATCACGGCGCGGGATATGCTGCTGAATGAATTATCCAGGATGGTGATGTCGCTTGCTTCTTTGGCTACGCTTGTTCCGTCGCCCATCGAAAGCCCTACCTGTGCGACATTCAGGGCAGGGGCGTCGTTTGTGCCGTCACCTGTAACGGCAACTACTTGTCCCTTTTGCTGCAAGAGTTGTACCAATCGTTGTTTGTCCATCGGGCGGGCGCGCGAGAGGATCTTCAGTTCGACTATTTTTTTTAGCAGGGCCTTGTCGTCCATTTCTGCAAATTCTGCCCCCGTCAGGTGATGCGATTCGGCTTCGTCTTCTTGCCACAGTCCGATCTGCCGGCCGATCTCTTTGGCTGTTCCCGGCGTATCTCCGGTGACGATTTTCACTCCGATTCCTGCGTTGAGGCAACTTGATATGGCTGCAGGCACTTCTTCGCGGACGGGATCGGAAATGGCGACAATTCCAAGGAAGGTCAGGTCGGTGCTTACAATTTTGTTTTCCTTTATATAATCTTTGCCGTCTTCGATGATCGTGTAGGCGAAGCCTAAGGTGCGCATGGCTTTGTTCTGGTATTCAAGGAGCTGTGCCTCAATCTGTTCTTTGTTTACCGGAATGTTCTTGCACAATCCAAGGATGATCTCGGGGGCGCCTTTTACGTAAAGGATCTTTTTGCCCAGGAGCGAAGAGTTGGCGATGGTGGCCATATATTTACGCTCGGTCGAGAAGGTCAACTGCTCTACGATCTCGGCTTCTTCGCGCAGGGGCAGGTAGTTTATGCCGTTTTCATGCAGCCACAGCAGCAACGCGCCTTCGGTGGGGTTGCCCAGCGCGCTGATCTTGTCTTTGTTGGAGTGATCCAGGTAAGCGGTTGAGTTTAAAGCGATGCTTTCTTTGATGATGCCGGTGATGCCTTCGCTGCCATAGAACTTTGTTTCGTAAACCTTCATTTGGTTTTGCGTCAATGTTCCGGTTTTATCTGTGCAGATCACTGTTGCAGCGCCCATTGTTTCGCAGGCGTGCATCTTGCGCACAAGGTTGTTGGTCGAAAGCATCCGCTTCATGCTCAACGCCAGGGATAGCGTGACGCTCATGGGCAGACCTTCGGGAACGGCAACAACGATCACCGTCACAGCTATCATGACGGTTTTCAGTATGTAGCCGCCGAACAGCACCCAGTCTTGTACGTTAAAGCTGCCGGCGTCGATGAAATATCCAATCAAACGGCCAACGATGATCAGGCCTGCGATCACGTAGCTTGCCTTGGTGATCAGGCCGGCCAGCCCGTCGAGTTGCTTGTTGAGCGGTGTTTCAACGCTGCTGTCGATTTGGGCCCCTTCGTAAACCTTGCCGTATTCTGTGGCGTCGCCTACGTTGAAGACCCGCATGATGCCGTGCCCGTCCTGGACTGTTGTGCCTTTCATCGCATGGTTAGACGGGTAGGTAGCGTCGCTTTGAAAATCGGCCGGGTTGATGGTTTTTTTGATTACAGGCTCGCCCGTGAGCGTTGATTCGTTGATCTGCAGCGAAACGGCTTCGAGCAACTCGCCATCGGCAGGGATTTCTTCACCTGTTTCAAGGATAACAATGTCACCCACAACAATTTCTTTTTTAAGGACTTGGCAAACATTACCGTTGCGGATCACTTTTACGGGCGTGTCGTCGTTTACCTGATTGAGTACTTCAAATTTTTTGTTGGCGCTCAGCTCAAAGCAAAAGCCGACAACCGTGGCCAAAAGTACGGCTATAAGTATTCCGGCAGGCTCGAAAAAGGCGCTTACCGTTGCGTGCCCTGAGAAGAACTCGTAGCACGACACGCCGATTGACAACGCCAATGCTATTAACAAAATGATAATGATCGGGTCGGTGAATTTTTCAAGAAATTGCGCCCACAACGATTCTTTTTCAGGCGGGGTAAGAATGTTTTCCCCATACTTTTGCCTGCTTTCAAGGACTTGCGGGTCGGAAAGCCCTGTGTAACGATGTCTTTGTTCCATCTATTCTATTATTTTAAATTATTTATTACCGGTTCCATCCTGCGGATAAGTAATTCGTAAACGCCCCTGCTGAAAATAACCGGTAGGGTTGCAGCAACAAATATACTTCATACCATAAGATCTATTCTACTCCAAAAGAAAAAAGCATTTGCACAAAGTCTATCACCGAAAAAAATATCAATGCTATACCGATTATTTTGCAAGCGATATTGACGAAAAACTGTGGGGTGTTTTTTTTGTATTTTCTTTTGTTGTAAATCAAACGGGGTAAAACCATCCACACGAAAAGCCCGATTAAAATTTTGATGATTGGAAATGTCATTTGCTTAGGGATTAAAAAAAAGAGGAACTGCGTCTTTCAACGGCAGTTCCCCTTCTTTTGATTAAAGATCTATTTCACCAGATCCAACGTTGCAGGCAACTTTCCGGCTTTGCTTTTCAAGTTTACAAGCAGCGCTCTTTCGGCTTTGTCTAATTTGCCGTCGCCTTGAATCTTTGAAAGCAGCCATTTTGTTTCTTTTTCGTCAATCTTGCCGTCTTCCAAAAGATATGCAGAAACGGCCTCAACGAAGAGGTCTTCCCAACTGCTGTGGTTGGCCTTACCGGATACGGCATTGTTCAGCTCGAAAAGAAAACCGGCTTCTTCTTCGTCGATCTTTCCATCGGCAAATAATATTTCTCGAAGTTGTTTTACTTCGCTTTCGTCAATCACGCCATCGGCGAGGATCACGTTTTTTAATTCTTCTAACTTGCTCATGTTATATAATTTAAATAGGAATACTGTTTTTATTCTGTTTCACCTTCTGCTATATATTTCATTTACTTTTGCTTGAATTATATTGTACTCGCCACCAAGTGCCTGCCTGCGTTCGGCGCCATTGCCAAATTCGCCGCGGATAACCCGTTTTGCCATTTCTTCAACGGTACCTTGCGGCAGTGTTGAAGTGTTAGCCCTTACGGGAGCTGCCGCCGGTTTTTCCGCCGGTGTCGTTGCGGGTTGGTTTGCAGGTTTTGCTTCTGCTTGCGGTGTCGTTGCGGGTTCGGTAGGAGCAGGCGTTACGGTTTCTTCCGAAACGGGAGCTTTATCTCTGCTTTCTTCCGCAGCTTTCGGCTCTGCGCTTTGCGCTTCTTCCGTTGGTGTTGCCGCCGTTTGTTCAACGGTTGTGCCTTCGTTTGCACCTTGATTGTCGCCGGCCGGCGAACAGTTTCTCACGCAAAGAATAACGGCTATAATGACAACAATCAGCAACAGCAGCCAAAGCCACCATTTGCGTTTTTTACCGTCTGTATTAGAGTCTTTGTTGCTTGCGGCAGGTGCGGCCTCTTTTGAAAGGTTGAATTTACTTTCTTTCGGCTCTTCATTTTTGGAGAGATTGAAATTGCTTTTCTTCTCTTCTCCCTTTGATAAATTGAACTTTGCCATTCACGGATAAGATTAAGTGTATTGTGCAATCAGTGCAGGCAAAGAACCAATAGAACCACGGCCAAGCGCCTCAAATTCCCATTCTGTCCCTATGCGATAGAGGCGGCCAAATTCTACGGCGTCTTCATTGCCGAATTTTTCAGCAAGGTTGTAGCGCATGATTTCGTCACCTGTTTTTTCGTTCAAAATACGGAGATAGCAACCGTCCACCATACCGAAATTCAGCTGGAGCGTGCGACGGTCGCGTTTGTCATCGTGTGGATATTTGCAGATAGTCACAACAATAATGATCTGTTCTACCCGTTTATCCACTTTCGATAAATCCAGGATCATGTCTTCTGCATCTCCTTCTTCGTCTTCGTCGCCGCCTTCGCGTTCATCAATAGCACCGAATAAAGCGCCGTCTTGCGACAACGGACGTATATTGCCTTCTTTGTCGGTACCTTTTTCAGCACCGTAAAACACAAAGAAACCGTCATCGGGAATTTTAAAATCATTGCCAATCATGAATGCAGATACGTCCAGATCGAAATTCGGGCCATTAGGGTCTTCGTTGGCTTGCCAACCCAAACCAATGCGAACATTTACAAGTCCGCCATCACTTTTAGAAAGGTTGAACCTTTCTCCGCTTTTTGATAAATTGAATTTTGCCATCTTAATTTAAGGTTATTGATAATACTCTACTAAACCACCCAGGCCTTCGGTATAAGCCAGGTCAAAGGCTTCAAATATCCACTGTCCATCGCTTTTGTAAAATCTGCCGATGATCAAAGCATTGGAACCCGGAAATTTTTCCTCCAAAATGTATTGGCAAAGCACTTCGCTTGTTTCGGCATTGTAAACTCTTGCAAAAGAATTTTGAATCATGCCAAAGTCTTGCTTGCGTTCTTCGGCTTGGTCAATAGTGATAGCAAATACGATTTGTGCAGCCTGGGGATTAAGTTTCGATAATTCTATGTTAATAGTTTCGTCATCTCCCTCACCTTCACCGGTGCGGTTATCACCGGAATGTTGCACCGCACCATCCGGACTGACTTTATTATTATAGAAAATAAAATACTCATCAGCCAGCAGCTTACCGTTTTCACCCAAAATGAAAACAGATGCATCGCAGTCAAACTGATACGGGGATGCTCCTTCATTGACATCCCATCCTAAACCAACCGTTATCTTATTGATACCCGGTTTTTCCTTTTGGAGGTTTATACTCCCTCCCTTTTTTAATACTATTGCCATAATAAAAGTTGTTTATATTACATTAAAATGATTGTCTGCATAACATTCGTTAAACAATTATTCAATTTTCAATTATTCGATATTCAATCTCCACCACCAAACATTCCTAAAAAGCTCAACAGAAAAATTAGTTATTCTATTTTTTTCTTGGCGGCGGCGGAGGTGGTGGAACACTTCTTCCATTTGTTTGTTTCGGTACAGGTACAGCAGGCGGAGGTGGCGCAACAGTATTTTTGCTTGCTCCCGTATTGCCCTGAGGCTTCACATCTGGTTTTACAGGTATGGGAGGCGGTGTACTTACGCCTGCTTTCGGCTGATTGTTAGCTTTATTACCACCTACAGGCGGCGGAGGCGGTACGGATTTTCTTCTTTTTATTTCTTCCAACTTAACTTTTGCAGCACCGTTGTTTTTATCTATTGCCAAAACTCTATTGAATATTGTTTCTGCTTCTGTCAGCTGTTTCTGCAACAATAGCCCTTCACCTTTATTCAATAATTCTCTGATTTCCGCCTCTTTTTTCTCCTTTTCCTGTTGCTGGATTAGTTTCTGTTGCTCTTTATTCTTTATCAGGCGTTTCACCTCAATGATTTTCTTTATGATTTCGGCATTGTCAAAGACGTTTTGGGCTGCTTCGTATTCTTCAAGCGATTTTCCCAATTCACCTTCCACCAACAATTTATCGCCTTTGTTCAAATACGATTTATAGAGATCGTTTTTGGCATTCAGGTTGTCGATTCTTTCATTCAAATCAGATAAAAACAGCTTGTATTCCCTGCTCATCCTATCCAGCGAAATGGCATTCTTGACATTTACCCGTGCATCTTCCAGTTTTCCGTCTTTCTCCAACTCTACGGCTCTGTTGAATAGTTTTTGAGCCTCTTTGCGGTTTTGTTCTTCTCGTTGTGCCTCGGCCTGCCGGTTTGCAGCTTCTTCTGCTTCTTTGCGCTGTTTGTCTTCCAATGCCCGCTGTTCCGCTTGTTTCTGTTCCTCGGCTTTGGCACGCTCCTTTATCCTTGCTTCTTCGCTTGCATACCGGTTGACATCAATTTTGGGATATATTGCCAATATGTTGTAAATATCATTGTTAGTGTAGAAATGTATACGTTCCCTTCCGATAATCTGTTCAAAACTGCTTCTCACCCGCTCGCTTTGAAAACAATTACCAAGAAGAAAAACCATTGATATGTCACCTTTTACATGGTCACTTTTGAAAGCATCATAAATATCTTTCAAGTCTTGTATGTATTGTCCCGTATCGCTGTCCAAATCATCTTTCCGCACGATCACTTCACGTGGCATGCTCGGGGCTTTGGCGAAACTGACGGAAGGAATACGCAACGGCAAATTTTTTCGGGTTTGTGCATCCAGCCGCTTCAACCAATCGCTTGCCGCTGCCTCCAGACGTTCTATCTCTTCTTCTTTTTCATCGTCATTAGATAGCACACCGGTGGTTTTATTCACCTCGTTAACAACAAACCTTGCCAAAGCTCTTTTCCGCGGGTCTAATCCTTTCCCCCTATGTGAAATAGTTTTGCTGTCTTTGAGAAAATAATTATCGGAAAGAGACAGCTTCATCAAACTTAGCATAGCATTGGTGGCTTCCAGAAAAACGGCAATGCTTCCGTTAACAAGATTCAGTTTCTTTTGATTTATGGTGTGATAGCAAGCTAACTCGGCAAGCGGAATGGTGTAAGAATCAATTTGGAAGCCCTGCTTTTTCAGGTAATCCACCATTTTTTGTTTGGCATTATCGCTGATAGATGAAGAAAAAGCGAGCAGTGTCGGGATAACTTCCGTGTTATCAAGTGTTTTTTGCTGATATGCGTTTTTAACAATGTCGATTAATCCCGATTCTTTCAGCAAATTAATCACAGGATGTTCTATTCCACGTAACAAGAATTTATCCTGTTCTTTTTCAATTTTCTCGAAAAACCTGCCGTAATAATTAACTTCTGAATTATTAAAGTGTGTCTTGTTGTCTTTCCCAAACGAAATACTGTTTTGATGCGGATTGTTGAAAAAATACAACCACAGCAAATCTTCTTTGCCATTTGTTATTGGATAGGAAATTCCATTGTCGGTACACACAGCACCGACAATGAACTCCATATCAATATGTAACACCAGATAACTCATTTGTACCACATTTACGATTTAAAGATTTCAGGTATCAACACTTGTTCCAGATAGCACAATCCTTCGGCGATAAGTATCGGGAAACGATAATCAAAACTGTTGGTCTGCTGCTTTGCATTGCGGGCTTTGATGTATTCGGCATCGTTTTCGATAAATGAAGGCAAACGATCTTTCAAATCTTTACTGCGGTTTTCGAGCACGGCAATTTCTTTTACCAACCCTGCCTTATGCCCTACAAAATCAATGAAAGTCCGCAAGAACGTTTCGAAGTTCTCCATTTTTTCAGGGAATTCAAATTGCCCGATCCGTTCAAAATACTCATTAGAAACCACTTCGTCTTCTTCGAGTGAAACATACTGACCGCCTTTGAGGTAACGAATATTCCTTTCGGCAAAAATATCAGAAGTAAAACGGACATCGCGGTCATAAATTAGACTTCTGTCCACGGTCAATCCTTTGGAAACTTCCGATTTATTGTCGACCGTAATATCGTTACGATAAATCAGCTTAACATTTCCCGCACCTTCACCAAATCCTTTCTTGAAACATTCTTCGTAATAAGCATTGGTACTGTTGCTGCCCGGAATAGTTTGCAACCAGTGGAACAAACGACCACCTTTGCCAAACGGCATTAAATGCACTTCCCTTACCACTGTAAGATTGCTTTCTTTAATCGTTTTGGCGCACAATTTTCCTGCATAAAACACAAGCAATCCCGTAACATAAGCCGGTATTGCGTAAACAAACGAAGCCTCGCGGCCAATAAAACTGTAAAATGCAGAAAAGTCGTCATCGCCAAGCTGGTCAAAAACACTATTAAGATAAAACGGTGCTTTATGGCCCGCCGACATGATTTCTTGAATATTCTCTACTTTTATGCTTTTTTGTCCCTGGTGGTAATCAAAAATTGCCTTGCGGAATTTTGCCGATTTAATAACCGCATTGAAAAATGCTCCTGCTGCGAGCCGTATAGAACTTTGTTTGTAGAGTCTTGGATCGTTGTCCTGAGTCAGGTCTTTAGCCAAAATCAGAATATCGCTCGTGCTACCACCCACATCGATCCCCAAAAACAGGTTGTTGCCTAAAGAAAAATCCCTGCTTAAAGCGTATTTGCAAACAGATTCGGCTTCTGTTTGTTCAATAATTGAAGTAGGCTTCAGTCTTGCTTCTGTATCTTTATCCAAAATTGGTGTAATACTTGGTAGCTGTATATTGTAAATAGTCGTATACTGTTGGAGGTCGAAAGCCGACATAGAACCGGGGAACGACCACCGTAATTCAATAGGGCGACACTTTTGAGCATATAAATCGGCACAAATAGAAAGCCATAGCGCCTTTAAAAAAGCTGTCTTTTTCGCTAAGCCTATTTCATCCGACAGCCATTTCATATTATAATTTAAAATGCCGGCCTGCGTGGTGATTTTTTCTTTATCCATCTCTTTGACAAGGATATTTTTCTCGTTCACAGCTACACCGCCTGCGATTTCCTTGTCTTTATGTGCCCCGATATAGCGAATATCGTGTTCGTGCAACCACGATTTGATTTGTCCATTCGGAGTAGATTCGTTTGAGAAAAACAGCAATTCATCTCTTTGAGCGGTAGCACCGCTTTCAGCATCTACACCAACCAATACCAATCGACGATTTTTGAACTCAATAGGTAGCGCACCGCTATTACTGTTTTTCAACGTATATTGAACACAAGAGTTGTTGCTGCCGAAATCAATTCCTACAATTGCCTCTTTGGTAATGGTTTCGGTAGTTAAATCTACAATTTTTCTGTCGCCCATTGATTCATCACCAGGATTTTTCACGATAAGATAACCTGCCAATTGCGACTTCCCCGCATTTTCAATCCTTATTTCCAAACCTGAAATAGGACGATTGGATTTCATAACTTCGTATTTGTGCATTTCCTGCGGTACTTGCCCGGCAGGGTAAGTCACCAAATTGGTAATATCTAATTTTCCATCCTGCAATTCATCTTTCGAACTATTGGAAAAAACAACCGATTTTATGATTTTATTGCCGTGCAGGCGTTCCACCGTTATAATTTTCTGTTCCTGCCCACGTTTGAAAAACGGCACAAACTTCACTCCTTGAACATTCAGCGGATATTCCGAATAAAGATAATAAGCATCCCAATTGTCAGAAATGAAATCAGGCCACATTATGACTTTATTGTTCGTAGTAGCCCATTCAATCTCATACTCTTTCGAGTTGAGTTTATAGGGTTGATTATCTATCGAAACCGTCAAATCCACAATCAAATTTCCCTGTTCACTGATTTTTCCGGTAATGTCAAACTGCGGATCCTGGTGCGAAACCAACCGGCCCAACTGTTGCGTGAACATTTGAATACCTTCCAGGCTTAATGGCAATGCAAAGTATTTTGTCGGATTCTCTGTGTCACGTACATCATTTATCTTCAAATAATAAACGGCTGCTTTCGACAATGGATTTCTATAGTCGGGCGATTCGAACCAGCCCACTATTTTTTTATCGTCTTTCAGAATATTTTGCAAGTCGCTCAATTCAGCCTTTATCAGATTTGCATCTGCGGGACGGTCGAAAGTAAATTCACCCGTATGAAGCTGATATACGTTCTGCACCGAAGCGAGCAAATCTTTATATGGCATTGCCAGATTGGGATATTTTGCGACTGTACCGTTTTTCTGCAAATTATTGTCTTTTAATTCAATATCTCTTTGCCATTTACGCAGGTATGCTTTCAATCCCGACAGATCAAATTTGCTGTTTGGACGGGAGATGTTGATATTGTCCTCGTATTGGGCAAAGTTTTTATTGACATTTTTAAGAAACAGATAAAGTTTCTGAGTTTTGTCTTTATCCAGAAATTTCATCGGGTCTTCAAACTTGCCGTTTCTATACCAGGCTATATCGGTAGCGTTTTTCAGATTACCGTATTCTACTGCCGGAAAAACAATAGAAAACGGCGACGTGCCGCCTATGACTTGTCCGTTGTATCTTAGCAACTGAATGTAGGGCAATTCGTCAGGATTACGCTGTTTGGCAACCTGATCCGTCCAAATATCTGCATCATCAAGCAACATCCGTCCAAAAGCACCGGTTAATTCAAACAAGTTGTTTTCTTTAGGATTTAGATAAATTGGCTCTGAAAAACTCACACGGTCGGAAAATAGAGCGAGTAATGCGATTATGCCTTTCCATTCATCCTGCAAAACACCATAGAAATCAAGCAATCCCGAAGTCGTGATATTCGCATCCTGACGTTGCTGGTAATCAAAGGCAAACCAAAAAAGCTTTGCTCTGGCCCAAGGTGTCGGCACACCCGAAATCAGCGTGCTTGATACTTGGTTTATATCCAAATCGCCCGCTATAATTCCTTGTATAAATGGTTTTATCTGGTCATGTACATACCATTTTCCTTCGGGATTAGACTTTGTACCCTCTGTACTCTTTATTAATTTTGCTTTTCCCATGGTGACTCAACTTTTAAATTCATACAACTTACAGAGCGTATCATACACTCTTTTAATTAACTTCTCATTTTTGTTGGTGATGCTGTCGGGTTCGTTTTCTTTTATGAAACTACCGTAGAATCTATCCATTATATTGCTCATTAAGCCTGTATTGAATTTTTTATTTTCAAAATCAGAGCCTTTCTGATAGAGTTTGCTGTTGAAGTCGAACTTTTCAAACTCTCTTTCAGAATTACAGCCGAATACTTCAGGGTTTAGTAAAAATTTGTCGCCGCCACCTGCCGAACGGTGTACTTGTCGCAGCCAGCCATCTTTTATATTTCCATCCCTATTATCAAAATGGAAAAGGCTCATATATTTCTTCAGATTGCGAACTTCTTCGAGATCAATATCTTCATACCCTTCTATCTTTACTTTTTTTAAGCCGCCCGTTTGTGCCTGTTCAAAGAAATCATATTTACGCAGCAAAACCAAGTAGCCCATTGCAGTAAACAATCCTATTTTCTTTGCAAACTCTTCTTTCTTTTCGCTTCCTACAAAGTCGGTAAAATCAATTTTCCCGTTTTCGCTGAAAGTGCGGTAAAGATATTCCAAGCGTTTTTCGCGTTTGAGGTCGTCTAAGCCGGCAAGTCCTTCCGGATCGGTACCTTCTTCCAACGAATTGAAGAAATGATATGCCGCAAAAGCGGCCAGGAGTTCAATATAGTGCGAGTCGTTTTCCTGGCTTTCGCCGCCGGTAACAGTTTTGTCTTTTACCTTGCCCGGTTGCCATTCCAAGCCTTCCGTTCCCATCATATAAAACTTTTGATAGGTCTTTTTCACGGTTTCGTCTGCCTCATAAAACATCATTGCCGCCTGCGAGTTAAGGGCAAAGCGATCGGATGTTGCAATTACTTTCTGTTTTGCCTTTTCGTTGTCGCTTGGCAACGGAAAAGAAAAATAGCTCGTGAGCAAAGTAGCTCCGAAATAAGCATTGCGTTCAATGTCGGTAGCATCGGATATCAATGCTGCTGCCTCTTTTATTGCTTTCGGAATGATAGGAATGGAAGATGCCCCCGTGCCACCAAACACCGAGCCAAGTATGAACACGCGCGGTTTTCCGGACGAGCAAGCCGAAATCAATTCCTGGATAAATTTCCGCAAATCACTACGGTCATTAGTGCGGACATCGTTAATGATTGAATGATACATTAACAGACTGCCCAAATGTGTTTGAGCGCGGTAGCCATGTTTGAGATCGAATTTCTTTGCGTTTTCAGTGAAAAGCAAGTCGGCTACTTCCGCCTTTTCCGGATTGCTGAATTTAGTGTCACCGTAATTGAACAATGCATCGAAGGTGGAAAGTTTGGAATAATCAGGGCTAAACTGGTAATAATGCAGATTTGCAGAGAAAAATGTGTCTTTCAATGCATACTGTTTTTTATTCACACCTTTGGTTTTAATATACGCCTCTTTCAGGTTTTTAAGCCGGGTAAAGTTGCCGTTGTCTTTATCGGTGTCCAAAGCCAACAAATGTACATCGGTATCATCAAACATTCCTATGGCACACAAGTGGGTAAACGCCTCTATGCAGCGCATACCGGTTCCACCAATGCCTATTACAAATATATTTGCCATCTTTAATGCCGTTCTAAAGTACCTACTTTTTTGATTGTCCCAGGATGCTTCCCCATTTCGAGCAGCGCATAATCAACATCGTGATAACGCCGACAGCTACATACACACCCAATACGGCCAATGTTGCCAGCATGTTAGCTGTTGTGAATTTCGCTTGCAAAGGTGCTTTCATTATAAAACTGTTTACATACAAAGCATTGTACAAGAAGAACCCGATGGGTGCGATTATACCTATTATTATATAGGCTACTCTTCTTTTAATATGGGAAGTGTCGTATTTTCCTCCACCCCATTTAATGATGTTGGCAATTATAAATGCCAAAACTACAGCTGCAATGCCGATAATTACAGCGTACATATAGGTCTCGCTTATCAGCGCTTCCACCTGTTTCAATGCTTCAATTCTTTTCATATAAAACTATTATTTTAGTTATTGGTTAATCTCTTGAATCTCGAAAGTTGTATTCTATAACGCTTCCGTTTTCAGAAAAACAGTATGAATCACTCTTCTGTCGTTGCTTGTTGGAATTATTCCCACATCATGAAGCACATTTTCAATGCTTTTTGCTACGCAAGTGGCTTGTTCATTATTATATATAGATTGCCAGGTAAACATGTCATAGTCGAAATTATCCTGCAGGCCAACTTTGGTTATTACAAAATCCAGGCGGATGAGGTTCCCTCCGTAGCGTTCTTCGTCGGATAAATAGTTGAAGATATTTTCGGTCAGGAATACATTCAGTTTGTGATTCCGCAGTTCGTCTTTGTCCAGTTTGAAAGCATCGGACAGGTCTATGTTTTTAGCCGTTATGCTGCTATCGCTTAAAGCCATATATTGCGAAGTGATGTTAGTGGCAACAATCTCCATATCGGCAATAAAATAATCTTCCCCATCGTGGAACTCCATATTTTTGAGCAACGGTTCCGGCTTCTCTTCAGGCAATGGGTTGCCGTATTCGTCCAGTTTCATCACATATTCGCGAATAGAATTCCAATCGTCGGATATATCAACATATTTAAAGCCTGGAAAGTCTTCTACTGTGAAAGTCAGGTCTTCGGCAACCATACCTTTACCTTGTTCGACGATAAAGTCGGAGTTGGTCAGCTTATACAGCCGGCAAATCCTATCCTGGCCCTGTAAAAAAGGTTGGATTTCATTCAGCATATTGTGGCTGATAGGAGCTTGCATCCTGTCGTCGGTAAAGATGAAATAGAAACGGTTTTTATAGAAAAGGGTATTCTTGTTTTTCTCCTGGTATGGTTCAACAACAATATAAATACAATACCCTCTTTTTATCCAATTTTTGAAGGAGCCGGATAAATATGGAAAACCGTCCTGGTTTTTACCACTCTTGTCAAAATACTCACAGTCGGTTATCAGGATGGCCTGCGAATTACGGTCACAAATATTTTTGACTGCCTGCCCTATATCTGCAAATGGAATGTCTATACTTATACTGTTAATAATGTTATAAACATCGGTACTTGTTGGGGATTTATCCGTATTGGGAATTTGTTCAACATCAGCGCCTTTAATAAGGCACAAGGTATCGGTATATAACCCAAGTTGCCCCGTTAGGCTTTTAAACACTTTCGAGTTTTGTCGTGCGTCAATGATGCAAGTCGAATGGTCAAGATACAAAACCGTGCTTTGATGCAAACTTTCGTACGTGATGGCAGTCGGTTCGTAAAGCTGCTGCAATTGTTGCATGTCAACTTCAAAATAGCGGGTTCCACAACTTGCGAAAGACATTATTGCTACACCTGATACTATCAGAAAATAGGCTTTATTCATATAAATTCCTATTTTGCCCGCAGACTCCCTGAATCGGACAGTTCATAATAAAGATACCCATATAAAAAGAAAAGCGTGGAAGCCTGTATTTGTTGCTCGTTTTACACATTAAGTCTTTCATATACCCACCACCATCTGAACGAAACAACTCAGAAGCCCACGCTGATATGTATAACAGCTTCCCTTTTCCTTTGTTGAAAGATACGGGAAAAATATTAAAAACACATCCCGTAGACATCTACCGTTGCATTGTTTTGACGATGGATTAAAATTTGCGAATCTTTAATGCGTCAAAAACAAAACGTAGTAAACGTCTTTCTAATATATGTATTCCCATCCGCCAAACTTATCTAAGGATTTCGATATAGGAATCGCTACAAATCTACAAAATAAAATATAAAATAAGAATAATAGACCTTTTTTTCTGTCCTCATGCTAAAAATGAAATACCCTCTCCTTTGGAGAGGGCACGGGGTGAGGCTTTGTTGGGGTGAGGCTGTTGGCTATTCTTGAGAACAACGCACCGAGAACCCGCGCGCCCGGTTGTAGTGGTTGTCCACGTAGACGGCGCCGCTGTAGAAGTACAGGAGCGAGGCGTTGCTGCTGGTGCTACTGTACGGCGATGCACTCCAGAAGTACCCGGTGGTGCCTACGAGGCTGAGACTCCCACTGCTGTTGTCGCGGTACCCGGCGGCGGGGTATACAGCGTTAGTGCCCCAATTGTAACCCTCAGAAAATGTTCCACCGTTGGATAATGTGAATCCGTACCAAGGGCTGGTAGCATCAGACATATTATAGTTGACAGGAACGCGCCAACCAGAAGGACATGGATCGTAAATCGTCTTTATACCACCATTAGCGTCATGACCCCATAAGGTATTATCACGGGAAGCATAATGCCAATCGTAAGGAGAAGAAGAACTATAATAGAATACACCTGGATTCTGAATAGTATTTGTAACAGTACCAAGAGCAGAAGTTGTAGCGACGGCTGTGAAAGAACCACTACCCGGCTGAGTAGCACCAGGAGCCAAAGTAGCGGGGAAAGGATCCTTTCTGCCCCATTGGTAGAATAAACCCGTGCCTAAACCGGAACCGGTGCCGGCCTTGGTAGCGCCCAAGTTGCGATCCATAAAGA
>JAITSN010000049.1 GCA_031287715.1 Mediterranea sp. (in: CFB group bacteria)
GCGTCATTGGGTATTTTCTTGCCGCTGATTGCCGTGAACTGCGCCATCATGGGCGCGTCCCTGTTCATGCAGCAGCGCATTACGATGGAGCCTTCCAACCCGCAAGCCATTACGGGCGTTGCCGGCGCCGTGGTCTATGCGCTGGGTTCGGGCATCGGTTGGCTGCTGGCGATTGTCGGTTTGGCGGCTATCCGCGAAAAGATGGCCTACTCCAACGTTCCTGTTCCGTTACGCGGACTGGGCATTACCTTCGTTACAGTAGGGTTGATGGCGATGGCCTTTATGTGTTTCTCCGGATTGAAAATATAATTATAACAGGAAATAACAATGACGACTTTAATCTTATCAAGCATCGGGGTCTTCCTTACCGTGATTCTGCTGCTTGTCATTATACTTCTGGTGGCCAAGAGCTATCTTTCGCCTTCCGGCAATGTGAAGATCCAAATCAACGGCGAGAAGGAAGTAGAAGTAGGAAGCGGTTCAACCCTGCTGACCACGTTGGCTACCAATAAAATATTCCTTCCCTCGGCATGTGGTGGCGGCGGATCGTGCGCGCAATGCCGCTGTCAGGTAGAGAGCGGAGGAGGAGAGATCCTCCCGACGGAAAAGGTGCACTTCTCGCGCAAGGAACAGCAAGCCAATTGGCGCTTGGGATGCCAGGTGAAGGTGAGGCAAGATATGGAGATCAAGATCCCGGAAGCGATACTCGGAGTGAAGAAATGGGAGTGCGAAGTGGTTTCCAACCGCAACGTGGCTACCTACATCAAAGAGTTTGTGGTGAAGTTGCCCGAAGGCGAGCACCTGAACTTTACTTCGGGAGGCTACATCCAGATTGATGTGCCTGCCTACAACATCAGCTATTCGGATTATGCCATCGAAGAACGCTTCCGCGCCGATTGGGATAAATTCAAGATGTGGAACTTGACCTGCAAGAACAACGAAGAAACGATGCGCGCCTACTCAATGGCCAACTATCCGGCCGAAGGCGACATCGTGATGCTGAACGTCCGCATCGCCACCCCTCCGTTCGACAGGGTAAACGGCGGCTTCATGAATGTTCCTCCGGGCATCAGTTCTTCTTATATCTTCTCGCTGAAACCGGGGGATAAAGTGATGGTATCCGGGCCTTTCGGCGAGTTCCACCCGATCCTTGATTCCGGCCGCGAAATGTTGTATGTGGGTGGTGGCGCCGGTATGGCTCCGTTGCGTTCGCATATCCTTCACCTGCTGAAAACCTTGAAGATCACCGACCGTAAGATCTCCTACTGGTACGGCGCCCGCTCAAAGAACGAGATCTTCTATGAAGAAGACTTCCGCGAGTTGGAACGTGAATTTCCCAACTTCTCTTTCCACATTGCGTTGAGCGACCCGCTGCCTGATGATAAATGGACCGGCCCTGTGGGATTCATCCACAACGTCATTCTGGAAAACTACCTGAAGGAACACGACGCTCCCGAAGATATTGAATACTACATGTGCGGCCCCGGCCCGATGGCCAAAGCCGTCGAAAAGATGCTGTATGATTTGGGCGTTCCGCGCAACATGCTGATGTTCGACGACTTCGGAGCATAGTAAGCTGAAGCCCTATAAAAGAGAATTACCTCGATTTTTGATAGTAACTATCAAAGATCGGGGTAATTTGTTTTGGTAATCCTGTTACAGGTTCATACTCAAACAGCCCCCATTTACTAAGCAATCCCGCCCCGGAGATGAAAGAGGTTTTGTTTGGGCGTTGCCTGCGGCCCAGGCCATCCGCTGCAAGTCCTCGCTTCGCTGTGGGCTTTCCGCTCCTGTCCTTAACGCGGCTGCGCCACATTCCCTACTATCTTAATCTCCTATTTTCTTTATCGAAGAGATAATTATTTTTTTAAAAACCTCATTTGAGGCCTCTGATGAGGCTTCAAAAAAGTTTGAAGCGCCATAAAGTGGCTGGATGACGCTTCAAACTTTGTTGAAGCCCCATAAAGTGGCTGGAAACCGCTTCAAACTTTGTTGAAGCCCCATAAAGTGGCTGGAAACCGTTTCAAACTTTGTTGAAGCGCCATAAAGTGGCTGGATGGCCTTCAAAAAAGTTTGAAGCCTCACAAAAGCCCCAGAATGGCGTTTGTGGAAAATTTTTTCGCCTCATCTGCGATGCAAACAGGTTGGGGACTTGAAGCGAATGGCCAAACCGGCAACGGAAGGTGGCGCGTATCCTTCGTTTCCGTAAAGCGCAGCCGCGTTAAGGACAGAAGCGGAAAGCCCGGAGTGGAGCGGAACGAAGTGCAGCGAAGCGAGGACTTGCAGCGGATGGCCTGGGCCGCAGGCAACGCCCAAATTATTTAAGCCTATACGGTTTTAAGGCAGACTCAAAGGCTTATTTGAGACTGCCTTAAAACCGTATAGACTTAAAGACTTAAAAGGTATTGTTCCAGCTGGGGGAGTGTGGTGTCTTTTAGCAGGACGGTTTTGTTTTTGTCCAGCAGGTACAGGGAGGGGATGGCTTTCAGGTCGTACAGGTCTTTGGTGCGGATCACGGCGCCTTTGTCGTAACTGTTGATCCAGCTCGGCGGGAAGTCGCCCTGGTGTGCTTTCCATTCTCCCAGGTCTTCGTCGGGGTAGATGCAGAGGATTGTCAGGCGTTTTTCGGAAAGCAGGTGTTGCACGATTCCCGACTGTTTCAGGCCTTCGGTGATTTCGCCGCAGGCGCGGCATCCCGGATTGTTGATGTACACAAGGGTGTATTCCGCCGGCAGGCTATACAGTGTGCCTTGTTTTCCGGACGGCGTGGTGTACGCAAAGTTGAGCGCTTTCGTTCCCAGCCGGTTCTTTTGGGCCAGTTGCAGGCGGTAGCGCGGGCGGGATTTTTCTACCTCGTCCAGGACGTCTGCCGCTATCATTTCTTCCAGTATGGCGATGTACAGTTCTTCGTTGCGGAAGAGGGAGTTCGGGTCGTAGAGGAATTTGTCGGCCAAGGACACAAAGTGATCGAACACTTTTTTGTCTTTCCCGGCGCTGGTCATCATTCGTTTCATGCCTTCGCAGGCGGATTCCATGGAAGCGTGGCCGGCTACGTCAAGAAAACCGGCGTAGATCCGTTCGGTGATTTCCGGGCGGTGCTTGCAGGTGGTGTCTGCGAAATCGAAATTGTCCCAATAATGTTTGACTAAGAATCCGGCCTGTTGTTCGGGGGTGGTGTACATGGCGGGGATTTCCGGCAGTGTGAAGTTGGCTTGGGTTTCTTCTTGTGTTTTCTCTGTGGTTTGTTCTTTCTGCGCTTTTCCGTTACGGCACGAACTGAGCGCAAGCATGGCAATGGCCAGGTAATAGAATAATTTCATACTAAACGGTTTATGGGGTTAGTGCCGCAAATATACAGAAAAACCGTAGCCTACTTTTCTTTCGACAGCGTAAATATGAACTCGAGGCCGCCGCCCTGGTTGCTCTTTGCCGAAATGTTGCCGCCGTGTATGAGTACGGCGTTCTTAACGATGGCCAGGCCAAGCCCCGTGCCGCCTATTTTGCGGGAGCGGCCTTTGTCTACGCGGTAGAAGCGTTCAAACAGGCGTTGCATGTGTTCGGGGCCGACTCCGGTTCCCGTATCGGCGAAGCTGAAATAGTAATGGCTTTTGTCTTCGCGGAAGCAGTTGACGGTGATTTGTATCTGGGTTCCGGCGTAGGCGATGGCGTTGTCCATCAGGTTGCGGAAGATGGAGTAAATCAGCGAATAGTTCCCCCTGATCTGAATGTTCTTTTTGAGCAGGTTGATGACGGTGATCTGTTTCTTGTCCAAGTCGATCGATACTTCGTTGGTGATGTTTTCGACAAGGGCGGTGATGTTGATCCGCTCCATATCGAGCATGTTGGCGGCCTCGTCCATACGGGTGAGCACGGAGATGTCACGCAGCAGGCGGCTCAGGCGGTTGCTTTGTTCATAGCACCGTTGAAGGAATATGCTGACTTTTTCGGGGGTGATGTTTTCGTTGGTGACAATGGTTTCGAGGTAGGCCTGTATGCTGCTGACGGGTGTTTTCAGCTCGTGGGCGATGTTCTGGGTGAGTTGGCGCTTTAGCTGGCTTTCCTGTTCTTTTTGCGTAATGTCGTTGATGGATATCTCGAAGCTCTGGTCTTGGAAGATGATACATTCTACGGTGAAGTTGCGCCCGTCTTTTGTGATGGGCATGGACATGCGCTTTTCGTCTTTTCCGGCGGGGCGGTTTTGGGATTTGTTGAGAAACTGGGTGATGGCCTCAAATTCGGGTATGTTAAAGATGCTTTCGGTTGTTTCCAGGTTATAGTCCGAGATGATATTGCTATATTGCTTGAAGAGGGAGTTTACGAGGATCTCTTTCTTGTCGCCGGTAAATACGCCCAAGCCTTCGCGCGAGCGTTGAAGGTGGGCGATCAGTTTTTCGCGTTCGATGTAGAGCGCTTCTTTGGTTTCGTGCAATCGCCGGTAGATCTGTATGATGTGCTGCGATATTTCTCCAAGCTCGTCGTTGGAGAAGGTTTCCATGGCCGTGTTGTAATCATAAGGTTCGTTGCGGTCTATGCGTATGGCAAATTCCCGCAGGTTGTTGAGCGATATGCCCAGCCGGTTGGTTGCTTTATAGAAGACGAAGATCAGGGCAAGGGCTATCAGGATGGCCAGCCAAATATATTCCGGATCTATCTGTAGCGTTTCTTTGAGTTTTGTATCATAGGGAAGCGCCGTCCGGACAAGGCAGTCGCCGTACCGTGTGGCTGAGTAGAAATAGGTTATGCCCGTTGATTCCGATACGCGGCGGATGTCATAGCCGTATCCTTTGCTGAGGGCAAGCTCGACTTCTTTCCGGTGCAGGTGGTTTGCCAATGGCTTGCGTGCGGATTCGAAGCTGTCGTAAACGACGTTGCCTTCAAAATCGATGATGGTCACCCGCAATCCTTTCAGCCCGAAGCGCTCAACGCTTAGTGCCGCCGGAAACTGTCCTTCTTCCGTTCTGGTTTCAATCAGGTCCCGGTGGAACCAATCGTTGCAGTCTTGCAGCTTGCTGTTCAGCAGCTCAACCTTGAATACTTTTTCCCGTTGGTATTGAAAGATGATAAAGACGGCGGCAAAGGTGAGGAACAGCAGGGTGACCGAAAGGAAAAACTTGCGCCCGAAAGAGAAGAAAGCAATGCCGTTGTTCATTTGACTTCAAAGCAATATCCGTAGCCTAAGCGTGTGACGATGCACTTGCCGTATTCGCCGATCTTCTTGCGTAAACGGGTGATGTTGACGTCTATTGTGCGATCCAGAACGTAGACTTCATCGCTCCATATCCGGCTCAATATGTCTTCCCGCGAGAATACGCGCCCTTTGTTTTCCAGCAACAGGAAAAGGATCTCAAACTCTTTCTTGGTGAGCGATATTTTATTGTCGTCGATGCTGACTTTCTTTTGGGGGATGTCCAGCACCAGCGTTTGGTAGATAAGTCTTTCGGGTGCTTTCTCTTCTTTTTCCGCCTGTGTCCGGCGCAGGACGGCCTTTACCCGGGCTATGACTTCACGCAGGGAGAACGGCTTGGAGATATAATCGTCGGCTCCCAGGTTGAAGCCGGTCACCGTGTCGTTTTCCGTGTCTTTAGCCGTAATGAAGATGATGGGGATGCCTTCTGTCTTTTTGTCTTTCTTCAGGATGTTCGCCATCTTGAAGCCGGACATTTCGCCCATCATGACGTCAAGCAATAACAGATTATAAGCGGTCAGATCCATCTTGAGCGCTTCCTCGGCTGAGTTAGCCGTATCGACCAGATAGCTTTCATTTTCAAGGTTAAACTTGAGGATCTCGCAAAGATCTTCTTCGTCGTCAACGACTAAAATGCGGTACTCGTTCATTGCTTTCTTTGTTATACATTAATTCTTTGTTGATACAAAGATGGGTTAGATTTGTTACGGGCCGGTGAAACAACTATTAAGTTCCTATGACAATACACATCGCTTATTCTATCCTTTTACATCCGTTGGCTAAGAAGAATTCGTTCAGTACATCGACGTAGTTTCCCTGAACCAGAATGTGATGATTGCCCAATGGACTCTTCAGGAAATATTCCGGCGAAGAATCCATTCTTATCTTCGCTTGAGTCCGGCACATATTCGTGTAATCCGGGTTCTCGACAAGCGTGCCCGATGCCAGGTAGTATTCATCCAGCGATTCGCCGCCGCATTTGACGATGGTAACTTCTCCCAACGGCAGGATACCTTGGATGGCTATGCCGGTTCCGGTCTCAAAGTGGTTCCGGATAATGTATTGCCCGGTTTGCTTGATACCTATCGTGCAATGGGCAAGTATGATTTCGTTCGTCCGGGTATCTATCAGGGACGGATTTGCCATGAAGCTGCTCTTTCCCGTAAGTGAATGGGCGGAAAGCATGGTAAAGATCGACTGCAGATCTCCTTCGCATCCGGCGTAAATGCCTTCGTCGTTCAGTAAAGCCAATGCCAGGCATCCCGTTGTTGCCGTATGATCCATTAATTTGAAGCAGCTTACCGTAACCGCCTGCAGGCGCTCGTCTTTGCATACCTGCCTGATGGCCCGGTATAAACGCATCGCTTTCAAAATATCTTCCGGCGAACCTTCGCGGACGGCATGGGCTTTGCTCACAAATTCCGCGCACGCTTGCCCAACCTGATCGTCGGTGATTTGGCTGTACAGCTCATAAACCCGCTCCAAGGGAATATCTACATATTCCACTCCCCAACGGCGCTTTGCCAATAGGTAATCGACATTGCTGGCAATGAGCCACGACGCAGGAGCGCCGATTACTCCGACACGCATATCGTTCAGCCTGCGTTGCGCCAGGAAATTATTGTGTAGTATCTCTATGCGTTTGGCTACGTTGGCCGGCTCGCCGTGCAAAATCTCGCTTTTCATTCCTCTTGAACGAAGCCAGGCGGAGACTTCCATTGCCGCAGCCAACGAGTTTTGCATACCGTCGGCCAACAGGATGAACGGACGGGGAAGCGATTCGAAGCATTGCATAACCAACCTTTCAACGCCGCCGGTAGCGATAAAGATGATACTGAAATCAGTTGGGTTTAATTTATCAATGTCTTTGTGATCAACAAGGTTAAGTGTGTAATAATTCTCTAATTCATTTAACATGATCTCATGTGAAGCGCGTACCGCTGTACTTTTATGAACGTTCGAAGCAAACGTGATCAGGTTTATTGTCATTATGGCATTATATTTGGGGTTAAGCGCAACAAATGTATTCTTTTTCTTTCTATCTTTGCGCCTCCACAATATAATAATTACTAAAAACCATGCCGACAATTTCCATTCGCGGAAACGAAATGCCTGCTTCTCCGATCAGAAAATTGGCGCCCTTGGCTGATGCAGCAAAACAGCGCGGAACCCACGTATTTCACCTGAATATCGGGCAGCCCGACCTGCCTACTCCGCAGATTGCGATCGACGCGATACGCCATATTGACCGCGAGATATTGGAATACAGCCCCAGCGCCGGAAACAGAAGTTACAGGGAAAAACTTACAACATACTACAGGAAGTTTAACATCAACCTGTCTGCAGAAGACATCATTATTACAACAGGAGGCTCGGAAGCCGTTCTGTTTGCATTCATGTCTTGCCTGAATCCGGGTGATGAGATCATCGTGCCCGAACCGGCGTATGCCAACTACATGGCTTTTGCCATTTCGGCCGGAGCCAGGATACGCACAATTATTACAACGATAGAAGAAGGTTTCTCCTTACCAAAAGTCGAGAAGTTTGAAGAACTGATCAATGAACGCACGAAGGGCATCCTGATCTGCAATCCGAACAACCCTACCGGTTACTTGTACAGTCGCCGTGAGATGAATCAGATTCGCGATTTGGTGAAGAAGTACGATTTGTTCCTGTTTTCGGACGAGGTGTATCGTGAGTTTATCTATACCGGTTCGCCTTATATTTCGGCGTGCCACCTTGAAGGTATCGAGAACAATGTGGTGTTGATAGATTCTGTTTCCAAGCGATACTCCGAGTGCGGCATCCGCATCGGTATGCTTATCACCAAGAACAAAGAAGTGCGGGATGCGGTAATGAAGTTCTGCCAGGCGCGCCTAAGCCCTCCATTAATTGGACAGATTGCAGCCGAAGCCTCACTTGATGCACCGGAAGAATATACCCGCGAAACCTACGACGAATATGTAGAACGTCGCAAATGCCTGATTGACGGGTTGAACAGGATCCCCGGAGTTTATTCCCCGATTCCTATGGGAGCGTTTTATACCGTAGCACAACTGCCGGTTGATGATTCGGATAAGTTTTGCGCCTGGTGCCTGTCGGATTTTGAGTATGAAGGACAAACTGTCTATATGGCTCCTGCTTCGGGCTTTTATACCACTCCGGACGCCGGACGCAATGAAGTGCGTATTGCATACGTGCTGAAGAAAGAAGATTTGACGCGTGCGTTGTTCGTTCTTGAAAGGGCATTGGAGGTGTATCCGGGAAAAACAATATAGATATACCGTTCACATGAACCTTTTCTCTTTTTTTATAGCCAGACGTATTTATCAAAGCGAGGAAGGTGGGAAGCAGGTTTCCCGTCCGGCGGTGCTGATTGCTATGGTGGGCATAGCTTTGGGATTGGCGGTGATGATTTTATCTGTTGCGGTTGTTGTTGGTTTTAAAAAGGAAGTGAGGGCCAAAGTTACCGGATTGGGTTCCCATATTCAAATCACGAATTTTGATGGCGTTCGTTCATACGAAACAAAGCCTATCGCGGCAGGCGATAGCATCTTCCGGACGTTGTATGCGTATCCCGAAGTTAAGCATGTACAGCGGTACTCCACCAAGCCCGGAATGATTAAGATGGACGATGCCTTTCAAGGTATGATCCTGAAAGGAGTAGGGCAAGAGTTCGACGCTTCTTTCTTTCGGAACCATTTGGTTGAAGGCGAAATACCGCAATTCTCCGATACCGTTGCGAGCAACCAGGTTCTCATATCCAAAACATTGGCTGCCAAGCTGAAACTGAAACCGGAAGATAAGGTATATACATATTATATCGAAGATGAAGTTCGTGCAAGGCGATTTACGATTAAAGGTATTTTCCAAACCAATATCTCCGAATACGATAATAATTTCCTGATGACGGACATTTATACGGTCAATCGCTTGAAGGGTTGGAAGTATGATCAGGTTAGCGGATTGGAAATTCAGGTTAAAGATTTCAGCCGATTAGCCGAAACCACTTACCGGATCGCTATTGATACAGACAGGCGGCTTGACCGGTACGGCGAGCCTTTTTATGTGCGCAACATAGAAGAACTCAATCCACAGATCTTCGGATGGCTTGATATGCTGGATTTGAATGTTTGGGTTATTCTTATTCTGATGATTGGAGTTGCCGGCTTCACTGTCATTTCCGGATTACTCATTATCATCCTTGAGCGCACAAACATGATTGGCGTACTCAAAGCCTTAGGAGCGAACAACCAGACGATTCGTAAGGTCTTTCTCTGGCTTTCGGTTTTTCTGATCGGTAAAGGGATGCTGTGGGGAAATCTTCTCGGAGCAGGGTTTTATTTCGTGCAAACCCTCTTCGGCGTATTCAAACTTGATCCGGAAACTTACTTCGTCGATACGGTTCCCATGTCTTTGAATATATGGATCTATCTTTCATTAAATATAGGAACATTGGTGGTATCCCTATTCATGTTAATTGGCCCATCCTATCTTATAACAAGAATAGAACCGGCCAATTCTATGCGATACGAATAATGACCCGTTAGCTTACCGGGTCATTATATCGGCTTGTCTGCCCCTGAAGATACGGAACATTTTAAATCCCAACGACTGCAACGGTTGCAGAATATCAAATACCGGAAGAGAGAAATAATATCTCCTGTTCTCTCCTACTTCTTTCGCCGTCCTATTGATAATTATTGCCTGAATCATGTAACGGACGAGCCAGAGGGATCCTCCAATACCCGCCACTTGCCAATGTTTATCCAATATTCCAAAGGTAATGGTGGTAATGGCTGCAAGGTAGAATAAAATCCGTGTAAAGGTTTCAAATCCCAGCATAAACCGTTGTGAACCCTTGTAGTATTGTGAAGTAGCCATATAACTGACTTTTTCTTCACGCCAGCCCGTCTTGTACTGAACGGGCCTTATGCGGATCGTAGCATTGACGTCGGTTTCTACGCGGGTGTTTTTCTTTGTGGCTATCTTGTTTACAAACAAGTCGTCATCCCCTCTCTGCAGATTCAGATGTGCCGAATATCCTTTCTGTTGAAAGAATAATTCTTTGCGGTATGCCATGTTGCGTCCGATTCCCATATACGGTTTCCTGGCAAGGGCGTAACCCAGATAGCGCATAGAAGTAAATAGTGAATCAAAAGCTATTTTCTTATGCATCCATCCTTTCCTGCGTTCGTATCCGCTGTATCCAAGCACAATATCGGTGCCGGGAGTAAAGTTCCGCGCCAGGAGCCGCAGCCAGGACTTGCTTACCGGATGGCAGTTGGCTTCGGTAAAGACCACCCATTCATGCTTACTCGCTTTAATACCTAACGTCAGCGCCAATTTTTTGTGGCTGATGTAGCGTGAGTTTTCCGGAGTAAAACTACGGTGCAGATGGGGATAATCCCTTGCGAATAAAGACAGCAACTCTTCGCTTTCGTCGGTCGAGCCGTCGTTGACAACAATAACTTCAAATTCCGGATAATCCTGTTCCAGAATCGATGGCAGAAAGTTTCGCAGGTTTTCGGTTTCGTTCTTGGCACAGATCACTACCGACAAGGGAGGAAGCTCTTCCGAGAAACTTACCTTTTTTCGTCTGGCAGCTTTATTATGTGCGTTTATCCGGTTATATAAAGCTAAATAATAGATAACTTGGATCAGAAACAAAATACCCGTAACTGATAACAAAATCAATTCATTCGTGTTAACCTCAATAAATTCCATGTTGACAAAGAAATTAGTGTCGCAAAAGTAACTAAATAAGTTGATAACTTTTCAACAGCTTCAAAGATTCTTGCCCGAAAGCATTGAGTACAGAATATATATACATTATTTAATTATACTTGATGTACCGTTAATTGCGGGAACGGGAAATTGATACCTTCTGCATTGAACGTAGCATATACTTCTTTATTCATATCAAAATAGACATCCCAATAGGCTGAGCCTCCAACCCATGCCCGTACGATTATATTGACGCTGCTGCTGTCTAATGCGTGAAGGGCTATAAATGGCGCCGGATCGGGCAATAGCCGGCTTTCTTTAGCTAATATCTTTTCGATGACGGTTTTGACTTTGTCATAATCCTCGCCGTAATCTACTCCGAATATCCATTCCACTCTACGTTTGTCTACATTGAAATTTGTAACAACGCCGCTGCTCAGCGAACCGTTCGGAATGTATTGCCTGATATTATCCGGGCTGTTCAGTATGGTATGGAATATTTGTATTTCTACTACCGTGCCGCTTATGCCTTGTGCGGTAATGAAGTCACCCACTTTGAATGGCCTGAACAATAGAATGAGAATCCCGCCGGCGAAATTGGACAGGTTTCCACTCAGCGCCATACCGATGGCTACGCCGATCGAGGCCAGCAGCGCCGCAAACGAAGTGGTTTGTATGCCTAATACGCCGATAACTGAAATGATGAGCAAAATGATCAGGGTGACGTTAATCAAACTGCCCACGAAAGATTGTACGGACGGGTCAATGCCTTTTTTGCGTAAAAGCCGCCTGACGATCTTGCTGATCAGATTGATAAGGATTTTACCGATAACAAGAATGATAAGCGCTTTGATAATGGCAATGCCAAGTGTGGCTCCCTGGCCAATAAAAGATTCGATGATCTTTCCGTATTCCGAAAATGATCCTGTTTGTAAGACTTTCATAATAATGACTGTTTTAATGTACTAAAATCAGCAACGAATAAAAGCAAAAATTCAGTAGGTTTCGCAAATGATGCTATATTTGTGGTCTATTGAAGAATATAATTCCCATTTATGAAAGAAAAATCGTTGAGAGACAGGGCGCTTGTCCGGACATCCTGGGTGAGCACAGTGGGTAACGTGCTATTATCCCTGTCTAAGATTATTGTCGGGCTGCTTTCCGGAAGTCTGGCTGTAATAAGCGATGGGATTGATTCGGCCATAGACGTGATCATCTCCGTCGTGATGATTTTTACAGCCCGTATCGTAAGCCGGCCGCCTAATCTGCAATATGCTTACGGATACGAGAAAGCGGAAGGGATTGCAACCAAGATACTTTCGCTGGTTATTTTCTATGCGGGCGTCCAAATGTTGATCTCTTCCGTACAAAGCCTTCTCTCCCCCGAAGCCAAGGATTTACCGGGCGTTATGGCCATTTATGTCACTGCCTTTTCTATTATCGGGAAATCGGGCCTGTCGTTTTACCAGTACCGCCAGGGTAAACGGATAAACAGCTCCCTCTTGATAGCCAATGCAAAGAATATGCGGAACGATGTGATCATATCCGTCGGAGTGCTTGCCGGGCTTTTCTTTACTTTTGTTCTGAGGCTGCCTGTCCTCGATACAGTAACGGGATTTATCATCAGCTTGTTTATCATAAAGACTTCCATCGGTATCTTCATGGACTCCAACGCCGATTTGATGGATGGCGTCAAAGACGTTTCCGTTTATAATAAAATATTCGAAGCGGTAAAGAAAATACCCGATGCGAACAACCCGCACCGTGTCCGTTCAAGACAGATCGGCAATCTGTATATGATCGCCTTGGATATTGAAGCCGACGGCGGTATCTCTTTAAATGAAGCCCATAATATAGCCGAAGCGGTGGAAGACAGCATTAAAAGAACCGTTGAAAACGTATACGATATCGTTGTTCATGTCGAACCGATCGGTACGCATCGTTCAGGGGAGAAATTCGGTATTAATGAAAAAATAATAAAGTAATTATGACCTTACAGCAATTGGAATATATTCTGGCTATCGACAAGCACCGGCATTTTGCGAAGGCGGCAGAGCACTGCGGAGTGACCCAGCCTACGCTGAGCGCCATGATCCGGAAATTAGAAAACGAGCTTGGAGTGAGTCTTTTTGACCGCCATGTGCAGCCTGTGGTTCCAACCGAAATCGGGAAGAAGATCGTCCGGCAGGCGATCCTCATACAAACGCAGGTTGCCCGGGTGAAAGAAATTGTAAAGGAAGAGACTTTGTCGTACGGCGGGACATTCCGTTTAGGAGTGCTGCCTACGATCGCCCCCTATCTGCTGCCTCGCTTTTTCCCCCAGCTGGCAGCGAAGTATCCGGAGATGGACTTGCAGGTCTACGAGCGGAAGACCCACGAAATAAAAGCCGATCTGAATAAAGGAGCCTTAGACGCCGCCATATGGGCCAACGAGCCGGAAGAAGACTGGATCCTGGGCGACACGCTCTTTTACGAAGAGTTTTACGGCTATGTATCGCCCGGTGAGAAAATCTACAAGAACGAGATCATCCGTTCCAGCGAAATCACCGGCGAACGTTTGTGGTTGCTTGACGAGGGACATTGCTTCCGCGATCAGCTGCTGCGGTTCTGCCGTTTGGAAGCCGCCAGGATAAACCAGATGTCCTACCGGTTGGACAGCTTGGAAACCTTCATGCGTATGGTGGAAAACGGGCAAGGGATCACGTTTATTCCGGAGCTGGCCGTTTCCCAGCTTGGCGAAAAACAAAAAGAGCTGGTACGCCCCTTCGCCATACCACGCCCCACGCGCCCTATTGTCCTGGTCAGGCACAAAGGCTTTATCCGAAACAGATTGTTGGAACTCCTGCTAAAAGAAATCAAACTGGCCGTGCCCGAACACATGTTGTCCCTCAAGCCGATTCAAAGTTTAGTGTAGGTAGTTCATTCTAAGGACGCAGAAGTAAAGAAAAATCACCCCCTCCCCCATCAGATAAGAAATCTTTAAGGGGGGTGTTGAGGCATACTTAACACCCCCCTTAAGCACCGCTATATGTAGCGGATTGATTTACAAGGTGTGTGTATTGGCATTTCCTTTACAATATGTTTTCAGATGTCAAACTTGTTCTCAATGGGTTTTCCCACCGGCGTATTATCGGCGTATTACGGCTATCGGACTGACGTATTTGCGAATAGGCAGGGAAATTTCGTTATATCTTTCGAACCTTTATATTTGTCAGACAACGAACAAGTCGTTAATCTTATTTAATTAGTAGAAACCAAACCCATGAAAAAGTTAGTCTTTATCTTATTCTTATTAGGGATTACACTCGCGGCATATTCGCAGAATGTGCAAATACAGGGTGTGATTGTAGGCGGGCAGGACGGTGAGCCTTTGCC
>JAITSN010000046.1 GCA_031287715.1 Mediterranea sp. (in: CFB group bacteria)
GTAAGTTACAACATATCAGAGCGGCCTACTTTCCATCAGACAATACAAATGCTTGATGATGCGTTCAAGAAGCTGCCAAAGGAAATAGACCTGGTGCTTCATTCGGATCAGGGCTGGCAATACCGGATGAAACGCTATCAGTATCTGTTGCAGGAAAGGGGTATTCGACAGAGCATGTCCCGTAAGGGAAACTGCTTGGACAATGCGGTGATGGAAAACTTTTTTGGATTGTTGAAATCCGAATTATTATATTTACAGAAGTTTAAGTCGATCGAACACTTCCGTGAAGAATTGGAACAGTACATTGACTATTACAATAACAAGCGGATAAAGTCTGCTTTAAACAATATGAGTCCGGTGCAATATCGAACTCATGCAAGATAAATATTATTAATTCGTCCAAACTTTGGGCTTCACATCACGGAGCGAGGACTTGCAGTGGATGGCCTGGGTCGAAGGCAACGCCCAAAACGGCCTTACAAAAGGCTTTTGAGCTTGGGGCGTTTGAGTTTTTATCTTATTTTTGCACAAACTTTAAGGTTTGAAAATTCGAAAATTCAATAATAATTAATTTAAAAAACAATTATTTATGTGGTTAATTAATTCATCTGTAGGGAGGAAGGTGGTGATGAGCGTCACCGGGCTTGCCCTTATTTTGTTTCTAACATTTCACATGGCGATGAATCTTGTTGCGGTTATCAGCGCGGATGCCTACAATGTGGTTTGTGCGTTTCTGGGAGCAAACTGGTATGCCTTGGTTGCTACGGTGGCGCTTGCCGGCCTTGTGGCGCTCCATTTTTTGTTTGCGCTCTGGCTGACGTTTCAGAACCGTCGGGCGCGCGGCAGCGAGCGTTATGCCGTATCGGCAAGGCCCAAGACGGTTGAATGGGCTTCGCAAAACATGTTCGTGCTGGGGCTTATTGTGGTGCTGGGATTGCTGTTGCACTTGTTTAATTTCTGGTTTAATATGCAGTTTGCCGAAATAATAGGCCTTCACGGGGTTTCGATCGGCGGGAAGGAGCTTTCGCCCACGGATGGCGCCGGATTCATCGCATATACGTTCAGCAAGCCGGCGTATGTTGTGCTTTACTTGATCTGGCTCGGCGCGCTTTGGTTTCATTTGACGCATGGGCTGTGGAGTTCGCTGCAAACGATGGGCTTGAGCAACAAGGTGTGGTTTGGCCGCTGGAAGGTGATCTCCTGCGTTTATTCGACGATTGTTGTTGGCGGTTTCGCCTTGGTGATTGTTGTTTTCTTTTTAAAATCGCTGTGTGGAGCGTGTTGTTGCTCGTAAGTTCTAATAAACCAATAAATTGAAACAGTATTATGACTAAGATAGATTCGAAGATTCCCGAAGGCCAGCTGGCCGAGAAATGGACTAACTACAAGGCTCACCAGAAGTTGGTGAACCCGGCAAACAAACGTCGCTTGGATATTATTGTGGTAGGAACCGGTTTGGCCGGCGCTTCTGCGGCTGCTTCTTTGGGCGAGATGGGGTTCCGGGTGCTCAATTTCTGTATTCAGGACTCTCCGCGCCGCGCACATTCGATTGCTGCGCAGGGAGGGATCAATGCTGCCAAGAATTACCAGAACGACGGCGATTCGGTTTACCGCTTGTTTTACGATACGATCAAGGGGGGGGATTACCGCGCCCGTGAAGCGAATGTGTATCGTTTGGCCGAGGTGTCGAACGCGATCATCGATCAGTGTGTTGCACAGGGCGTTCCTTTTGCGCGCGATTATGGCGGCACGTTGGACAACCGTTCTTTTGGCGGCGCTCAGGTGTCGCGCACGTTCTATGCCCGCGGCCAGACGGGTCAGCAGTTGTTGCTGGGTGCTTATTCGGCGTTGAGCCGCCAGGTGCATAAGGGGAATGTTAAGTTGTACACGCGTTATGAGATGCTCGACGTGGTGATCATCGACGGGCGCGCGCGGGGCATCATCGCCCGCAACTTGGTGACGGGCGAGCTGGAACGCTTCTCGGCCCACGCGGTGGTGATCGGCACGGGCGGTTATGGCAACGCGTTCTTCCTTTCTACAAATGCGATGGGTTCTAATGGCTCGGCGGCCATACAGTGCTACAAGAAGGGCGCGTACTTTGCCAATCCGTGCTTTGCGCAGATCCACCCGACGTGCGTGCCGGTGCATGGCGACAAACAGTCTAAGTTGACGCTCATGTCCGAGTCGCTCCGCAACGACGGGCGCATCTGGGTGCCGAAGAAAATTGAAGACGCGAAGGCGTTGCAGGCGGGCATGAAGAAGGCGACGGATATTCCGGACGAAGACCGCGACTTCTATTTGGAGCGCCGCTATCCCGCATTTGGCAATCTTGTGCCGCGTGACGTGGCTTCTCGCGCCGCCAAAGAGCGTTGCGACGCAGGCTTTGGGGTGAATAACACGGGTTTGGCTGTCTTCCTCGACTTTAAATATGCGATCGACCGCCTGGGTAAGGATGTTGTTGCCGAACGCTACGGGAATCTCTTCGACATGTACGAAGAAATCACCGACGAAGATCCGTACCATACCCCGATGATGATCTTCCCCGCTATTCATTATACTATGGGTGGTATTTGGGTGGATTACGAGCTGATGACCTCCATCCCCGGTTTGTTCGCCATCGGCGAAGCCAATTTCTCCGACCACGGCGCCAATCGCTTGGGTGCATCGGCGTTGATGCAGGGGTTGGCCGACGGTTATTTCGTTCTGCCGTACACGATCCAGAATTATTTAGCCGATCAGATCCAGATTCCGCGCTTCTCCACCGATCTTCCGGAGTTCGTCGAAGCTGAGAAAACGATATACGAAAAGATGAAGCGGCTCAAGGCGATCAACGGCAAGCGCTCTGTGGATTCTATCCACAAAAAGCTGGGGCGCATCATGTGGGACCTCGTCGGCATGGCGCGTACCAAAGAATCGCTGGAGCAAGCATTGAAGGAGATCCAGGAGGTGAAGAAGGAATTTTGGAGCGACGTGCGCATCCCCGGTGGTATCGACGACTTGAACATCGAGATGGAAAAAGCACTCCGCTTAGATGATTTCATCGAAGTGGGCATGCTCATGGCCCGCGACGCGCTGAACCGCAACGAATCTTGCGGCGGCCACTTCCGCGAAGAATACCAGACCCCCGAAGGCGAAGCGCTGCGCGACGATGCAGATTACTCCTACGTTGCCTGCTGGAAATATGCAGGCGATGGCGCTCCGGAACTGGTTAAGGAAGACCTCGACTACCAATTCATCAAAGTACAAACTCGTAACTACAAAGCGTAATGGAAAAGAATATATCATTCAAGCTGAAGATCTGGCGCCAGAGAGGCCCCAAAGCCAAAGGAGAATTTAAGACTTATGAAATGAAAGACATCCCGACGGATACTTCATTTCTTGAAGCGCTCGACATCCTGAACGAAGAACTGATAAATAAAGGCGAAGAACCCGTTGTGTTCGACCACGATTGCCGCGAAGGTATCTGCGGCATGTGCTCGCTGTACATCAATGGGCATCCGCACGGGCCGGCAACGGGCGCCACCACCTGTCAGATGTACGTGCGCCGCTTCAAAGATGGTGAAACGATCACTGTCGAGCCTTGGCGCTCGGCGGGCTTCCCCGTCATCCGCGACTTGATGGTTGATCGCCGGGCTTTCGACAAAATCATGCAAGCGGGCGGCTATGTCAGTGTCAATACGGGCGCTCCCCAGGATGCTAACGCCATCCTTATCCCTAAAGACATCGCCGACGAAGCCATGGACGCCGCCGCCTGCGTAGGTTGTGGTGCTTGTGTGGCCGCCTGCAAGAACGGTTCGGCGATGCTGTTCGTCTCGGCGAAAGTCAGCCAGCTGAACCTTCTGCCCCAAGGCAAAGCCGAAGCTCACCGCCGTGCGAAAGCGATGCTTTCCAAGATGGACGAACTTGGCTTCGGCAACTGCACCAACACGCGCGCTTGCGAAGCCGAATGTCCGAAGAACATTTCCATCAGTCACATCGCCCGCCTGAACCGCAGTTTCATCGCCGCCAAGCTGAAAGACTGAGCCAAGGCGCATCCTTAAAGAAAGGAAAAGGGCTATCCGGATCGGGTAGCCCTCTTTTTTTGGAAACAGCAAACATATCCTGCTCGTATACCGATCTTAATACTATATTGGCACATTTACACCCGGTTAATTCCAAAAAAAAGATTTATTTTTGTTCCCGGTAAACACTAATTAAATACTCCAATGAAAAAGATACTACTTATTATTAGCTTATGGGCAGCCGGTACTAGTTATGCCTTTGCCCAAGGCGGCGCGGAGATCAAATTTGATAAAACAACGCACAACTTCGGCACTTTTCCGGAAAGCAGCCCGATCGTAAGCGGAACATTCACCTTTACCAATGTCGGCAATGCCCCGCTGGTCATTCACCAGGCTGTAGCCTCATGCGGCTGCACCGTACCCGAATATACCAAAGAACCGGTAATGCCCGGGAAAACCGGAAAGATAAAAGTAACCTACGATGGGACAGGGAAACTCTCCGGACACTTTGAGAAATCCATCACACTCCGTACCAATGCGAAGACGGAAATGATCCGCTTGCTTGTCGAAGGAAATATGCAATCCGATGCCGTCAGAGAGGCACTCTCCAAGCACGCCCGTCCGGCTACCGGTACAACCAACTGAAACGAGCGAAGAAAATGAAAAAGGCACTTGTCATCTCTCTTTTAACCATAACCACCGGTATGTATGCGCAAAAGCCGGTCGAAATACCCTTATGGCCCAACGGAGCGCCAAACAGTAACGGGCTGGAAGGCAAAGAACAACAATTGGAGAACGGGCGCGTAGCCAATGTCAGTGAACCAACCATTACCGTATTCAAATCCCCCGTCCCCAACAGCATAACTGTTATCATGTGTCCGGGAGGAGGCTACGTCCGTTTGGCCATGAATCACGAGGGGTTCGATATGGCGCCGTGGTTCAATGCGCAGCACATCACCTGCATCGTTTTGAAGTACAGGATGCCCAACGGCAATCC
>JAITSN010000064.1 GCA_031287715.1 Mediterranea sp. (in: CFB group bacteria)
AAAAATGCGTTAAGATCATTTGATGAGCTAATGAACAAGATCTGCGAAATCATAAGGCACGGTAGAACCAATCACAAAAATCATAAAACAAAAAAGATTTATTACTTGAATAAGAAAAAATTATAGCTTAACTAAACGACATTGAATTGGAAGACATCTTCCGGCGGAATCCGGTAATACCGGAAACGGAAGAGTTTCACCTTGGGCAACAATAATGCCGTTCGGCGGAACTGCTTCGTTTATCGTTCGATATATAAGGTACGTTCGATATAAATCTTTTGCGCGATACTGATCGCAATAATAGTATCGCCCTTTATCGGGCTGCTTTTCCTGGAAAGTTTTTCGCTGATTAAAATTTTCCATTTTTATTTGGATTTTAAAAATTAGTATTTATCTTCGCATTGTTCCGCGACGGAGGTTTAGTAGATGTCGTACGGTTCCGATTGCTTTAGCAGGACGGACCCCCTTCGCCTCACTTCGGTGGGGCGTCGCTTTTTATATGCGGCGCACTTATCTTCACCGATCTCATAATAATAGACTTTACTATTTTTGCCTTTCAGTTTGATCAGCTCGCCTTTAGTCCGCGGGTTTTGTTGGGAAAATAACGGCCAACCCTGTTTCCGGACAAATAAAAAGCAGTATATTGGTACGATTTTAGATGAAAAGAAAGAAGAGCCTTTTCGCATTATTATTTATAAGTAAGAAATGACATGGAAAAACTGATTCGTAAAATAGGACTGGTTGCACACGATGCAATGAAAAGAGACATGATTGAATGGGTGGTCTGGAACTCCGACGTACTGATGGGGCACAAATTTTACTGCACAGGAACTACCGGCACGCTGCTTCGGGAGGCTTTGAAAGAGAAACATCCCGAGGTTCAATGGGATTTTACCATTTTAAACTCCGGCCCGCTTGGAGGCGATCAACAGATCGGTTCCCGTATTGTGGACGGCCAGATAGATTATTTGTTTTTCTTCACCGACCCGATGACGTTGCAGCCTCATGACACCGATGTTAAGGCGCTGACCCGCTTGGCCGGCGTTGAAAATATTGTGTTTTGCTGCAATCGTTCCACGGCGGATCACATCATCTCCAGCCCGCTATTTCTTGATCCGGACTACGTTCCTATCCATCCGGACTATTCCGGCTACGCCAGGCGGTTCGAGAACAAGCCCGTCGTACAGGAAGCCGTCGAGTCGGTAAACAGGAGGAAAGAGAAAGACAACGGGCCGAAAGGCTGATGCCATGCGCCGGAAAAACGATTTATTATTATTTCAATAAGAACGATCAACGATGGAACAGAACGTCATAAATGCACTGTTATTAACCTTGTTCGCCGGGCTGTCTACCGGAATCGGCAGCCTGATCGCCTGTTTGGCGAAAAGCACGAACAGGAAATTCCTGTCTTTCTCTTTGGGATTGTCGGCAGGAGTAATGATATATGTATCCTTTGTGGAGATCTTTGCGCAGGCGCAGAAACTGCTTGTGGACGAAGTGGGGACCACAAGAGGCATGTTGCTTACCGTTTGCTGCTTTTTCGCAGGCATGTTGCTGATCGGAGTGATCGACCGTTTGGTTCCTTCGTTTGAAAACCCGCATGAAGCGCGTTCGATAGAACGCATGGAAGAACCTGTAAAACGTGAGTCCAAGCTGATGAAGATGGGAATGATGACTGCGCTCGTCCTTGCCGTACATAATTTCCCCGAAGGCATTGCCACCTTCACTTCCGCGATAGAGAACCCCACGCTTGGGATAGCCATTGCCGTTGCTATTGCCATACATAATATACCGGAAGGTATTGCCGTTGCCGTGCCTGTCTACCACGCCACGGGCAATAAGAAGAAAGCGTTTTGCCTGTCGCTGCTTTCAGGGATTGCCGAGCCGCTTGGCGCTTGCATTGCGTATCTGCTGCTGATGCCGTTCATGTCGCCCGTCCTGCTGGGCTGTGTCTTTGCGGCTGTGGCAGGAATCATGATCTTCATTTCCTTAGACGAACTTCTCCCTGCCGCCCGCGAGTACGGCGAACATCACATATCCATCTACGGCCTTATGACAGGAATGGGCATTATGGCATTCAGCTTGATCCTGCTGGCCTGAAAAAGGTTGGTTTCCTTAAAATATCCGTCCGGCTTGTTCGTCTACCTGAATAGACACCAATCTGTTTCAATATGTTTCATCGAAAAAAGAAAGTCGTATCCTTGTCTATCAACAAGGAAAAATGTACGGGATGTGAAGCCTGCGTATCGGCGTGCCGGCGCGGGGTACTGGATATGACATACAGCATAGATTGCTATGCTTGGGTAAAATACCCGCTGGATTGCGTTGGCTGTGGAAAGTGTATAAAAACCTGTGATACAGGTGCTGTTGAATTAATAACAAATGAAAGAAAAACAAAATGAAGAAAGCAAGACATTTTTGGCATGGAATAATCTTTGTTGCAGCGATAGCCGCGATAGCCGCAATAACGATGCTGCTGTGGAACATGCTCATTCCGGCTATCATCGGATGGCAAGCGATAAACTATTGGCAGGCGGCAGGGCTGCTGATCCTGTGCAGGCTGTTATTCGGCGGCATGTTCGGCGGATTGAGGCATCACCATTCCGGAATGCATGGACACGGGCATTCGCTTCGGTCGCATATACATAAGCGTATGAAGGAAATGACCTTCGAGCAGAAACGCGAATACATCCGCAAGTATATGGCCGGAGAAGAAAAAGATGAGTGAAACGGCTGCTATATTCAAAGAATACCGGCATCGCCTGCAACGATTTATCATGAGGAGGGTTCCCTCCAAGGAAGACAGCGAGGATATACTGCAAGATGTATTCTATCAATTATCGAAGATAGATGCGGAAGAAAATCCGATCCGGAGTATATCCTCATGGCTTTATGCTGTGGCACGCAATCTGATCATCGACCGTAGCCGCAAGCACAAAGAAGAAGAAATTTCCTGCCAACCGGATACGGATGAAAACAATAGTTTTCTTGACGCAGCTCAACTCATCCCCGACGAAGACGCTTCACCCGAATCGGATTATGCAAAAGCGCTGGTCTGGGAAGAATTAGAAGCGGCTCTGTCGGAACTCCCTGCCGAACAGCGAGCGGTTTTCGAGCTGACCGAACTGCAAGGCTTCTCGTTCAAAGATATTTCGGAGTCTACCGGAATAACCGTCAATACACTGATCTCCAGAAAACATTATGCCGTATTGCACCTGCGCAGGCGCTTGTCCAACCTGCATGACGAGCTATTGAATAATTGATTCCCCACCCCACCTCGCCTTGACTATACGGAGATTCCCATTTCCATTCAAAGACTTTGGCTTTCGGAAAAAACCGCTATCTTTGCGTTCAACTTAGATAATATAATGTCTTATTCAATTAACGCTTTTTAAAACAGATCATTCATGGAAAATTTAAAAAACACTGCTCCCGTTGAAGACTTCAATTGGGATGCGTATGAGAAAGGTGAAACATTCGAGGGCGCCGCACGTATCCAGCTCGAAGAAGCATACGACGGCACATTGAACAAAGTGAACAACTACGAAGTGGTTGACGGAACGGTAATCTCTATAAGCAAACGCGAAGTCGTTGTGAATATCGGTTACAAATCGGACGGCGTCATTTCAGTGAGCGAATTTCGCTACAATCCCGAACTGAAAGCAGGTGATACGGTTGAAGTATACATCGAAAATCAGGAAGACAAAAGAGGGCAACTGATCTTGTCGCACAAAAAAGCCCGCGCCGCCCGTTCATGGGATCGTATCAACACGGCGCTGGAAAACGAAGAAATTATCAAAGGATTTGTCAAATGCCGCACCAAGGGCGGTATGATTGTCGATGTGTTCGGCATCGAAGCCTTCTTGCCAGGCTCGCAAATCGACGTGAAACCCATCCGCGACTACGATGTGTTCGTAAATAAAACAATGGAATTCAAGGTTGTCAAGATCAATCAGGAATTTAAAAATGTTGTCGTTTCCCACAAAGCGCTTATCGAAGCCGAGCTTGAACTGCAAAAGAAAGAAATCATCAGCAAGCTCGAAAAAGGACAGATCCTGCAAGGAATCGTCAAGAATATCACATCCTATGGTGTATTCATCGACCTGGGCGGCGTAGATGGCTTGATCCACATCACCGATCTTTCCTGGGGACGCGTCAGCGACCCGAAAGAAGTCGTTGAACTGGATCAGAAGATCAACGTGGTCATCCTTGATTTCGATGACGAAAAGAAACGCATCGCCCTGGGTCTGAAACAACTTACCCCACACCCATGGGATGCACTTGACATCAACCTGAGAGCAGGCGACAAAGTAAACGGAAAAGTCGTTGTTATGGCCGACTACGGCGCATTCGTCGAAATCGCTCCGGGCGTTGAAGGACTGATTCACGTATCCGAAATGTCATGGTCGCAACACCTGCGCTCCGCCCAAGACTTCATGAAAGTAGGCGACGAAGTGGAAGCCGTCATATTGACTCTCGACCGCGAAGAACGCAAAATGTCTTTAGGCATCAAACAACTGAAAACAGACCCATGGGGAACAATCGAAGATAAATATCCGGTTGGATCCAAGCATCTGGCTAAGGTACGCAACTTCACCAACTTCGGCGTATTCGTAGAAATCGAAGAAGGCGTCGACGGACTTGTTCATATCTCCGACCTTTCTTGGACAAAGAAAGTCAAACACCCGGCGGAATTTACCCAGATTGGTGGTAGCATCGAAGTACAAGTGCTGGAAGTCGACAAAGAAAACCGCCGCTTGAGCTTAGGTCACAAACAGTTGGAAGAAAACCCATGGGATGTGTTTGAAACCATATTCACCGTAGGCTCGGTGCACGAAGGCACGATCATCGAAACGCTGGACAAAGGCTCTGTGGTCAATCTTCCTTATGGCGTTGAAGGTTTTGCCACTCCAAAACACTTGGTGAAAGAAGACGGTTCGCAAGCTCAGCTCGAAGAAAAACTTGAGTTCAAAGTGATCGAGTTCAACAAAGACGCGAAGAGAATCATCATTTCCCACAGCCGTATCTACGAAGATGTAGCCAAAGCAGAAGAAAGAGCCGAAAAGAAAGCCGCCAAGAAGGCTTCTCAGAAAAAGGAAGAAGTCGCTCCGGCTATCCAAAACCAAGCCGCCTCTACTACGTTGGGCGACCTGGATGCTCTTGCCGCTCTGAAAGAGCAAATGAAGAGCAAGAACTAATCAAAATCTTCTTCATAAATAAAACGAGGGTTGCCAAACTAAGCTATGGCAACCCTTGCTTCTTAAATGGAATTACCTATGAAATTAATCCCTACTCTGATTCTCTGTCTGTTTGTTTCTGTCTCACCAGGCGCTCAAACATTAAAATCACCGGATGGAAACCTGTCCCTCACGTTCAGCGTAAACGACGAAGGAGCACCGACGTACGGTTTATATCATAAAATCACCGATGAGAACGCCCGTACTGCCTCGATCAACCTCGGCTTTTTACCGGAAGGCAAGAACTATACGGCAACAGTCTACACCGACGGCAAATAACCATCCGGCCGGCAAAATGACATTCTTTTCATTCGACCTTTATAATATGAATTTAGAGATCAAAGCCATATGCTTATCCGTTCTGGCGGCGGCCTGCACTTCAACTTCGATAAAGACAGACGAAGACCTCGCCCTGTTTGTCAACCCCCTGATCGGCACCGCTTTCACCGGAAACACCTACCCGGGAGCGCAAGCGCCCTTTGGAATGGTGCAGCTTAGCCCGGACAACGGCCTGCCCGGCTGGGACAGGATCTCCGGCTATTTCTATCCGGACAGTACGATTGCCGGATTCAGCCACACGCACTTATCGGGCACAGGCGCCGGCGACCTATACGATATTTCCTTTATGCCCGTCACCCTACCCTACAAGGAGGCCGGGGAACCGTTGGGAATCCACTCGAAATTCTCGCACGAAGACGAGCAGGCGACAGCCGGATATTATCAAGTACGGCTTGCGGATTACCAGATCAACGTAGAACTTACGGCAACCGCCCGTTGCGGTATACAGCGTTATACCTTCCCGGAGGCGCGGGCTGCCGTTTTCTTGAACCTGAAGAAAGCCATGAATTGGGACGCCACCTGCGACTCGTACATAGAGGTAGTCGATTCGGTAACCATCCGGGGCTACCGCTTTTCCGACGGATGGGCGCGCGGGCAACGTGTCTTTTTCTGTAGCCGTTTCTCCAAACCGCTTACCCAAGTCCGGATAGATAGCACCGCGATCGTTAAAGAGGGACGGAGGGGTACGGCCTATACGGCTCGCTTCGACTTCAACACCCGGGAAAACGAGCAATTAGTCATCAGTACCGCGCTGTCGGGGGTCAGCATGGAGGGTGCCGCCAAGAACCTGTTGGCCGAAGCCCCCGACGATGATTTCGATAACTATGTGGCGCAAGCCCGTCGCGAATGGAACCGCGAACTTGGCAAGATCGAGATACAAACACCCAACCCCGACGACCGGGTGAACTTCTACACCGCCATGTACCACGCCATGCTCGCCCCAACGATCTACAGCGATGCGGACGGTGCATACTACGGCCCCGACAAGCAAATCCACCATGCCGGCGGATGGACCAACTACAGCACCTTCTCGCTGTGGGACACCTACCGGGCGGCGCATCCCCTTTATACATACACCCATCCCGACCGCGTAAACGATATGGTAAAGTCGCTGATCGCTTTCTATGAGCAGAACGGAAGACTGCCCGTGTGGAACTTTTATGGGAGCGAAACCGACATGATGATCGGATACCACGCCGTAGCAGTCATTGCCGACGCCTACCTGAAGGGTATTGGCGATTTCGATGCGGAAAAAGCGCTGGAAGCCTGCGTTGCCACCGCCAACATAGACGCCTACCGCGGCATCGGGCTGTACAAAAGCCTCGGCTACGTGCCCTGCAACGTCGAAGACAGCTACAACGCGGAAGATTGGTCGCTCTCCAAGACCCTCGAATACGCTTTCGACGATCATTGCATCGCCAGAATGGTGCAAAAGATGGGGAAGACCGCCGTGGCCAACGAATTCTTCCTCCGTTCGCGCAACTACAAAAACGTGTTCAACCCCGCAACCGGATTTATGCAACCCCGCGACGACAAGGGGAACTTCCTGCCCGGCTTCAATCCAAACGACTACACCAAGCATATCACCGAAAGCAACGGGTGGCAGTATCTCTGGTCTGTACAACATGACGTCGACGCGCTGGTTGAACTCACCGGAGGCAAAGAACGTTTTGCGCAAAAACTCGACAGCATGTTTACCTGCGGTCCCGCCGATCCGGACGGGTTGCCCATATTCAGCACCGGAATGATCGGGCAATACGTGCATGGCAACGAACCCAGCCACCACGTGATCCACTTGTTCAATGCCGCAGGCCGGCCCTGGAAAACACAAGAGTACGTAGCCAAGGTCATGAACAAGCTCTACCGGAACACGCCCGACGGGTTATGCGGCAATGAAGATTGCGGCCAGATGTCGGCCTGGTATGTATTCAATGCGATGGGTTTCTATCCGGTCGATCCGGTAAGCGGCCGGTACGAAATAGGGACTCCGCTCTTCCCCGAAGCCAAACTCCATCTATCCAACGGGAAAACTTTTACCGTACGCGCGCCCCTGATTAACAAAGAAAATATCTATATTCAAGCCGTAAAAGTAAACAATGTACCCTATAACAAGAGCTACATTACCCACGAACAACTAATGAGCGGGGCTGTCATCGAGTTTGAAATGAGTCACAAACCTTGTCCGGCATGGTATAAACAGTGAAACGCTTCGCCCGATATATCCATCCGGAGAAAATATCAGACTCAGAATGATAGATGCAAGGATGAATAACAATTTTGAGGTAACATACAAAGCACTATTCCGCAAGTACTATCCGGGCCTGCTCTTCTACGCCACCCGCCTGATTGGCGATGAAGAGGCGGAAGACGTGGTGCAGGACGTCTTTGTCGAACTGTGGAAACGGAAAGACAACATGATCATCGGAGACCAGATCCAATCCTATCTCTACAAGGCCGCCTATACCCGTGCGCTCAACGTGCTGAAGCACCGCGACATCAAGGACAAACATGCTGCCGTTGAGGAAGAGATCAACCGGAAACGTATCGAATACTATTACCCGCATGAACAAAACGAAACGATCAAACGCATCGAAGACAGGGAACTTCGGGCGAGAATCAAGGAAGCCATCGACGAGCTGCCCGAAAAATGCAGGATCGTCTTTAAGCTAAGCTACTTTCACGACATGAAAAACAAAGATATTGCCGAAACAATGAGCATATCGCTGCGCACGGTCGAAGCCCACATGTACAAAGCGCTGAAAACACTGCGCGCACGGCTGGAGCATCTATCGTGGCTCTTTCTTCTTTGTTTTTTGTTTCCGCAGTAAGTATTTCCCAAGGCAGAATTGTTTTTATTATAAAGGATTGTTTTATTATATATAGGAAGATCATGAAAAAATTAAGCGGCAACACATTAAAGAATTTCTTAACAGGAGAACATTCGGAGAAAGAACTCTCGGAAATAAATACATTCATCCGCGAATCGGAAGAAAACGCCCGCCAGCTATTCCGCCTGGAAGAGTTATACCACCTGGGCAAGAGCGATACATCCCTCACAGAAGAACGCATAGACCGGGCAGAAAAGAAATTGGCCGAACGCATCAAACGGGAAGAAGCGCACAGAAACAGAAAACCATTCGCCCGTAAATGGAGAAGAACAACCGCAGCGGCAGTCCTCATCCTGCTTGCAGGTGGCGGATCAGTTTACTTGCTCCAATCGCCGAAGCATCACCCGGATACGATCGTCGAAGCAACGGCGAAAGACACCGTAAAAGAAATCGCCCTGCCCGACGGCACCAAAGTCTGGCTCAACAGTGGCGCCACCATCAAATACGCCGGTAAGCCGGACGGAAAGGAAAGACATGTGCACATCGACGGCGAAGCCTACTTTGAAGTGGCGAAAGACCCGCGCAAACCCTTCGTCGTGCAAAGCGACGCCATGCAAGTCAGAGTGCTCGGCACCACATTCAATTTCAAGAGCGGAACATGCGGAGTGGCCGAAACAACACTTATTGAAGGCGAAATAGAAGTCAGAGGCAACAACAACGAAGGAATAATCATCCTGGCTCCCGGACAACGGGCCGAGCTGAACAAAAGCGCCGGACGGCTGACGGTCAAACAGGTAAATGCAGCCCTGGACGCCGTGTGGAGAAACAACCTGATACCGTTTGAACAAGCCGACCTCCTGACCATCCTCAAAACACTGGAACAACTCTATCCGGTCAAGTTCATCCTCTCGCCCGACGTAAGCACCAACGTAACATATACGGGAGCATTGGAAAAGAAAACCACCATCGAGTCCGTCCTGGACGCACTTAAAAACACCATACCCATCAGCTACAAGACCGTGGATGGCAACATCCTCATCTCACCCGAATAAAATACAAATCATATAAACCCAACCACCATGAAACCCAAAGCACTTTTATGGAGCTGCCTGGGGGCATTATCCGCCCTGGGCGCCTGTACAAATCCAGCGAGAGTAAAAGACTACAGCACCTATGTAAATCCATTCATCGGCACCGGAGGCCACGGGCATACATTCCCGGGAGCCGTGGCGCCCTACGGCATGATCCAACCAAGTCCCGACACACGGATCGACGGCTGGGACGCCTGCGCCGGATACCATTACGACGACTCGAGCATCAACGGCTTCTCGCACACCCACCTCAGCGGAACGGGATGCGCCGACTACGGCGATGTACTGATCATGCCCACCGTAGGACAACAACACTACCTGGCCACCGACCCGAAAGCACAACAACTTCCCTACGCCTCAGCCTTCTCGCACCAAAACGAAACGGCCGAACCGGGGTACTATGCGGTGTTTCTTGACACCTATGGCGTGAAAGCCGAGCTGACCGCAACCAAACGGGGAGCCATACACCGCTACACCTTCCCCCAAAGCAGCCAGGCGGGATTCATCCTCGACCTCGACTACAGCCTGCAACGCCAAACCAACAAGGAAATGGAAATAGAGATCATCAGCGATACCGAAATCCGCGGCCGCAAGAAAACAGTCTATTGGGCATTCGACCAATACATCAACTTCTACGCCAAATTCTCCAAGCCGTTCACCTGCACCCTGATCACCGACAGCATCACGGCCGGCGGCGGAAAACGCCTGCCGCAATGCAAAGCCCTGCTGCAATTCGCCACAGACAAAGACGAGCAAGTACTCGTCAAAGTCGGCGTCTCGGCAGTCGATATGGAAGGGGCGAGAAAGAACGTCCTCTCCGAAATCCCCCAATGGAACTTCGACGCCGTTCGAGCAAGCACCCGTGAAGAATGGAACAACCACCTGGCCAAGATCGACATTACCACAGACAACCAAGAAGACAAAACCATCTTCTACACCGCACTCTACCACACCGCCATCAGTCCGAACCTCTTCACCGATGCCGACGGGCGCCACCTGGGCATGGACCTGAAACCCCACCAGGGAGACACCCTCGACCCCATATACACCGTCTTCTCCCTGTGGGACACGTTCCGCGCCCTCCACCCGTTGATGACCATCATCGACCCCGAACGGAACAACAGCTTCATCCGCTCGCTCATCCGCAAAGAAAAAGAAGGCGGCATCTATCCCATGTGGGAACTCGCTGGAAACTACACCGGAACCATGATCGGCTACCACGCCGTATCCGTCATCGTAGATGCCTACACCAAAGGCTATCGCGGCTTCGATGCCGAAGAAGCCTACAAAGCCTGCCTGCGTGCAGCCCAATACGACACCGCAGGCATCAAATGCCCCCCGTTAGTACTGGCACAACTCATGCCCAAAGCCAAGTATCACAAGAACACCACCGGAACCATCCCCTGCGACGCAGAACACGAATCGGTAGCCAAAGCCCTGGAGTATGCCTACGACGACTGGTGCATCGCCCGCTTCGCCGAAGCCATGAACGACCGTGCCAACATGGACAAGTACGAACATTTCGCAAAAGCCTACCAACGCTACTTCGACACCTCCACCCGCTTCATGCGCGGAATAAACACCAAAGGAGAATGGAACACCCCCTTCAACCCGCGCGGATCCTCACACCGCAACGACGACTACTGCGAAGGAACAGCCTGGCAGTGGACCTGGTTCGTGCCCCACGACATAGAAGGGCTGGCCGCGCTGATGGGAGGCAAAGCCGCCTTTACAGCAAAGCTCGACTCGCTGTTTGCCGCCGACTCCAAGCTGGAAGGAGACGCCGTCTCCTCTGACATCACCGGATTGATCGGGCAGTATGCACATGGCAACGAACCAAGCCACCACGTCATCCACCTCTACAACTACGCCGGCCAACCCTGGAAAACACAAGCACTCGTCGACAGCGTCTACCGCAGCCAATACGCCAACGCGCCCGATGGCCTCGCCGGCAACGAAGACTGCGGGCAAATGTCGGCCTGGTACGTCATGAACACCATGGGATTCTACCAAGTATGCCCCGGAAACCCCGTCTACTCCATCGGCCGCCCACTGTTCGACAAAGCAGTGATCAACCTGCCCGCGAACAAAACATTCACCATCATCGCGAAGAACAACACGCCGGAAAACAAGTACATAAAAAGCATCCGGCTGAACGGCCAAACCCTCCAAACCCCCTTCTTCACACACCACGACCTGGCCTGCGGCGGAGTGATGGAAATACAAATGACGCAGGCACCCCAAACCCCAAACCACCGATAACAATGAAACAAATCCTCTGGATAGCCGCACTGACCGGCAACGCATACATGGCCACAGCCCAAGACCGGACAACCGAAGTAAACCCACTCATGGGAACACACTCCTCCTACGAACTCTCCGCCGGAAACACATACCCCGCCATCGCACGCCCATGGGGCATGAACGTCTGGACACCCCAAACCGGAAAGATGGGCGACGGATGGCAATACACCTACACCGCCCACAAAATACGCGGCTTCAAACAAACACACCAACCCAGCCCCTGGATCAACGACTATGGACAATTCTCCATCATGCCCGTAGTAGGACGGCCCGAGTTCGACCAGGAAGCACGCGCCAGCTGGTTCTCCCACAAAGCCGAAACCGCCCAGCCCCACTACTACAGCGTATACCTGGCCGACCACGACGTCACCGCCGAAATAACCCCCACCGAACGCGCAGCACTCTTCCGCTTCACCTTCCCCGAAACAGAACAAGCCTACATCATCATAGACGCCTTCGACAACGGATCGTCCGTCACCATCATCCCCGAAGAAAACCGGATCACCGGCTACACCACACGCAACAGCGGCGGAGTACCCGGCAACTTCAAAAACTACTTCGTCATGGAGTTCGACAAACCATTCGTCTACCAAGCCACCGTAAACAACGGAAACCTGCACGAAAACACCCTCAGCCAAACCACCGGCCACGCCGGAGCCATCGTCGGCTTCAAAACCCGCAAAGGCGAAACCGTACACGTCCGCGTCGCATCCTCATTCATCAGCCCCCAACAAGCACGCCTCAACCTGAAAGAACTCGCCGGCGACAACATGGAACAACTCCGCCGCAAAGGCCTGGAAGCCTGGAACCAAGTACTCAACCGCATAGACATCGAAGGCGGAAGCCCCAGCCAACACCGCACCTTCTACTCCTGCCTCTACCGCGCACTACTCTTCCCGCGCAAATTCTACGAGATCGACGCCGAAGGGAAAACCATACACTACAGCCCCTACAACGGACAAGTACTCCCCGGATACATGTATACCGACACCGGATTCTGGGACACCTTCCGCTCCCTCTTCCCCCTGCTCAACCTCCTCTATCCCTCCGTAAACAAAGAAATACAGGAAGCACTCATCAACGCCTACAAAGAAAGCGGATACTTCCCCGAATGGGCAAGCCCCGGCCACCGCCAATGCATGATCGGCAACAACTCCGCATCCGTGCTGGCCGACGCCTACCTCAAAGGCATAAAAGTACAAGACCCCCAAACACTCTACCAGGGACTACTGCACGGCACCCAAAACGTACACCCCGGCATAACCTCCACCGGACGCCTCGGATACGACCACTACAACAAACTCGGATACGTGCCCTGCGACGCAGGCATACACGAAAGCGCCGCCCGCACACTCGAATACGCCTACAACGACTGGTGCATCCACCAAATCGCCAAAGCCCTCAACCGGCCCCGCAAAGAAATAAACCGCTACGCCCGCCGGGCCATGAACTACCGCAACATCTTCGACAAAACAACCCGCCTCATGCGCGGACGCAACCAGGACGGCACCTTCGCCACACCCTTCTCCCCCCTGAAGTGGGGCGGCGACTTCACCGAAGGCAACAGCCTCCACTACACCTGGTCCGTATTCCACGACCCGCAAGGACTCATCGACCTCATGGGAGGAGAGCACGCCTTCGTGCAAGCCCTCGACTCCCTCTTCCTCATCCCGCCCCACTACGACAACACCTACTACGGCTTCACCATACACGAAATACGCGAAATGCAAGTCATGAACATGGGCAACTACGCCCACGGAAACCAACCCGTACAACACGCCATCTACCTCTACAACTACGCCGGCCAACCCTGGAAAGCACAATACCGACTCCGCCAAGTCATGGAACGCATGTACGCCCCAACCCCCGACGGCTACTGCGGCGACGAAGACAACGGCCAAACCTCCGCCTGGTACGTCTTCTCCGCCCTGGGCTTCTACCCCCTATGCCCCGCCACAAACCAATACGTCCTGGGAACGCCCCTCTTCACCAAAGCCACGCTACACTTCGAAAACGGCCGGCACCTCACCATCGACGCCCCCGGCAACAACGCCGAAAACATCTACATCCACACCATCCACCGCAACGGCCAAACCTACACCCCGAACTACCTCGACCACAACGACCTCCTCAACGGAGGAACCATAACCATCCGGATGACCGACCGCCCCAACAAAGAAAGAGGCATCTCCAAAGCAGACTACCCCTACTCCTTCTCCAACGAATACCCAACCAATTGACAATCTCTTCATTTACCATTTACCATATTAATACCGGCGTAAATGGTAAATGGTAAGAAGAGATAGTAAATGGTTGGGCGTTGCCTGCGGCCCAGGCCATCCGCTGCAAGTCCTCGCTTCGCTGCACTTCGTTCCGCTACGCTGTGGGCTTTCCACTCCTGTCCTTAACGCGGCTGCGCCTTAAATCTTTAAGTCTTTAACTGAAGAGATGCTAAATCGTAGTAAATGGTAAATGGTAAATGAAGAGATGCTAAATCGTAGTAATATAGTAAATAGTAAATGAAGAGATGCTAAATCGTAGTAAATGGTAAATGAAGAGATGGTAAATAGTAACGTTTGTCTTCTTTTTTTGTAAAACCCCACACTCAATAAATCTGGCTTTCTACCCCCTCCAGGATACCTTCTGTTGGGGGGTACCCACAGGCCGGCCTTCTGCCACCCAAAGGGTGCCCTTCTGGGTGGCAAAGGGTGCCCCTTTGGGTACCAAAAGGCCGGCCTTTCCCTACCACCCTTTTTGAAGGTCCTAAGAATGTCAGGAATTGTTGATGATAACCCCGCGCATTTCCTTCCCCCTCTCCTTTGGAGAGGGCACGGGGTGAGGCTGTTGGCTATTCTTTAACACAACGCACCGAGAACCCGTACGCCCGGCTGGTGTTGTAGTACACGTAGATGTTGGCGTAGTAGAAGTTCAGGAGCAAGGCGTTGGCGCTGGCGCTACTGTTCGGCGATGCACTCCAGTAGTACCCGTAGGAGTCTACGTTGGCGAGACTCCCACTGCTGGTGAGGCGGTACCCGGCGGCGGGGTATACAGCGTTAGTGCCCCAATTGTAACCATAAGAAAATGATCCACCGTTGGCCTTCGTGAATCCGTACCAGGGGCTGCTGGCTTCAGACATATTGTAGTTGACAGGAACGCGCCAGCCTGAAGGACAAGGATCGTAAATCGTCTTTATACCACCATTAACGTCATGACCCCATAAGGTATTATCACGGGAAGCATAATGCCAATCGTAATCCGTACCGGAAACTCCCCAATAGAATACACCAGGATTCTTAATAGTATTTGTAACAGTACCACGAGCAGAAGTTGTAGCAACGGCTGTGAAAGAACCACTACCCGGCTGAGTAGCACCTGGAGCCAAAGTAGCAGGGAAAGGATCCTTCCGACCCCATTGGTAGAATAAACCCGTACCGATGCCTGAACCCAAGCCGGCCTTAGTGGCGCCCAAGTTGCGATCCATAAAGACGAAATGACCGTCTACTAAATTGCTCTTGTTATTGGTGTTCTTTGTATTGGTATAAGTAGCCCCTGCTGCGTTTGGATCGTAATCCGTCACCCAAATATGGTAAGACCAAACAGGAGTGGTCTCACCATATTTACAGATCTTCACCACAGCATTACCGGAAGTGGAAGTGGTTTTCACTGTTACCTCAGCCGTATTGCCGGAGCCTGTAACCGTGGGCGTACCGTTGATAACAGCAGCATCAGCCCAAACTACAGCGGCGGTGAACGTACTTGTGTATGTACCGCCTGTGTGTAATTTGGTGGAAAACTTGGTACCGTTATATGTGTAAGCGCGAGAAACAGGGAACGTCAACTCGGTGTCCGGAGCAACGATATAACAATTCGTCATACCGTCGAAAATTGAAATGCCTGGAACCAGCGTAAACGTATAGTTATAGGACTTGCCCGCCTCGAAGGTAACCGTATTAGGCAACTCGTAGGTCTTTTCCTCACCGTCCTCGGTGGTGAAAGTAAATACTCTTTTGGCAAACTTGCCCGTAGCACTGTGGGGAGCGATAATGGCCTCCACCGTAGCCTCGGTATCGGTGCTGCCGTCGTGGGTGTAGGCCTTGACCGTGACGGAATCAGTGCTAACAGTAATGCTGCCGGTTTGCTGTTGGGAGAGCTTGTTCAGATCCACCTCGGTAGTCTTGGGCATCCCGCTTAACTTAACCTGGATGTTCTTGACAGAAGGCCCGCCGTCACCCTGTTTCACAGTCATGCTGATCTGACTGAACTTGTGGGAGAAAGTAAACTTCGGGGAACTGCCTTTTTTGTAATCCACCGTACCGCGATGGAAACAGAAGTCCTGAGCCTCCTTCTTTGCCTGGGTGCTCTGGTCGGCAAAGGCAAAGCTCACCGTATTGGAGGAGGTGGCACCGCTCGCATAAGGGTAGTAGGACACGAAACGGACGTACGACTCGTCAAGAGGGAAGTAGAGCCGGTTGGTAGAACCGTCAGCAGTCAACTTTTTGGCAGCACTAACCTTGTACTTCCTGTTCTTTCGATAGTCCTCAGTTGCAGACAAATCGTAGTTATTGCTGCCGGTGCTGGGGATCAGGTAGATACC
>JAITSN010000111.1 GCA_031287715.1 Mediterranea sp. (in: CFB group bacteria)
CGCCCGCGCAGAAGCAACAAATTTCTTTTTTGATTACAATGCGCCCGCGCAGAAGCAACAAATTTCTTTTTTGATTACAATGCGCCCGCGCAGAGGCAACAAAATTTCTTTTTTGATTACAATGCGCCCGCGCAGAGGCAACAAATTTCTTTTTTGATTACAATGCGCCGGCGCAGAAGCAACAAATTTCTTTTTTGATTACAATGCGCCCGCGCAGAAGCAACAAATTTCTTTTTTGAATCCAATGCGCCCGCGCAGAGGCAACAAATTTCTTTTTTGAATCCAATGCGCCGGCGCAGAAGCAACAAATTTCTTTTTTGAATCCAATGCGCCCGCGCAGAAGCAACAAAATTCTTTTTTGAATCCAATGCGCCCGCGCAGAAGCAATAAAATTCTTTTTTGAATCCAATGCGCCCGCGCAGAAGCAATAAAATTCTTTTTTGAATCCAATGCGCCCGCGCAGAGGCAATAAATTCTTTTTTGGCCCCGTCACGCTACCGCGACGGGGCCTCACGGATTTTTTGCCTGTGAATTATTCAATGACAATCTTCCCCAGTCCGAATTCGGCCACCTGCATCGAGTTGCCGCTTGTGGATCCGGCTCCCGGGTAAGTGGGGTGCTGGAACTTGCCAACGGCATAGTTCTTGCTTTGCACGGCCAGGAGTACCTTGACATACCGGTAGGTAGACAGGGTTACCGGAATCGTGTAGAGTGCATCTTCTGTGGAGGGGTTACCGCCCACGTATGATACCTTTTGCGGGATCCAGACGATTTCCGCGTCGTCTCCGGCGGGTTCGGCGGGAGATATGAGGGTAAAGTCGGTTCCGTTACTGCTGCCGTAGAGCTTGATGCCGTATACCCGCAGGTAGTTGTAGTTGTTTGTGTTTACGCTTCCGACATCGTTGGTATAGCTTCCGGAACGATGGCCCCATTTGATGTACTCAAACTCTTGCGGCGTTTTCATATCGACGATGAACGAGGGCGGCGTCGAATCGGCCGGTGGAGCTACTCCGCTCATCGATCCTCCCGGTTTCACCAGCGAAAGGTAGGAGCCGGTCTGGCCGTCGAACATATGTTCGGGCTTTCCGGTTACCTGTGCTCCCGATGGGGTGGTAGCATCCCACATATGCCCGTAGTCGTTATGGGTTTGCGTGGTCACCGTCCACCCGTCGCGCGGTACGTCGGCTTCTCTTTTCACCAAGTCTTGTACGGTTACGTTGCAGTCGCGTGTGATGTTGCTGCCGTCGGCCGTCGTGATGGTGATGGTTGTTGTGCCGGCGCTCACCGGTGCAACGATTCCTTCGGCGGTTACGGTGGCGATCGTCTCATCGTTGGATGCGTAGGTCACGGCCTTGTTCCATGTATCGGCCGGCGCGAGCGTTACACATGCCGCCAGGTTGAAGGTGGCTCCCCCTGTTTTGAGCAGGATGTTGCTTCCTTCGGCGGTTACGTTGATTGCGGTAGCCTTTATCATGTGGTCGATAATGTTGATCACAAAGTTGGTGCTCACTCCCGATCCGTCTGTTGCGCTTACGGTCAGGGTATCTGTTCCGAAGGCTTTCGGTTGGAGAAGCCCCGCTTCGGTTACCGTCAGCAATTCGGGGTGTTTGTTGGCAAAGGCCACTGTTTTGTTCTTTGCGCTCTGCGGTAAAACCGCAACGTTGAGTTGCAGCGTTTCGTTGTCTTTGAGCGAGATCTGCATGGAGGGTGTTCCCGCGCTGACGTAGGCGGCTTCTTTCACGGCGATCGCCGTTACCTTGCTGCCGCTGCCGGGTTCGAAGCCCTGCGGCTCGCATCCTTGCGTCACTGCCATAGCTCCTGCTATCAGTGCAATCGAATATAAATGATATATGATCTTCTTCATCTTTTTATTGTTTTAGAAGGTTTGTCAGGTTAACGTTTTATATCTTGCCATCCGGGGTTCTGGACCAGCTCTTTATTCAGTTCCAGCTCCTGCAAGGGAATCGGATTGTAATAGTATTTATCGTCCCACTTCACTACGCCGCCAGTTACATTGGGGCTTTTGGGGTATCCGATGATGAAGCCTTCGCTGTCGACAAACACGTCGGCATTGAGGATGGCTTTGGGCGCGCTCTTGGTTTTGTCGGTGTTCGTGCCGTCGTAGAGTTTTTGTTTTTCGTCCGTGAACTTCATTCCCCGTATCGGCTTTTCGATAAACTTACCGGCTTTCCAGCGAACAAGGTCTTCGCGGCGAAGGCCTTCCATCGCCATTTCCACGCGGCGCTCGCGGCGTATTTCGCGAAGTATCGGGCTGGGAACGTATCCCGCATATTGCTGATACAGGTTGTCTATCCTGTTGTCCTGCGGGATGTTTTGCAGGGTCAGCCGGCTGTTCGGATAGGTGGTGAAATTGAATCCGGCGCGCTTGCGCAGTGCGTTCACGGTGAGTTCCAGATCTTCGTTGGTGATTGTATTGAGTTCGGCTTTGGCTTCGGCATACATCAGCAGGACTTCGGCGTAGCGGAAGATCTGTGCGGTTTGCGATCCGCTGGTGGACGACTGGTTGTCTATCTGTTCGTTGGTCCAGTGCTTGATGATCAGGTAGCCGGTAACACTTGGCCCTGCGGTGGCCACTTGGTTGGCGGTCGGGCAGTTGTAGGTGATTTCCGGGTACTTCAGTCCTTGCAGCGCCTTATCAATGGCTCCGCCGTGATCGTCGCGGTTGAAGATGGTGATGTACTCGCCCGGTTTGACCACGGTTTGCCTCAGACGCGGGTCGCGGTTGTCCAGCTCGCGCCAGTCGTCGCCGTCATATCCTTTGAATTGCGTGCTTGAGGTGATCGGTAGCCCGTCGATGCACAGGTATTCGTCTATAAAGTCTTTGGTTGCGCCTTTGCAGTAGCGTCCGCTGGCGTTTCCGCGGTTCATGTTGAAGTATCGCGAGGTTCCGTGCCCCAGCTTTTCGCCGTCGTACACGCGGGCAAGGATGGCTTCTTTGTGGTTGCCGCCCGTCATCCCGTTGAGTTTGAACAGGTGCCAGTAGGGGTCGTTTCCTACTTCGCTGGGCACATCGTAGAGTTGGTATTTCCCGGAACTGATGATCGCGTTGCAGGCCGTTACACATTCGTTGAGGAACTTATCGGCTGTTGCTTGCAGGTTCAGCTCGGTGTGGTATTTGCGGAAAGTGCCTTCGAACAGGCAAAAGCGGGCTTTGAGGAAATTGACCATCGCGCGGTTGACCCGTCCGTCGGCCGAGCTTCCTTCCGGCAGTGCGATATGCTGTGCGGCAAAGTTGAGGCAGTTCAGGATGCTGTCGGCCAGTACCGTGCGCGATGTGCGGGGGCCGAACAATTCGGGCGAATTGATGTTCAGGTCTTTTTCTAACCAGGGCACTTCACCCAGCGCAACGATTTTCCAATAGTAGTCCCATGCTTTGAAGAAATAGGCTTCGGCCACCCATTTGTTCAGGGCTTCGGGGCTGCTTCCTTCCACGTCGCGGTAGTGGTTCAGGAAATAGTTGATGGTACGCAGGTTGCCCCAGCGCCATCCGGTGTTATCGGTGCTGGTGAGCGCAGTTGTTGCGCTGGACGGCGCTTGCCAGGTGCCTTGCAGGCGGTTTGCCAGGTTGCCGTCAGGACCTGTGAATCCCACGGCATTGTCGGTAAGAAGGTCTCCATACATCAGCTGGCTTCCGCGCGTAATGTAAAACGGCGGGGTATAGTCGTATGCGTTGCCCGTTTGGTGTCCCTGCGCATACACGTTGTACAGCTGGTTGAGGTACAGGGGCAGGTCGCCTTCGCTTTTCAGGAAAGATCCTTCGGCAAGAGAGTTGAAAGGGTCTTGTTGCATAAAATCGTCATTGCACGAGGTCAATATAAGCCCTACCAAGAGGCCGACGATTGTCATATGTTTTATTATCTTTTTCATATGTCTATTCTATTTAGAAGGTCTAAAACGTAATTTGGGCGCCTAAAGAGACCGTCCTTTTCTGCGGATAAGAGTCCGAGATCTGGTCGGGGTCGAAAATCGACGGTATTTCCGTAATCTCAAACAGGTTGTATCCCGACAGGGTAAAGCGCAGTTTTTCGATCCGCAGCTTCTTGGTCAGTTCAGCCGGCAAGGTATATCCCAGCACCGCTTGTTTCATTCGCAGGTAGGCTCCGTCGACTAACCATCCGGTCTGTACCGAAGGCGCTCCTGCGGAAGACTTGTAGCGTGGGAAGGCTGCATCGGTTTGGTCCGGCTTCCACGAACGTTCGTACATCCATTTGCTGCCGGCGTTGTTGGTTCCTCCTCCCCAGTAGGTTGTGCTGCCGATCCACAGGTCGCGTTTGGCTACGCCCTGAAACAGCAGGTTGAGGTCTAAACCCTTCCACGACGCGCCTAAGGTGATGCCGTATTTGTAGCGCGGCGTATTGTTCCCGATGACGCGCCTGTCGCCCGGGTTATCAACGGTGTTGGAACCGGAATTGATGACTCCGTCGTTGTTCAGGTCTTTCAGCCAGGGGTCGCCCGGGTACAGGTTACCCGAATGGTAAGGCCCGTAGAAAATATACCTGTTGCCGTTCAGCACCAGGTCTTCCGCCTGTAGGATGCCTCCGGTTTCGTAGCCCCATATTTCGCCTACGTTCATGCCGTTGTAGTAGGAGTAATCTCCCAGCGTTTTTATGGCGTTCGACGGATAGTTGATCACTTTGGTCGTGGCGTCCGACAGGGTAAGCCCTGCGTTGTACCGCAAACCGTTGGGCAGTTTGTCCCGCCAGTCTAAGGTAAGTTCCCATCCTCTTCCGCGGATAACGCCCGAGTTTTCGCGCGGCGCTGTTGTTCCCAGCACATTGGGGTATGCGGTGCTTCCTTCTACGAGGATGTCGGTCACTTTACGTTCGAATATGTCCAGCGAGAAATCCAGCCGGCCCAGGAAGGTTGCATCTATCCCGAAGTTGGTCGTTGCCGTTTTTTCCCAGGTCAGGTAGGGCGAAATCAGGTTGGGTGAGTGTACCGTGTTGCTCCATTCGCCGTCGATCCAGTAGTTGGAGGATCCCGATCCCATTTGCGGTTGATACGGATAGTAGGAGTCGGGTTGGCTGCCCAGCTTGCCGTATGAGGCTCTTACTTTAAGGTTGGTGAGCCATTGTTTGGTTTCGGCCATGAAAGCCTCTTCGGATATTCTCCATCCGGCGGAGAAAGAGGGGAAGAAGAAGTAGCGTCCGCCGGGGGTAAAGCGGCTGCTGCCATCGTAACGTCCGTTGACTTCAAACAAATATTTACCGGCGAAATTGTAGTTGATCCGGCCGAAGACCGCCCTTCCGGTACGGATTTGCGCGGATGTTTCCATCGTGTTCAGCGTTGGGTCTTCTGTTGCCGCCGGATTGAGGATGTTGGGCGAAAACAGCTGGCGCAGGCTCAGTGCAGACTGGTCGTATTCCACATATTCCTGGTTGAAACCCACCACGGCGGAAACCGTATGCTTTTCCTTGAATGTTTTGTTGAAATCGGCATAAACGTTGACCTGGTAATTGTCGGTCACGCTTTTTTCCAACCGTCCGCGGTTTTCGGCGTATTCTATCTGTTCGCTTACCGGCGTCCACGTGTAGGTAATGTAGGAGTGCTTGGGAGCAACGCGCCTGAGTGTGCGGCCTTGCGGCAGGTAAGAAAGGTCGGCCTTAACCTTCAAGGTGTTCGGGATGAGAACAAACTCCGGCGATACGGTAAAGCTCGTCGTCCACTGGTTGGTGACCGTGCGGTTTCCGTAATTCAGCCATGCAAGGTAGTTGTCCGTCCACTGTTCGCCGCTCGGGTCGGTGGCCAGCGTTTTGATGGGCATGTTGATGTTTTTGTCGGCATCCTGTTTCAGCACCGACCAGATGGAGCCTTTATAGCTCGGCACATACGGCTCGTCGTAGCTGTGGCGGTTGTAATTGATCTTGGTTTCAAGGTTGAACCAATCCGTCACCTTCGCATTGAAACGGGCGGTGATGTTGTAGCGGTTGTAGGTGTCTTCGCCGATTTTGTACATACCCTCTTCCGTGAGATAACCCAGCGAGAGGTGGTAGGCCACCCTGTCGGATCCTCCCGATATGCTCAGGTTGTGTTTCTGCGTAGGCGTCCAGTCGCGTACAACCAATTCGTAAGGATTCATATTGCCTACCCATACAATGGAGCTTCCGTTCATCATATAGCGGTTGTCGGGATTGGCCGGGTCGGCCATGTACTTTTCAATGGCTTCCAGCTTTCTTTTATCCAGATCGGAAACAGTGCCAAGCGTCCATTCGGAGTTTTGTATCACGAAGCGTTGGATTTCGTAGGCATTCATGATGTCCGGCAAAGCCGAGGGCCTGTCGAACGAAAGGTCGTAGCTGTAACTGATCTTCCCTTTCTGGTTGAACTTGCCCGACTTGGTGGTGATCAACACTACGCCCCGGCTGGCCTTTGTTCCGTAAATAGCGGAAGCCGAAGCATCTTTGATTACGCTCATGCCTTCGATGTCGTTCGGGTTAATCTGATTCACCAGCGAGGAAGTCATTTCCACCCCATCCACCAGGATCAACGGTTCTCCGTTCTTAATCTCCCATCTCGAATTGGAAGAATCGTAGTCGATGGAGGTCGTTCCACGGATATTGAAATTGGGGGTGGTGTTGGGCTTTCCATCGCCAATGGTGATGTTCAGGTTGGGCATCACTCCCTGCAACGCCTGTCCGATGTTCGTTACCGGGCGGTTTTCAAAAGCCTCGCTCGATACGGAAGCAACCGCTCCGGTGAGGTTCACTTTCTTTTGCGTACCGAATCCCACTACCACCACTTCGTCCAGCAGTTTGGAATCTTCTTTCAACGTAATGTTGAGTATGGTTCTACTCCTCACCGGAATGTCCTGTGTCTCATAGCCGATGAACGATATTTGCAAGACAGCGTTTTCCGGCACGTTGTTCAACGTAAACTTACCGTTAACGTCGGTAACGGTTCCGATTCCGGCTACGCCTTTCACAATTACACTGGCACCAATGACGGGTTCTGCCCCATCAGTTACCGTTCCGGTCACTGTTTTTCCGGTCTGAGCAACGGCGCTTACCGATGCTGCACCCGATTCATCACTTCCATTCGGATTGGCAGCCATGCATACGCTTGCGAGAAGCAGCGCCGCACAACAACCCATCCACTTGAAGCGGAATAATAAGAGAATGTTCTTGTTCATAATAATTTTGATTAAAGTATTTTAACAGAGGCAAAAATGCGAAGAAATGTAAGGGCGAAACCAGAGTGCAGATTGCTATTATTGCCCAATTTTTTGCTTTAATTGCCAAAACGATGATGTCTAATGATTTACAGCCCTTGGCTACATCTCGCCTGTCTACACGGTCGGTTATCCGGCTTCCGGATAGATTATTTGTTCTATAAATGGTAAATGAAAATGGTTTCCCTGCGGGATTCCCAGGCTTTCCCGCTCTCTTTTGACCCAGGTTGAATTGTTCATCAATATGTTCGTTATCTATTGACCGTATAATTTTGTGCTTTAAAATTTGGTATTTAAAACAATGTGATTACTTTTGCCTTGAAAATATAGCAAAAACAAATGAAAACAAATATAAAAACCAGTTATTGGTGGCGCTACCTAACACAAGCCATAATGTCGTAAGGTAGCAGTTTAATGTGTTAGTTTAATACATAAGTAAAAAACTCCGTCGCACCTGCGATGGAGTTTTTTTATTTTATCTTCCTTACATCCGTCAAAACAGAATTTAAAACGAGATGAATATGTCAGTGATGAAGAGTTTTTTAGTCGATCAAAATGGTTATTATGGTGAATTCGGAGGAGCCTATATCCCCGAAATACTCCATAAATGTGTGGAAGAGTTGCGCGTCACTTACAAGGAAGTGATGTGCAGCGAGGCTTTCAGGAAGGAGTACGGGCAGTTGCTGCGCGACTACGCCGGACGTCCTTCCCCACTCTATCCGGCCAAACGGCTGTCGGGAAAGTACGGGTGCAAAATCTATCTGAAACGGGAAGACCTCAACCACACCGGTTCGCACAAAATCAACAATGCCATCGGGCAAATTTTACTTGCGCGCCATATGGGCAAGAAACGGATCATTGCCGAGACCGGTGCCGGGCAACATGGCGTAGCAACGGCCACGGTGTGTGCATTGATGGGCGTGGAGTGCATTGTGTACATGGGCAAAACGGACGTCGAACGCCAGCATGTCAATGTGGAAAAAATGAAGATGCTGGGGGCAACGGTGACTCCCGTAACATCGGGAAATATGACGCTGAAAGATGCGACTAACGAAGCGATACGGGACTGGTGCTGCCACCCCGCCGATACGTTCTACGTCATCGGATCGACCGTCGGCCCGCATCCTTACCCCGACATGGTGTCCAAACTGCAATCGGTGATCAGCGAAGAGATCAAGGTGCAGTTGATGGAACAGGAAGGGCGCGAATACCCCGACTGGCTGGTTGCCTGCGTAGGCGGGGGGAGCAATGCGGCCGGCACCATTTACCACTACATAGATGATATGCGGGTGCGGATCGCACTGGCGGAAGCCGGAGGAAAGGGCGTCGACAGCGGGATGACCGCGGCGACGATTCAGCTGGGGCAAACCGGAATCATCCACGGCGCGCGCACGTATGTGATTCAAAACGAAGACGGGCAGATCGAAGAGCCTTACTCCATCTCGGCAGGCTTGGATTATCCGGGCATCGGACCGATGCACGCCAACCTGGCTGCACGGAAACGGGCGACGGTGTTGCCAATCAACGACGATGAGGCCATCGCAGCGGCCTACGAACTTACGAAGCTGGAGGGCATTATCCCCGCGCTGGAATCGGCACATGCCATAGGGGCGTTGAAAAAGCTCAGCTTCAAACCTGAAGATGTCGTTGTGCTCACCGTATCGGGGCGCGGAGACAAGGACATCGAAACGTATCTGGATTTATAACTGTTATTTACTCACTTATTAAAAACAGCAACAATGAAAAAGAAAACATTTGCTTACCGCACCCATTGCAAAAAGATGCTGGGGGATATGCACACCCCGGTCAGCATCTACCTGAAAGTGCGCGACCTGTATCCGCAATCCGTACTGATGGAAAGCTCCGACTATCACGCCGGAGAGAATAGTTTGTCGTTCATCGCGCTTTGTCCGCTGGCAAGCATCAGCGTGAACAGCGGCAAGGTTACCGGGGTTTTCCCTGACAATACACAAACGGTTACGCCCTGTCGCCTGCAAGAAGGCCGCACCGAAACCATATTCCACGACTTTATCGGCCGCTTCAGCGTAGAAGGGGAGCACGCGGATGTATGCGGCCTGTATGGCTACACAACGTTCAACGCCGTGAAGTATTTTGAAGACATTCCCGTCAAAGAAAGCCACGACGCGACAAACGATGCGCCGGACATCCTGTACATCCTGTACAAGTATGTATTGATCTTCAACCATTTCAAAAACGAGCTGACGCTTGTTGAGATGCTGGCGGAAGGAGAACCGGAAAGCCTGTGCCGGTTGGAAGCCGCCATAGAGAACCGGAATTATGCGTCATACAACTTTGCCGTGACCGGACCGGCAACCAGCTCCATCACCGACGAAGAGCACAGGGCCAACGTTCGTAAAGGCGTTGCACACTGCCTGCGCGGCGATGTTTTCCAGATCGTGCTTTCCCGCCGCTTCGTCCAACCATACGTTGGCGACGACTTCAAAGTATACCGCGCCCTGCGCAGCATCAATCCCTCTCCTTACCTTTTCTATTTCGACTTCGGAGGGTTCCGCATCTTCGGCTCGTCGCCCGAAACGCATTGCAAGATAGAAGGCGACACCGCCTACATCGACCCGATAGCCGGCACCACCCGCCGCACCGGCGACAACCTGAAAGATAAGGAACTGACGGAAGCCTTGCTGGGCGATCCCAAAGAAAATGCAGAGCACGTGATGCTGGTAGACCTCGCCCGGAACGACCTCAGCCGCAATTGCCACGACGTACGCGTACTGTTTTACAAAGAACCGCAATACTACAGCCATGTCATCCATCTGGTATCGCGGGTGAGCGGAACGCTGAACGAAGGCGCAGACCGGATCAAGGCATTTATCGACACCTTTCCGGCAGGAACACTCAGCGGAGCGCCCAAAGTACGGGCCATGCAACTCATCAGCGAGATTGAACCGCACAACCGCGGAGCCTATGGCGGATGCATCGGTTTTATCGGACTGAACGGCAACCTGAACCAGGCCATCACCATCCGCACGTTCGTGAGCCGCAACAATGAACTTTGGTTTCAAGCGGGAGGCGGCATCGTAGCAGGAAGTCAGGACGAGAACGAGCTGCAAGAAGTAAACAACAAGCTGGGAGCGCTCAAAAAAGCCATCGACATGGCCGCTTCCCTTAAAAATTAGATGCGATGAAGAAATTACTGATAGTAGACAACTACGACTCTTTCACCTACAATCTGTATCACCTGGTCCGTGAGATCGGGGGATTTGAAACAGAAGTATGCCGGAACGATAAAATAACGCTGGACGATGTGGAACACTTCGACAAGATCATCCTGTCGCCCGGGCCGGGCATTCCGGAAGAAGCCGGACTGTTGCTGCCGATTATCCGCAGATATGCTCCAACAAAAAGCATACTGGGTGTTTGCTTGGGACACCAAGCTATCGGAGAAGCCTTTGGCGGCAAGCTGGAAAACCCGGCCCGGGTGTACCACGGCATACAAACGCCGATCGACATCACCGGCAACGATTACATCTTCAACAAGCTGACCCTGCAATTCCTTGCCGGAAGATACCATTCATGGATCATCTCCCGCGAAAACTTTCCCGCCGGCCTGGAAGTCACGGCCGAAAGCAAGGAAAAACAAATCATGGCCGTCAGGCACAAGACCTACGATGTACATGGCATCCAGTTCCATCCGGAATCCATCCTCACCCCGCTGGGGCGGATCATTATTGAAAACTGGCTGTTTTCTTCCTGATTGCTTCCTATATATATATATAACACCATTCACCCAAAACCCATATGAAACAGATATTATATAAACTCTTTGAACACCAATACCTGGGACGCGAAGAAGCCCGGGAGATCCTGCAAAACATTGCCTTGGGAAAATACAACGACGCACAGGTGGCATCATTGCTCACCGTATTCCTGATGAGAAACATTTCGGTAGAAGAGCTTTGCGGATTCCGCGATGCCCTACAGGAAATGAGAACCCAAGTCGACCTGAACCAATTTGAGCCTATCGACATTGTAGGCACCGGAGGAGACGGCAAAAACACGTTCAACATCTCCACCTCGGCATGTTTCACCGTAGCCGGCGCCGGTTATCCGGTTGTCAAGCACGGAAACTACGGGGCGACCTCCGTGAGCGGAGCCAGCAACGTGATGGAACAGCACGGCGTCAAGTTCACCACAAACGCCGACGTACTGCGCCGCAGTATGGACGAGTGCAAGATGGCCTACCTGCACGCCCCGCTGTTCAACCCCGCGATGAAAGCCGTCGCCCCCGTGCGTAAAGCGCTGGCCGTGCGCACCTTCTTCAACATGTTGGGGCCGCTCGTCAATCCGGCACTGCCCAAATATCAACTGTTGGGCGTGTACAGCCTGCCGTTGCTGCGTTTATACAGCTACGCCTATCAGGAAAGCCAAAGCCGCTTTGCCGTAGTGCACAGCTTGGACGGATACGACGAAATTTCGCTCACCGGCGAGTTCAAAGTAGCAACCAACGGCAACGAGAAGATCTACACACCCGAAGACCTGGGCTTCAAACGCTACGCGGAAAAAGAACTGGACGGCGGAAGCACGCCCGAAGACGCCGCCTGCATCTTCGACAGCGTGATGAACAACAAAGCAACGGAAGCACAGACAAACGCAGTCGTCGCCAATGCCGCATTTGCCATACAAGTCATCGAGCCGCAGAAACCGATGGAAGAATGTATCGCCATCGCCCGGGAATCGCTGGAAAGCGGGAAAGCACGCAACGTACTGAAACGCTTTCTCGAAATAAACCATTGATCAAACCGGATGATGAAAGCAAACGACATCCTTTCGACAATCGTCGAGAACAAACGGTTTGAAGTAGACTTCCAGAAACGCTCCATTCCGCAGGAAGACTTGCAGGACCGGATCGCAACCCAGCGCTGCGGCGGAATCTCCATGCGGAAAGCGTTGGCAGAATCCACCTGCGGGATCATCGCAGAGTTCAAGCGGCGCTCGCCATCCAAAGGATGGATCAAGCAAGACGCCCGGATAGAAGACATCATCCCGGCCTATGAAAAAGCCGGAGCCGCCGCCATCTCTATCCTGACAGACGAAAAATTCTTCGGAGGCACGCTCATGGATGTGCGCACAGCCCGCCCGCTGACCGGCATCCCCATCCTCCGCAAAGATTTTATCATCGACGAATACCAGCTCTACCAGGCAAAGATCGTCGGCGCGGACGCCGTGCTGCTGATTGCCGCCGTTCTGGAAAAAGAGAAATGCGAAGAGCTGACAGAAAAAGCGCACCGGATCGGGCTGGAAGTATTGCTGGAAATACACAGCGAATCCGAATTGGCCTATATCACTCCGGAAACAGACATGGCAGGAGTAAACAACCGTAACCTGGGTAGCTTTTATACAACGGTGGACAATTCGTTCCGCCTGGCCGAACTGCTGCCCGCAAACGTGCTGCTTGTTTCGGAAAGCGGAATAGACAGCCCCGACACCGTCAGGCAGCTCCGCCATCACGGCTTCCGTGGATTCCTGATTGGGGAAACATGGATGAAAACAGCAAACCCGGGAGAAACATTGAGCACATTCATTCACAGCTTAAATAATTCTTTATTATGAAACGAATCAAAGTATGCGGACTGAGGGACGGAGAGAATATCTACAACATTGAACAACTCGACGTAGACTTTATCGGGTTGATATTCTACCGCAGATCACCTCGATGTATTTATGAGACGCCCGATTATCTTCCACGAGATACAGGACGGGTGGGCGTATTTGTCAACGAATCGCTAATGAACATGAAGATCATTTCGAATCAGTTCTTGCTGGATCACGTACAATTGCACGGCGACGAATCGCCGGATGTTTGCCTGGCGATGCGCATTTCCGGTCAGGGAGTAATCAAAAGTTTTCCGGTTGCCACGGAAAAAGACCTGGAAAAAACCAAAGAGTATGAAGGGTCATGCGATTATTTCCTGTTCGACACCAAATGCGAAACATACGGAGGATCCGGCAAGCCCTTCGACTGGAATATCTTACAGAGCTACAACGGGAAGACTCCTTTTTTCCTGGGCGGCGGCATCGGGCCGGACAGCGTGGAAGCACTGAAGCTGTTCGACCATCCTCAATTGTTCGGATACGATCTCAACAGCCGGTTTGAAATCAGGCCCGGGCTGAAAGACGTCAAGAAGATCGCCAGGTTTATCAAACAAATCAGAGCACATGAACAGAATAAATCAACTACTGAGCAGTAACAGAAGGAATATACTGTCGATCTACTTCTGCGCAGGAACCCCCACATTGGACGGAACGGCAGACGTGATCAAGGCGCTGGAAAAGAACGGCGTCAGCATGGTTGAAATCGGCATCCCGTTCAGCGACCCGATGGCCGACGGAATTGTCATTCAACAAGCCGCCACGCAGGCGCTGCACAACGGCATGTCGCTCAAACTGCTTTTCGAACAATTGCAACATATCCGCCGGGACGTCCGCATCCCGCTCGTCCTGATGGGATACCTGAACCCGATCATGAAGTACGGGTTTGAACGCTTCTGCCGGCAGTGCGCCGCTTGCGGCATCGACGGAGTGATCATTCCCGACCTGCCGTTCAAGGATTACCAGGAAGAATACCGGCCGGTAGCCGAACAGCACGACGTGAAGATCATCATGCTGATAACGCCGGAAACCAGCGACGACCGCGTGCGGGAAATAGACCGGAACACCGGCGGCTTCATCTACATGGTCTCGTCTGCCGCAACCACCGGAGCGCAAAAGGATTTCGACACGCAGAAGCAGGATTACTTCCGGCGGATAGAAGACATGAAACTCAAAAACCCGCTCATGGTGGGCTTCGGCATAAGCAATAAAGCCACCTTCGACGCCGCGTGCAAACATGCTTCGGGAGCCATCATCGGCAGCCGGTTCGTGACGCTGCTGGACGAAGAAAAGGAGCCGGAAAAGGCCATCCGGAAACTCATCGACGGAATTCGCAATTAGACGGTTTATGCTATCTTTGCTTCAGTCTAACTAAAGAGTCTCTGCACATGGTTAAAAATGCCCCATCCGTATTGATCATCTACACCGGCGGTACGATCGGGATGATCGAAAACCCCGAAACAGGAGCGTTGGAAAACTTCAACTTCGACCATCTGCTCGAACACGTACCCGAGCTGAAGCGCTTCAACTACCGCATACTGTCCTACCCGTTCGACCCGCCCATCGACTCGTCGGATATGGATCCGGCCTCCTGGGTGAAGTTGGTGAAGATCATTTATTACAACTACGACCACTTCGACGGCTTCGTCATCCTGCACGGAACGGACACCATGTCCTACACCGCATCGGCGCTCAGTTTCATGCTCGAAAACCTCAACAAGCCCGTCATCCTGACCGGCTCGCAGCTGCCCATCGGAACGCTGCGGACCGACGGGAAGGAAAACCTGATCACGGCCATTGAAATAGCCGCCGGTAAAAACAGTGACGGAGCGCCGATGGTTCCCGAAGTCTGCATCTTCTTCCAGAACAGCCTCATGCGCGGCAACAGAACATGCAAGATCAACGCCGAGAACTTCAACGCCTTCCGGTCGTTCAATTATCCGCCGCTTGCGCACGCCGGCATACACATTAAATACGAGCCGGCGCTGATCCGCCAACCCGACCGGTCACCGTACAGATCCTTAAAACCACACTACCTGTTCGACACCAATGTGGTGATATTAACCCTGTTTCCGGGCATACAGCAGGAAATCATCACCTCGGTGCTCCGCGTGCCCGGCCTGAAAGCCGTCGTCCTCAAAACCTTCGGCTCGGGAAACGCGCCCCGGAAAGCATGGTTCGTCAACCTGCTGAAAGAGGCCACAGACAGGGGGATCATCATCGTAAACATCACCCAATGCGCTTCGGGAAGCGTCGAAATGGAACGCTACGAAACAGGGCTTCAGCTGCTGCAAGCCGGAGTGACCAGCGGATACGACAGCACGTTGGAAGCCGCCGTCACCAAACTGATGTTCCTGTTGGGACAAGGGCTAAGCAGCGATGAAGTCCGGCGGCGGATGGCCCTGAACATAGCCGGTGAGGTTTCCGTACCTCATTATTAATGGGGAGAGGGGGTCTGAAAAAATACCCAAAAGAAGGGATTGTGCACACCCTGCATACCCGTTACCTTTGCCGCATCGGAATTTAATTCATTAGTCATAATTTTATTACGTAGCCACTTAAGTAATTCTAAAGTCCCGTCGAAGTGATTCGCCGGGACTTTTCTTTTTCCCGAAGGGCCATCCTGAGACTTCTGTGAGGCATTGCAGTTTGACAAAGCGTCTTCCGGCCGCCGGAAATGGCATTGTAAGTTTGACAAAGCGTTTTCCGGCCACCGGAAATGACATTGCAGTTTGACAATGCGTTTTCCGGCCGCCGGAAATGACATTGCAGTTTGACAAAGCGTTTTCCGGCCGCCGGAAATGGCATTGCAGTTTGACAAAGCCGTTTCCGCTCGCCGGACGGGGCATTGCAGTTTGACAAAGCGTCTTCCGGCCGCCGGACGGGGCTTCGGAGTTTTCCGAAACGATCTCCGGAAACCGGACGGGGCTTCGGAGTTTTCCGAAATCTCACCAAAGGCACTCAGGAGCATGTTACCAAAATGATTCTATTTTGTAATATGGCTATAAACTTTATCAACTATATTTGTACAAGTTAAAAACAGAGACTTAGTACTAATTTAAAAATCAAATTTCTTATGTTTAAACGAATGAGACTTTTGTTTATAGTAGCCCCCTTCATGCTGGCTACGACTGTTAATGCCCAGGTGACCACGGCAAGTATGAGCGGTCGGGTGACCGATACGACGAATGAAACCATTATCGGAGCCACCGTTCAGGCCGTACATGAGCCTTCCGGAAGCCGTTACGGCGCGACCACCAATGTGGATGGCCGCTTTAGTTTGCAGGGAATGCGTACGGGAGGCCCTTATAAGGTAGAAATATCCTATATAGGATACCAGACAGCTGCCTATACGAGTGTTTTTTTGCAATTAGGGGAAGTTTATGAATTGGATGTTAAGTTGAGCGAAGCTGCCGAATTGTTGGGAGAAGTCGTTGTTATTGGTGATAAAGGCAGTCGTTTTATGTCACAGCGCACCGGTGCGGCGGAAAACTTTAATGCAAAAGTATTGGCCAATACGCCTTCTATTTCCCGTTCGGTTTTTGATATTGCTAAAATGATCCCCCAGGCAAACCAGAGCAATAATGGCAACGGTTTTTCTATCGGTGGGGCAAATGGCCGCTACAACAGTTTTCAGATTGACGGTACGGTGAACAATGACGTGTTTGGTTTGGCCAGCAGCGGCACAAACGGCGGGCAGGCCGGAGCGAATCCGGTCTCTTTGGATGCTATTGAAGAATTGCAGGTAGTCATTGCTCCTTTTGACGTTCGTCAAAGCGGTTTTACCGGAGGCGGAATCAATGCGATCACCAAATCCGGAACCAATAATTTCTATGCAACAGTATATGGATATTATAACGACGAGAACTTTGCAGGCACAACCGCCGGGAAGTTTGTTGACGGCCGTAAAAAACTGACAGAGCAAACAGACAAAACCTATGGTATTTCCGTTGGCGGCCCTATCCTTAAAAATAAGCTGTTCTATTTCGTGAATTTTGAACGGGCCGAGAAAAGTTATCCAAGCTCCTACACGATCGGCGACGGCTCCCAAATCAGTAAAACAGATGCTGAGAACGTTCAAAACAAAATAAAAGAACTCACAGGCGGGAAGTATAACGGCGGCAGCTTCGGTTCCCGCAGCATACCTACCGAATCGTATAAATTAATGGCCCGCATGGACTGGAATATAAACGACAAGCATAAGTTTACGTTGCGCTATAATTATTTGGATGCCCAAAAGCTGTCTTATGGCAACTCTACGTACGCGTTGAGATTTTCGGACAATGGATATTGGATGAATAATAAAACACATTCGTTTGTTACCGAACTCCATTCCCGTTTCTCAAATACAATTTATAATGAGTTCCGTGCAGGTTGGACTTTGGTGCGCGACGAACGTGCGACGGATGGCTTGCGTATGCCATACATCATCATTAACGGCCTTTCTTCTGTTGATGATGGATCCAGGACTAACGCTTCGATAACCCTTGGGACGGAAAATTATTCCGGCGCGAACAAATTAGACCAGGATATTTTTACCATTACAGACAATGTTACGCTAAACTATGGAACACACAACATAACCTTCGGTACCCATAATGAAATATACAACATGGGCAATATGTACATAACCAATGCCACCGGCTATTATAGCTATGACTCATTGGGTGATTTCCTGAGCATTGGTACGGCAACAGAAGCAAAACCCTACCAATATCAATATTCTTATGCCAAACCGGAAATTACCGGCAACAGGTTATGGATGCCAAAGTTTGGGGCGGCTCAAGCCGGTATTTATGCCCAGGATGAATGGCAGGTTGCCGGCAACTTCAAGCTCACCTATGGTTTGCGTGTTGATATGCCGGTCTATTTTGATAAACCGTCTTCAAATGAAACGTTCAATAGCTCTGATATTGCTAAGAAATATGGTGTTAGCACAGAGCAAATGCCCAAATCTTTACCCTTATTTGCACCCCGTGCCGGTTTCCGCTGGAATTTGGATAAAGAAAAGAAGGCACTACTCCGTGGTGGTGTAGGTGTATTTACCGGACGTGTACCCTTTGTTTGGATCTCAAACAGCTTTTCAAATACAGGTGTTGAAATGGTGCAATATAACTTAACCGGATCTAAAGTGCCCAATGGCTTCACGTTTAATATTAATCCGGATAAACAATATGATCCGGCTTCAACGGGTGCTTCGGCGCAAACATCTACAATTTGTGTTATGACCGATGACTTTAAAATGCCTCAGGTTCTTCGTGCCAACCTGGCGTTTGAGTACAGACTTCCTTATGATATTAAAGCGACCGTCGAAGGATTATATTCAAAGACCCTGAATAATGTTTATTACCGGAACATTCAATATGAAAACCAGAACAGCGAAACATTAAATAACGGAAACGATAAACGCCCGTTCTATACAAATATGGACAAAGGGTATTACGGCGTTTATTATCTTTCAAATACAAATAAAGGTTTTACGGCGAGCTTGACGACTAAATTGGAAAAGACGTTTGATTTTGGTCTGGACGTAATGGCAGCCTATACATTTACCCGTTCCAAATCATTGAATGACGGTAATTCTTCCCAGGCTTCTTCCAATTGGGGTAAGAACTTTGCCGTTGACGGCAATAACCCTACATTGGAATCATCAACCTATGACCTACCCCATCGCGTAATTGCATCCATTGGTTACAGTAAATCGTATACAAAGTATTTTGCCACTCATGTAAACCTGACTTATACAGGGCAATCGGGCGATCATTATAACTTAGTTTACAACAAGGATATTAATGGTGATGGTTATGCAAATGATGTGCTGTATATCCCGACCGATGAAGAGCTGAAAACCATGAATTTTACAGCTTATACAGCCGGCAGCAATACTATCACTGCCGACAAACAACGTGAAGATTTCGGTAAATGGATCAATGACCGTCCCGATATAGCCAAAAGAAAAGGAGATTACATTCGCCGCAATGCAATGATTGCTGCATTTGAGAATCATTTTGATTTCCATCTTGCACAAGATTTCTATTTCTTTATTAAAGGGAAAAAGAATACGGTACAATTATCTTTCGATGTCTTGAATATAGGCAATTTATTGAACCGCGGCTGGGGGCTGTATAATAATGTAAGCTGGAACTATAACGTTCTTGAAGTTGCATCTGTAACCAATAGAACCCCAGCTTTTAATTTTAAAGGCGGTGCAGAGCCTAACACAATCAGTGATTACAATTCTCGTTGGAGAGCGCAAATCGGAGCTAAGTATATTTTCTGATTGAAAAACAGAAAACCATAAACCCAATAAATGAACCGGACGGCCTGCTGAGGCTGTCCGGTTTCTTTTTTTCCTCGGGCATTCTACGTATATTTGCCCTCCTGAACATGAATTTGACTTGAATGAAGAATATACGCAACTTTTGCATTATCGCCCATATAGACCATGGCAAATCAACGCTGGCCGACCGCTTGCTGGAATTTACGAAAACGATTCAGATAACGGGCGGGCAGATGCTTGACGATATGGAGCTTGAAAAGGAAAGGGGGATCACGATCAAAAGCCACGCCATACAGATGGAGTATACGTATAAGGACCAGAAGTATATATTGAACTTGATTGATACCCCGGGGCATGTAGACTTTTCTTATGAGGTGTCGCGCTCCATTGCCGCGTGTGAAGGCGCCCTGCTGATTGTGGATGCTTCGCAGGGGGTACAGGCGCAAACCATATCCAATTTATATATGGCGATCGGCCACGACCTGGAAATCATTCCCATCATCAACAAATGCGATATGATCAATGCCATGCCCGAAGAGGTGGAAGACGAGATTGTCGAACTGCTGGGCTGTAAGCGCGGGGAGATCATCCGCGCTTCGGGCAAAACGGGAATGGGTGTGGAAGAGATCCTGGCCGGCGTTATCGAGCGGATACCGCATCCGAAGGGAGACGAAGAAGCACCTTTGCAAGCGTTGATCTTTGACTCGGTATTCAACTCTTTCCGCGGCATCATTGCTTATTTCAAGATAACCAACGGCGTGATCCGCCCGGGCGACAAGGTGAAGTTCATCAATACCGGCAAGGAATATGCCGCCGATGAGATCGGGGTGCTGAAAATGCAAATGGTGCCCCGCAAAGAACTCCGCACAGGGGATGTGGGCTATATCATATCGGGAATCAAAACTTCACGCGAGGTGAAGGTGGGGGATACGATTACGCATGTGGCCCGTCCGGCTACGGAAGCCATCTCCGGGTTTGAGGAAGTGAAGCCGATGGTGTTTGCCGGTATCTACCCGATTGAGGCGGAAGACTACGAGAACCTGCGTTCGTCGCTGGAGAAGTTGCAACTGAATGACGCGTCGCTGACTTTCCAACCGGAATCGTCGCTGGCTTTGGGCTTCGGTTTCCGCTGCGGTTTCCTGGGATTGCTTCATATGGAGATCGTCCAGGAACGCTTGGACAGGGAGTTTGACATGAACGTAATTGCAACCGTGCCGAATGTATCCTATCAGGTATACGACAAACAAGGGGTGATGACCGAAGTGCATAACCCCGGCGGTATGCCCGACCAGACATTGATCGATCATATTGAAGAACCTTACATAAAGGCGTCGGTCATCACGACGACCGATTATATCGGCCCGATCATGACACTCTGTCTGGGTAAGCGCGGCGAGCTGCTGAAGCAGGAATATATATCGGGCAACCGCGTGGAGATTTATTATAACCTGCCTTTGGGGGAGATCGTGATTGACTTTTATGATAAGCTGAAGAGTATCTCGAAAGGGTATGCTTCTTTTGATTACCACATGGATGGTTTCCGGCCGTCAAAGTTGGTGAAGCTCGATATTCTGCTGAACGGAGAACCTGTGGACGCGCTGTCTACATTGACGCATTTCGACAATGCCCAGGATTTCGGGCGCCGGATGTGCGAAAAGCTGAAAGAACTTATTCCGCGCCAACAGTTTGATATTGCCATCCAGGCGGCCATCGGCTCGAAAATCATAGCGCGCGAAACGGTAAAGGCGGTGCGCAAGGATGTTACAGCCAAATGTTACGGCGGTGACATCAGCCGTAAGCGTAAGCTGCTTGAAAAGCAGAAGAAAGGAAAGAAACGAATGAAACAGATCGGGAATGTGGAGGTTCCCCAAAAGGCTTTCCTTGCCGTACTGAAATTGGATTAACTTACTAACCTTAACTATTTATATATGGCTTTTTTACGAAGATGGTATTTACCTTTCAAGCATATTTCCGCAAGTGTTCTTTTGTTTGTAACTGCCGTTGCCGCCGCTATTTTGGCGAACTCGCCCCTGGCTCCTTGCTATCACGGGTTTCTTGCGACGGAAGTATGTCTCCAAATCGGGAACTTCAATTTGTTTTCGCACGGTGGCCACACCATGACTGTATTGCAGCTGATCAACGACGGATTTATGGCCGTCTTTTTTCTGGCGGTAGGATTGGAGATCAAACGCGAACTGCTGGTGGGCGAATTTTCGTCTTTCCGGAAAGCCTGCTTGCCCTTTATTGCAGCTTGCGGCGGGATGCTTGTTCCTGTTATTATCTATGCGCTGGTTTGTCCTCCGGATTCTCCGGGCGGGCATGGCCTGGCTATTCCCATGGCAACGGACATTGCGTTTTCGCTTGGCGTGCTCAGCCTGCTTGGCCGGCGCGTACCGTTGTGTTTGAAGATCTTCCTGACAGCCTTTGCCGTGGTTGATGATATTGGCGGCATCCTTGTGATCGCGGTTTTCTACAGTTCGCATGTTTCCGTTTCTTATTTGCTGGGGGCGGCTTTGGTCTTTGCCGTTCTGTATGTGTTGGGGGCATTCCCTGCTACGGCCCGCAAATCCTTGTTTATTGCCGGCGGGTTGATAGCCTGGTACCTGTTCCTGCAATCGGGCATACACAGCACAATAGCCGGAGTGATACTTGCGTTTGTGATTCCTGCCCACCCGCGCTTGGGTGTGGGTAAATATATAGAGCGCATCCGCCGCATCATCAGAACTTTTCCTGCGATGCAGCCGGAAGAGCCGGCAAGTATTGTACTGACGAACCGGCAGATCGCCAAGCTAAAGCGCGTCGAATCGGCATCCGGCCGCGTGATCAGCATCCTGCAATCGCTGGAAGATAACCTGCACAACACCGTAAGTTTTATCGTCCTGCCGCTTTTCGCTTTTGCCAACGCGGGTCTAACACTGGGTGGCTGTAGCGGCGAACTGTTCGGGGATGTAGCCGCCGGGGTGGCGTTGGGATTGGTATTCGGTAAGTTCATCGGTACCTTCAGCTTCACCTGGATGGCGATAAAAACCAAGCTCGTGCCCATGCCTGCGGGTATGAGCTGGAAGAATCTTGCCGGAGTATCGCTCTTGGGCGGCATCGGGTTCACGGTATCGCTGTTTATCGCCAACCTGTCGTTCGGTGAAACCGATCCCGTGCTGTTGAATCAGGCAAAAGCCGGAATACTGGGCGGGTCGCTCCTGGCGGGAACACTTGGCTTTATCGTATTGTCCGGCGTATTGCCGCGTGCGGCGGTACCGGCAGTGCCCCGCAGCGAGGCTTAGCCCGCACAGTTTTGCAAACTACTTGTACATAATATTATGAAGAAAATTCGTTTGGGTTTATTATCGCGTATCGCTATCGCTATTTTGGCAGGAGTTCTATTGGGTAATTTCCTGCCCGCACCTGTTATACGGATATTCGTGACATTCAATGCCTTGTTCGGTGAATTTTTAGGTTTCTCCATTCCCTTGATCATCACAGGGCTGGTCACTATCGCCATTGCCGACATCGGCAATAAAGCCGGGAAGTTGTTGCTCATCACGGTATTGATTGCCTATGGCTCCACTCTGCTATCCGGATTTATTTCTTATTTCACAGGCGCCATCCTGTTTCCATCCATGATTGAACAGGGAGCTTCGTTGGACAAAGCCGCCAACCCGGAAGGCTTGCTTCCTTATTTTAATGTGGCTATCCCTCCGTTGATGAATGTCATGACGGCATTGGTGCTTGCTTTCACGCTTGGCCTGGGATTGGCCAACCTCAACCGCGCTTTCCTCAAAGATGCCGCCCGTGACTTCCAGGACATCATTGTCCGTGTCATTGAGAAAGTGATCATCCCCTTGCTGCCCGTTTATATTTTCGGTATATTCATGGGGATGTCCCATTCCGGGGAAGTCTATTCCATCCTGCTGGTTTTCATAAAGATCATAGGTGTTATCTTCGGCGTACACCTGTTTGTGTTGCTCATGCAATTCTCCATAGCCGGAATGATCACGCGGCGCAATCCGATAAAACTGTTGCTACGGATGCTGCCGGCGTACCTTACGGCTTTGGGTACGCAATCATCAGCGGCGACAATTCCCGTAACGCTGGAACAAACGATCAAGAATAACGTCTCCCCCCAGATCGCCGGATTTATCATACCGCTTTGCGCTACCATTCATCTATCGGGCAGCACATTGAAAATAACGGCTTGCGCGTTGGCCTTGATGATCATGCAGGGAATGTCGTACGATTTTTCGCTGTTCGCCGGCTTTATATGCCTGTTGGGAATTGCGATGGTAGCCGCCCCCGGCGTTCCGGGAGGCGCAATCATGGCATCGCTCGGCATACTCCAATCCGTGTTGGGCTTTGACGAATCGGCGCAGGCATTGATGATCGCCTTATATATAGCGATGGACAGCTTCGGCACGGCGTGCAACGTGACAGGCGACGGCGCCATTGCCTTAGTTGTAGACAAGATCACCGAAAAAGAATCGTTTCAAGCATCAAAAATATAAACCGATCATGAAGACAGCCCTAATTACAGGTATCACCGGACAAGACGGTTCGTTCCTGGCCGAGTTTCTTTTGCAAAAAGGTTACGGGGTACACGGTATCCTGCGTCGCTCTTCCTCATTCAACACCGGACGTATTGAACATTTATACTTTGACGAGTGGGTGCGCGATATGAAACAGGCACGGACCATCAACCTGCACTATGGCGATTTGACCGATAGCAGTTCGCTGGTTCGTATCATCCAGCAGGTTCAGCCGGATGAGATCTACAACCTGGCAGCCCAGAGCCATGTAAAGGTAAGTTTTGAAGTCCCCGAATACACGGCCGAGACAGATGCCATCGGGCCGCTCCGTATCCTGGAAGCCGTCCGTATCCTGGGAATGGAGAAGAAGGTGCGTATTTACCAGGCGTCCACATCCGAGCTTTACGGAAAAGTTCAGGAAACGCCCCAAAAAGAGACCACCCCCTTCTACCCCTGCTCGCCTTACGGCGTGGCCAAGCAATACGGGTTCTGGATCACCAAGAACTACCGGGAAAGCTACGGCATGTTTGCCGTGAACGGTATCCTGTTCAACCACGAAAGCGAACGCCGCGGGGAGACCTTTGTTACCCGCAAGATCACGTTGGCCGCCGCCCGCATCCGCTTAGGCGAACAAAACAAACTCTATCTCGGAAACCTGAATGCGATGCGCGACTGGGGATATGCCAAAGATTATGTAGAGTGCATGTGGCTGATGCTGCAACACGATACTCCGGAGGATTTTGTTATCGCTACGGGCGAATACCACTCCGTTCGGGAATTTTGCACCCTTGCTTTCCTTGAAGCAGGCATCAGCTTGCGTTGGGAAGGCGAAGGAATCGACGAAAAGGGTATTGACACCGAAAGCGGCAAGACGCTGGTTGAAGTAGACCCGAAATACTTCCGCCCGACAGAAGTTGAACAATTGTTGGGCGACCCGGCAAAAGCTAAAACATTATTGGGTTGGGATCCCAGGAAGACGGGCTTCAACGAACTTGTCCGGATCATGGTCCGGCACGACCTGGCTAAAGTTAAAAGAATGATGCTGCTGAAACATAACTAATCAAACATGAATAAAGACGCCAAAATATACGTAGCAGGGCACCGCGGACTCGTAGGCTCCGCCATCCTGAAAAACCTGCAAGGCAAAGGATACACCCGGCTGACCGGCAAGACCCGCAGTGAGCTGGACTTGATGGATGCCGCGGCCGTCCGCCGGTTCTTCGACGAAGAACAACCCGAATATGTTTTCTTCGCGGCGGCCCATGTTGGAGGCATCATGGCAAACAACACCTATCGCGCCGATTTTATCTACAATAATCTTCAGCTTCAGCAAAACGTCATCGGCGAAAGTTTCCGCCATCACGTGAAAAAGCTCCTGTTCCTGGGAAGCACGTGCATCTATCCCCGTGACGCGAAGCAGCCGATCCGTGAAGACGAACTTCTGGCCGCTCCTCTGGAATACACCAACGAACCTTATGCCATAGCTAAAATTGCAGGCCTTAAAATGTGCGAGAGCTTCAACCTGCAATACGGCACAAACTACATCGCCGTCATGCCGACCAACCTCTATGGCCCCAACGACAACTTCGACCTGGAACGCAGCCACGTATTGCCGGCCATGCTCCGTAAGATCCACTTGGCGAAGTGTTTGCAGGAAGAGGATTGGAAAACGGTAAAAGCCGATTTGGACAAGCGTCCTGTGGAAGGGATCACCGGCAGCTCTTCCAAAGAAGAAATACAGCGCATCCTGTCTAACTATGGAATAACAAGCCAGGGCGTTGAACTGTGGGGAACCGGCAAGCCGCTACGCGAATTTCTTTGGAGCGAAGAGATGGCCGATGCTTGCGTGTTCATCATGGAGCATGTCGATTTTGCCCAACTGAAAGGAACAAACAAAGAGATCCGCAATTGCCACATCAACATCGGAACCGGAAAGGAGATCAGCATCAAAGCGTTGGCCGATCTTATTGCCCGCACAGTCAATTATAAAGGAAACATCTGCTTTAACAGCAACAAACCGGACGGCACGCTGCGTAAGCTGACCGACCCGTCTAAACTAAATGCGTTGGGATGGCGTCACCGGATTGAGATTAACGAAGGGGTGCGCCGGATGTACGAATGGTATTCAACATTCAATGGATAAACTTGCAAAAATACTTTTCTTCAGCTCATTGCTTTCTTCCGGTTCAATGGTATAAACCATATCCTCTCCGGTCAGGATAGCTTTCGCCTTTTCTGTTTTATTTGTCAACGCAGAACACTCCCTCAAGAGGCTTTCCCATTTCAGGTAAGCCTCCGAAGGAATATTCAAAGCATAACAAATAAATTCATCGTCCCTTAAAAAATCTTCTACCTTATAATTAATCTTAGAGTTCACGTTAATTTGATACCTTTTATCAAAAAGACGTGCGTTTTAAAGTCGTGTACTCAATATAATACCTGTTTAACCTGTAATGTGCGAAGTTTAGTCAATCCGCGGTGCATCAGATTACGTACGGATTGATAATTCATGCTCATGATCTCGCAAATATCTTCGTATTTCCTTTCTTCTATATAATATAATGTAAGCGCTTCACGTTGGCGCGGCGAAAGTTGTTTCATCATATAGCTGACGGCATGGCTTTCTACCTGTTCCTGCTCCATTTGAAGGTACTTTCTTTCCACATCATCCGTGGCTATAGGATCTACATCCTCAACAGCAGTGCTCGACATGTATACCCGCTTACGTATTTCATCGCATATCTTATTTTTTAATGAGATAAATATGTAGGATTTAAAATTCTCGATCATATTCAAATCGCTTCTTCTTGTGTATATCTTCACAAAAACATCGTGGATGCAATCTTTGAGCATCTCACTGTCCGTAGTCAGTCTATGGCCGTAATTATACAATATGTTGATATACAAATCGTACAAATGGGAAAAAGCGTTGGTGTCGCCTGCCTGAAATTCATTCAGCAACTGGCTGGTTTGGTCGGCTGTCTCCCTGGTATTAGATGCAGTTGCGCTTACCGGTTTCATTATCATAGCATAATTAGGTGTTTTGATGATACAAATTTAAAGGGGGAAGCTCCGGAAAGTTGGGAAATTCCGGTAGCAGGACAGGAAAAACAAACATTATGTTGAAGAACAGCTTTATACCAATATTTTCTATCCGGTACCAGATTTTACGTACAGAAAGCCCGGAAGCCTCATCACAGCCGGATCAAAGAAGGGGAAAAACAAAAAAGCACCATCAAATCGTTTGCAAAATGGTGTTGCAAGCGGGCGATGGTGCTTCCCCAAGGTTTGGAAATGATGATAAGTTGTCAATCATCCATTGTCAATCATCCATTTGTTCATTGTCCATTGCCGGTTGTTCATTGTCAATTGTTTGTGTGGTTGGCTTGGAACTTCCTGCTTACCTTCATAATGTTGATGATGTACATCACGACGTTCTGGGCTTCTTGCAACATAGTCAGGTAGACCATACTCACCTTGATGCTTCCGGATTGGTTTTGTATGCGCTTCAACTCTTCGCGTTTCAGAACGGACAGCTGGTTGTTGATCACGTTGGACGCCTTGATCTCCTGGTCCAATCCTTCGTAGTCGTTCTTTTCCGTCTTCTCGCGGCAGGAGTGGATAAATTGAAAGATCTGTTGGGAGATCCGGTTAAGCTCTTCCTTTTGGGTGCTGTCCAGCGGATTGAAGTTGTTGTCGGTATGCTCAAGGACAGGCTCGCACATCCGGTCCATGCTGTATACCAGCTCGAGGGCAAAGTCATTTCCCTGATAGTAATACAGTCCCTTCTCGATCAACATATTACTGTCTAACCGCGAAATAGCGCTTGCTCCGATGCGGCGCATCTGTTTCACCAGCTGTTTTTCGAACTTGATCGCTCCGGTGGCCTTGCGCAGTCCCCGCAGGTTTTCGTCGAAGAAAGACGTCACGATACGGTTGAAGTTCTCTTCCGCAAATTGGAGGAGCTTAACCCGTTCTTCGCACGTATACACCTGTAAGCGTTGCAATGCTTCTTCGCCGGTCTTACTTTGCAGCAGCAGTTTTACCGTTTCGCTGTGTTGCTCGGCTGTTTTCTTCTTGCTGAACAAAACATGGCTGCGGAGCAGCGTAAGAACAGCCAGCAGAATAAGGACAATCGTCGCGACGGTTCCGCCATAATAGATAAGCAATGCCACAAAGAAGCTGATGGTAAAGGCGATCCCCGCGGTGAGGAACCAGCCGCCGACAACGGAAAGCACGCCCGTGATGCGGAACACCGCCGAGTCGCGCCCCCAGGCACGGTCGGCAAGCGAGCTACCCATGGCCACCATGAATGTGACGTATGTGGTGGAGAGGGGAAGTTTCAGCGAAGTACCCAGGGCGATGAGCAAGCTGGCAACCACCAGGTTCACAGCAGCGCGGACAAGGTCGAAAGCGCCGCCGTCGGCTATAATGGCTTCATCTTTGCAGAAACGGCTGTTGATCCACTGCTTGGCCTTTTCCGGAACCCAGCTGTCCATGCTGTGAGCAATGCTCAGGCTCATGCGGACCACTTTACGGGCGATGGGCGTGCTGCCGAAACTTTCTTCCCCTTCTTCCTGGCGGGAAAGGTCTACCGAGGTCTTGATAACATGCTGCGCCTTCTTGGAAGTGAACAGCGCGTACACCATGACCAAGCCCGCGCCGGCAAGGAAATACCAGGGAGTCTTTGCCGAGCCGAGAAGCGAAGTCATCAGGAAGTTGTCGGGAGTGGCCGCGGGGCCTTGCGAGATAAAATCGGTGTATGCCGAATAGCCGGCCAAAGGCACCCCGATGAAGTTGACCAGGTCGTTGCCGGCAAAGGCAAGCGCCAACGCAAATGTACCCAGCAGCACGATGACCTTAAAAACATTCACCTTCAGCCAATGCAGCGTCTGCATCAGGAGGGTGAAGAAAAGGAAGCAGTATCCCACGAGCATACCGGTGTGCCCGTCTATCCACAGCTTATTTTCCGCCGTCATGAACGAACTGTCCTTCAATCCCTTGATGACCATAAAGTAGAAGATAGCCGTGGCAGCGAATCCGCCGAACAACCCGACGGCGTACTTCATCTTCTTCTTGTAACCGAAGGTGAAGATGATGCGGGCCAGGTACTGTATCAGCACGCCAAAGAAAAAGGCTATGGCGACGGAGATGAATATGGCCATGACGACGGAGAGCGCTTTGTCCGTGTTGATCAGGTCTCCCATTTGCAGGCCGCCGTCGGCGAAGACCTTGATCATGGCAAGGGCGAACGTGCCGCCGAGCAGTTCAAACACCATGGATACGGTTGTAGAGGTCGGCATCCCCATGGAGTTGAAAGCATCCAGCAAGACAACGTCGGTTATCATCACGGCAAGAACGATGCACATGATCTCGGCGAAGTAAAAATGTTGGGGCTGGTAGATGCCATGGCGGGCGATGTCCATCATGCCGTTGGAGAATGCGGCGCCGACAAATATGCCGGCGGCAGCCACAACCATGACTAACTTGAACGAGGCGGCCTTTGCGCCTATTGCGGAATTGAGGAAATTACATGCGTCGTTGCTTACGCCTACCATAATGTCGAATACGGCAAGGCCGAACAAGATGATCAGAATGATGAAATAAAGTGTATCCATGCGATATATGTTATTGTCTACAAAGAAATGACCTTTTTATTGCATGGGAGTTGCATGTATATTACAGAACTATTTCTTTTAAGCCTCCAAATCGTTAAGCCCCCAGGAAGGAGGAACCTCAAAGCCTTAGAGATCTGAGATATTCATAGAATGTATACTGCGCCCTGACAGCGGGGCGGGAAGGATCCTTTTTGAATATATTTCTCAACTTATCATCTACGAAGCAGGCTTTCCGGTTGTCGCTGAGTTGGATGTCAAGCAGGTCGGTGATCTCCCGGCGCAGGTCGGGATCGAGGACGGGCACGACGGCCTCGATGCGGCGGTAGAGGTTCCGTTTCATCCAGTCGGGTGAACCAAGGAAGACTTTCGGGTTTCCTCCGTTGCCGAAGCACCACACGCGTGCGTGTTCCAGGAAACTGTCCACGATGCGGGTCACGCGGATATTCTTGCTGTAAGGCTGCCCCGGAATAAGGCAGCAAATACCCCTCACGATAAGGTCTATCTCCACGCCTCGCTCCGAAGCATCATAAAGCCGGTCGATCATGGCCGGATCTTGCAAAGCATTCATTTTTAAGATGATCCGTCCGCCCTTTCCCTCGCCTGCCAGAACGATCTCGTTCCGGATCAGGTTCTCGAGTTGCGGGATAAGATTGAAGCGGGCCACCAGCAACCGTTTAAATTCGGGGCCGGGCTTTCCCTGCAACGTAAGGAAGAGGCGGTGCAGGTCGTCAACGATCACCCTGTCGGCGGTAAACAGACCGATGTCGGCGTACATCCCGGCGGTCTTCTCGTTGAAGTTGCCCGTACTGATGTAAGCATAGCTGCGGGCGGGCTTTCCTTTATTGTTCCGGCGGAGCACCAGAGCCACCTTTGCGTGCACTTTCAGTCCCGGGATGCTATAAATGATGTTGATGCCGGAAGCCTTCATCATCTCGGCCGTGGCTAAATTATTCTCCTCGTCGAACCGGGCTTTCAGCTCGACGAACACCGTTACGGCCTTGCCGTTGCGTGCGGCGGCCACCAACGTATTGATCACGACGGAGTTTTCCGCCACGCGGTACTGGGTGACCATGATCTCTTTGGTCATCGGGTCGTGGACGGCTTCATACAGGAAGTGGATGAAGTGCTCGAACGAATGGTAAGGGTAATGGATCATCAGATCCTTCCGGGCCACGTAGCGGAAGACGGATTCCTTGCTGTCCAGGCAGGCGAGCTTCATCGGTACGGGCTTCTCGCTCCACCCGGCCGCCTTGTTGGGGTTGGGCAGCGCGCGCAAATCTTCCAGGTTGAGGTGTTTGTCGCCCGGGACAAGCTCGTGGCGGTTGATGCCGAACGCATCCACCAGGAAATCCAGGAAGTCACCGGGGATATGGCGGTCGTAAACAAACCGGCTCACGGCGCCGATCTTACGCTTCTTGACTTTCTTCTTGATCTTCTCCACGATGTCGGTCTGCGAGTCGTTGTCGTCGATAAGAATATCGGCGTCGCGGGAAATTTTGATGCAGTAGCTGCAATCAACCACGTAGCCGGGGAAGATAATGTCCAAATTGGATTTGATGATGTCTTCGATGAACATCAGGTAGTGGTTGCCCTCGTGTTTGGGCAGTTCAATGAACCGCGGAACCTTGCTGTAGGGCGTTTTCATGACGAAATACTGCACGTGGTCGGGGCTGTCTACGGGAGCGTCGCGCCTGAAAACCCGTACGGCAAGGTACAACCGGTTGTCGCGCAGGAAAGAAACGACCTTGTCTTTGGAAACAGGAACCGGTTGGAGGAACGGAAATATTTCTTCCCTGAAAAAGTCCCGGACGAACTGCCGGTGGAAAGGCTCGACGTTCCGGCTCTGGTAAAAGATGATGTTATTCTTTTGTAGCTCAGGCAATATCTCGTGCTCGTAGATGCGCACGCGGTCTTCGAGCTGGCGATTGACCTCGTTGCTGATCTCCTGCAGCAGTCTGACGGCAGCATCCACGCTCTCATCATCATCCTTGACGATGCCCGAAGCGATAGCCTTATGGTCGGCCACCCGAACCTTGTAAAATTCTTCGAGATTGGACGAGTAGATCGAGATAAAGTTTATTCTTTCGTACAGGGGCAGTTCCCGGTCGGCAGCTTCAAGCAATACGCGGTAGTTGAAAGACAGCCAGCTGATGTCCCGTTTGAAATAATTGTATTTCATTCTTCATAGGCTTAGTTATGCTCAAATGTAATACCTTTGTTTAAATAAGCAATAGAGCGTATGGCAAAAATAGGATTGTTGTCGGATACCCATGGTTATTGGGACGAAAAGTATCTGCACTACTTTGAGGGCTGCGATGAGATATGGCACGCCGGTGACTTCGGTTCCATCGAAGTAGCCGACAAGCTGGCCGCCTTCCGCCCCCTGCGCGGGGTATACGGAAACATCGACGGACAGGATATGCGCCTGCGCTTCCCGCAGGTGAACCGCTTCACAGTGGGCGGCGCCGAAATATGGATGAAGCATATCGGCGGCTATCCCGGCAACTACGATCCGTCTATCCGCGGAAGCCTCCTGGCGCGCCCGCCCAAGCTGTTCATCAGCGGGCACTCGCATATCGTAAAGGTGAAATACGACAAGACGCTGGACATGCTGCACATCAACCCCGGTGCGGCGGGAATGTACGGCTCCCACAGCGTGCGCACGCTGGTGCGCTTCGCCATCGACAAAGGCGGCTTCAAAGACCTGGAAGTTATCGAGCTGGCCCGATAGAACGGCCGGGCCATCCGGTTTTCAATGCCTTCAATCATTCCATCGTATTCCTTGAAACCGAAAGGGCGGGAGCTTTCGGATACATTCAACATGGCCGGCGCAAAATTCGGGACGCCAATTTATCAACAGATTAACCCGCCAAAAAACGGTGGGAAGACGTTTTGTAAAGCTGTTTTTATGAAAACAATCGGTGGGAAGACATTTTGTAAAGCTGTTTTTATGAAAACAATCGGTGCGGCACCGTTTTGTAAAGCAGTTTTTACGTCACCGTTTGGTGTGGCACCGTTTTGTAAAGCGGTTTTTATGAAAACAATCGGTGGGAAGGCGTTTTGTAAAGCAGTTTTTACGTCACCGTTTGGTGGCGGGTTAACATCTTAGTAATTGACCTTTTACAATCATGGTTTACTGGTGAACAATTGTTAATTTACCATCAATAATTGTCAATTATCCATGAATAACGGACAATTTACCGAAATAAATGGTCAATTATCAACAATAAATTGTAAATAAAATGTTTCGAGTCGTGGTTTCTACGGAATTTTGCCTATCTTTGCTCTCGTTGAATATATAATATGATGGCATACAAACGATATATCGTATATTTCCTGATGGCTACCGGCATGATCATGCTGGGAGCTTCTCTCATACCCCATCATCATCATAACGACGAGATCGTTTGCATGAAAGATGATATGGAGACGGAAAGCCCCTGCAGCCATCATCACAACGACGATCCGTGTTGCACAAGCCTTTGCGCAACACAGCTCGAATTGTCGGCGCCCACACAGTTATCGGACAAGGTGCAGCCTGTTTTCATTTACTGTATAACGCTATTCTTCAAACCTCTCCTCCAGCTGGCCATTCAACCCGAAGAACGCACGGTTTATCGAGGCTATGTCTACCTGGAACTCCTCCACGGCACATTTATCACAGGTGCCGCAGGTCTTCGCGCACCACCCCCATTCTAATTGACAATGGACAATGGACAATTGACAATTAACAATTGGTCATTATCCATTGCCAACTGATCATTTTCCTTTTATTATTTAACTATTTATCATTGCCAATTGTCCATTGTCAATTGTCCATTGTCAATTATCCATTGCCAATTGTTCATTGTCTATTGTCAATTGTCATTCGTTCATTCAACAATTTAATTATAATGAAAAAGATTCTATATATTATAGGTATAGGCGTTACGGGCATGTTCCTGCTGGGTTCATGCGGCAGCCACACGGATAAGGAAGAAGCACACGATCATGAGGGGTGCAGCCACACAACCGGTGAACACCGGCACGATGAGCATGAAGAGCAGAAAGAAGACGGCGACGACGAGATCGTTCTCTCTAAAGAGCAGGCGCAGGCAGCCGGCATACAGTCGGAAGCAGTAGAAGCGGGCACATTCCGCCAAGTCATTAAGACCGGCGGGCAGGTGCTGGCCGCGCAAGGCGGCGAAGCTACGGCCGTGGCGACCATCGCCGGGGTTGTTTCGCTGGGGAACAGGATCGTTGAAGGAACGGAGGTGAGCCGCGGCGCGACCCTGCTTACCCTGTCGGCGAAGAACATGGCGGAAGGCGATCCGGTGCAACGGGCGCAAGTGATCTACGACGCGGCGCGGAAGGAATACGAACGCATGAAGCCTTTAGCCGCCAGCCGGATCGTCTCGCAGAAAGAGTTCAGCCAGGCCGAAGAGAATTACCAAAAGGCGCGCATCGTCTACGAAGCCACGGCAAAGAACAGCTCCGGCGGGGGGCAGGCGGTTGCCGCTCCTGTCTCCGGATTTGTGAAGAGCATCCTGGTCAAGGAAGGTGATTACGTGGAAGCGGGGCAGCCGGTGGCAGTCGTCACACAGAGCCGCCGCCTGTTTCTGCGCGCCGAGGTACCGGAGAAGTACTACCGGTATCTCCGGACCATCGCCTCGGCAAACTTTAAGACGCCTTACGGCAGCACGGCCTATTCGCTGGAAGAGTTGGGCGGAAAACTCCTGTCTTACGGGAAATCGTCGGGCGACAACTCCTATTACACGCCCGTAACGTTTGAGTTCGACAATAAAGGCGATGTGTTGCCCGGCTCTTTTGTTGAGATCTACCTGCTGTCTTCGCCGATGAGCCGCACGATTTCCTTGCCGCACACCGCGCTGACCGAAGAACAGGGCCTTTACTTCGTCTACCTGCAAACGGACGACGATTGTTACCGGAAACAGGAAGTAACCTTGGGAGCCGACAACGGGCAACGGGTGCAGATCCTCAGCGGCATCGCTTCGGGAGACCGCGTGGTGACGCGGGGCGCCTACCAGGTGAAACTTGCATCGACAAGCAGTACGATCCCATCACATAACCATGAACATTAATGCCTTATGCTGAACAAGATCATACATTATTCCCTGAACAACCGGTTGGTCATATTGGCCGCCGCCCTGCTGCTGATGCTATGGGGGACCTATACGGCCGTCCATACCGAAGTAGACGTGTTCCCCGACCTGAACGCTCCCACGGTGGTCGTCATGACCGAAGCCGGCGGCATGGCTGCCGAAGAAGTGGAGCAGCTGGTGACATTCCCCATAGAGACAGCCGTCAACGGCGCCACGGGCGTGCGGCGCGTGCGCTCGTCGTCCACCACCGGATTCTCCGTCGTGTGGGTAGAGTTCGATTGGGACTCCGACGTTTATCTGGCCCGGCAGATCGTTTCCGAGAAGCTGTCCGCAGTGAGCGGCTCCTTCCCGTCGAATGTAGGCAAACCCACGCTCGGCCCGCAGTCGTCCATTCTGGGCGAGATGCTTATCATCGGACTGACGTCGGACTCGACTTCGATGATCGACCTTCGCACTCTTGCCGACCGGACCGTCCGTCCGCGGCTGCTGTCTACCGGAGGGGTGGCGCAGGTGGCCGTACTTGGCGGAGATATTAAGGAGTACCAGATCCTTCTTTCGCCGGAACGGATGAAACATTACGGCGTGAGGCTGGACGAGGTGATGAACGCCGTGCGCGACATGAACCTCAACGCCAACGGGGGGGCGCTTTACGAATACGGCAACGAGTACATCGTCCGCGGAATGTTATCCACCGATAAGGTTGAGCAGATCGGCAAGTCGGTGGTGAAGATCATCACCGGCGCTCCCGTCATGCTCGAAGACATCGCCGAGCTGCGCATCGGGGCCAAAACGCCCAAGCTGGGGGCCGCTTCGGAACGCGGCAAGTCCGCCGTGCTGCTCACCGTGACCAAGCAACCGGCAACCAATACGCTGGAGCTGACCGGCAAGCTGGAATCAACATTGAAAGACCTTCAGCAGAACCTGCCGGCGGACGTGCGCGTATCTACAGACATCTTCCGCCAGAGCCGGTTCATCGAAGCAGCCATCGGCAACGTCCGCAAGTCGCTGGTTGAAGGGAGCATCTTTGTTGTCATCATCCTCTTCCTCTTCCTGGGGAACGTCCGCACAACGCTCATCTCCCTGGTCACGCTGCCCATCTCGGTCGTCGCATCTATCCTGACACTGAACTACATGGGTCTGACCCTCAACACGATGAGCCTCGGCGGGCTGGCCATCGCCATCGGCTCGCTGGTGGACGATGCGATCGTGGACGTCGAGAACGTTTTCAAACGCCTGCGCGAGAACCGTATGAAGCCCGAAGCTGAGCGGATGCGGGGCATAGACGTCGTCTTCAACGCATCAAAAGAAGTACGGATGCCGATCCTCAACTCTACGCTCATCATCATCGCCGGCTTCATGCCCCTGTTCTTCCTCACCGATATGGAAGGGCGGATGCTGGCGCCCTTGGGCATCGCTTTCATCGTGGCACTCTTCGCCTCAACAGCCACGGCCCTCACGCTCACGCCGGTACTTTGCAGCTACCTGCTGACGAAGAACAAAAACGACCAACTGCCCAAAGAGGCCCTCGTAGCTGTCAAGTTAAGGGGCTACTATGAGAAAGCGCTCGTGTGGGCGCTCGAGCACAGGCGCATCGTGATGGGCACTACCATAACATTGTTTGCAGCAGCGGTTGGACTGTATTTCACCCTGGGACGCAGCTTCCTGCCTCCGTTCAACGAAGGATCGCTCACGATAAACGTCAGCTCGCTTCCGGGCATCTCACTCGAAGAATCGAACAGCATCGGGCTGCGCGCCGAGCAACTGCTGCTGACCATTCCAGAGATCAAAACCGTAGCCCGCAAAACAGGACGGGCCGAGCTTGACGAGCACGCCCTCGGCGTAAACGTCTCCGAGATAGAAGCGCCCTTTGAGCTTGAACGTCCCCGGCAGGAATTTATCGCCGAAGTCCGCCAAAAACTCGGCGGGATCACAGGAGCGAACATCGAGATCGGACAACCCATCAGCCACCGCATAGACGCCATGCTGTCGGGCACCAAAGCAAACATCGCCATCAAGCTCTTCGGCGACGACCTCAACAAGATGTTCGCGCTGGGCAACGCCGTCAAAGACGCCATCAGCGGAGTGGAAGGCATCGCCGACCTGAACGTGGAGCAGCAGACCGAACGGCCGCAGCTCAAGATCACTCCGCGGCGGGAACTCATGGCCAAATACGGCATCAGCCTGCCGGAATTTGCCGAATGTATCCGCGTGAACTTAGCCGGAGAAGTCGTGTCCTTAGTCTACGACAAAGGAACGAGCTTCGACCTGACGGTGAAGGCGGACGATGCGAACCGCGACAAAGCCGGCACGATCGCCGACCTGATGATCGACACGGGCGACGGCAAAAAAGTACCCTTGAGCCACGTGGCCGACATCCGGTCTACCGTGGGGCCGAACGCGATCAACAGGGAGAACGCCAAGCGTAAGATCGTCGTCTCCGCCAACATCGCAGACAGAGACTTGCGCAGCGTGGTGAACGACATCCGCAAAAGGATAGACAGCCAAATAACCCTGCCCGAAGGCTATTACATCCGCTACGGCGGACAGTTTGAAAGCGAACAGGCCGCCAGCCGCACACTGCTGATAACCTCGATCATGGCAATCGCTCTGATCTTCCTGCTACTCTACCACGAGTTCCGCAACGTCAAACAAGCCGCCATGATCCTGGTAAATCTGCCTCTGGCACTGATTGGAGGACTGCTTGCCCTGACCCTGACAACAGGAGAGATCAGCATCCCGGCCATCATCGGGTTCATCTCGCTCTTCGGCATCGCCACCCGGAACGGCATGTTGCTCATCAACCGCTACAACCATCTTCAGGATGAAGGACTGACCCTGCGGCAAAGCGTCATCCAAGGCTCGGCCGACCGCCTGAACCCCATCCTGATGACAGCCCTCACCTCCGCACTTGCCCTCGTGCCGCTGGCCCTGAACGGCGAACTGCCGGGCAACGAGATCCAAAGCCCGATGGCAAAGGTTATCCTCGGAGGACTCCTCACCTCGACATTCCTCAACGGATTTGTCGTACCGATCATCTACCTGACCGCAAAAACCAATAAAAACCAACAATGAACACCAGACATATCCTTTGTGCAGCCCTCACACTGTGGGCCGGAACAGCCCTCAGGGCGCAAGAAACAAGCATAAACCAAGTGCTTGAAAGCATCGAAGCCAACAACGCCACCCTCCGGGCGTACGCAGAACAGACCGCCAGGCAAAAGCTCGAAGACAAAGCGGGCAACAACCTGCCCGACCCGACGGCGACCTACGCACACATGTGGGGGGCGGGAAGCCGCGAGACCATCAGCGAGGCCAGCCTCTCGCAACGCTTCGACTTCCCCACGCTCTACGCCGGACGACGCAAGCTGAACAAACTCAAGGCAAATGCGCTGGACAGCCAAGCCCGGACCCTGCGCCGCGACATACTTCTGCTGGCGCAGGAACTCTGCCTGGACATCATCCTGCTGCGGCAGCAGAGAACCGTCCTGGAGGAGAGGCTCAAAAACGCACGTGAACTCACCGCCATGTATGACGAGAAGCTAAAGCAGGGCGAGGCCAACGTCATCCAGACCAACCGGATAAGCCTCGAGCTGCTCAACGCCGTCACCGAAGCCGGCCTCAACGAGACCGCCCTGCGGAACAAGCTCCTGGAACTCACCGCGCTCAACGGCAACATCCCCGTAACCTTCGACGATACAGACTATCCGCTCCCGACGGCGCTACTCCCGCCGGACGACCCGCAAGCAGCAAGCCAAACCCTCCGGGACGATCCCGAACTCGCGGCGCTTCACCAACAAATCCTGGCAGCCAACCGCCAACTCCGCATAAGCAAAGCCCAATGGCTGCCTAAGCTCGAGCTAGGCTACCGGCGCAACATCGAAGCCGGACGGCCCTTCAACGGACTGATGGCCGGCATCTCCATACCCCTGTTCGAGAACCGCAACAACATAAAAGCAGCCAAAGCACAAACCCGCGAACTCAACGCCCGAACAGAAAGCGCCGCCGCCCGGATAAAAACCGAACAGGAACAACTCCGCGCAGAAGCACAAGCCCTGCAAAATACCATAAATGACTATAAGAAAACCGCCGCCACACAAACAACCCTTCCCCTGCTCAAAGAAGCCCTCGCAGGGGGACAACTCTCGACCATCGAATACCTCGCAGAACTCACCGTCTTTCACCAAAGCCGCCTGAATCATCTGCAACTCCAAAACCAATACCAAAAAACACTCGCAAGGCTTCGCAAGAACGGGCTATAACCCGGGCAGCCATCCGCCGCTGTCCTTAACGCAGGCGGAAGGTGAACGGAAATAAAGAAGGTAATGGTTAAGGAGGATAATTAATAAAGCGGAGCGGCTCATTAAACCAATGTTTAATGAGCCGCTTTAAAAAAACACATATACATATTATATATAGGAAGCGACAGAAGTAAGTCTGACGCATCTGCATCGTACTGAACATCTTGCTCAGAGTAATTCACCAAATAAAGCAAAACAAAAAGCGAATAAAGCAAAACAAAAAGCGAATGAGTAATGATAGTTCTGCTCAATATATTGTATGTTTGGGGAAATATGCTAAAAAGTATTATAAAAAATGGAGAATATCATGAAAAACTTTATTGCTTTATTGTTGTGTGTGATTATAAGTGTAGTTAGTAATGCACAAAATATCAGTATTACAGGAAAGGTGCTGGACGAAAAATCCGATGCAGTCGTTGCAGCAACTATTTCGTTACTATCAAAAGACAGCGTACTGATCACCGGTGGAATAACGAACTCATCCGGTGATTTTGAGTTGAAAACACTCAAAAAGCCGGCCCCCTGTTATCTCCGTATAACACATGCCGGATTTGAGAGCAGCTACCACACGGTCGTTACCGATAAAGACACTGTCGTTATAGCCCGTCTAAATGAACGTAGCGTTTTGCTGGGCACAGTAGAGATCTTCGCCGGAAAACAAACCTATGAATTTCAAAACGACAAATTGGTAGTTAACATAAACAGCCTCCCCAATATTCAAACCCATGACCTGTCGAGGTTATTGCAACTGCTCCCCGGGGTGGTCAATTCGGGCGGATCACTGACCTTGAACGGCAAGGCCGCAGTTGTTTATTTAGATGGCAAAAAGCAGGCGGTCAACCTGCTTTCGTTGCCGGTTTCCATTATCGAGAAGGTGGAGTTGATCTACTCATCGGGGGGTGTATATGATAGTTCCGACGAAGCTATTATCAATATTGTCCGTAGAAAACAGAAAGTCGACGGATATTATTTGTCTCTCGGAGGAAACACGGCTGCTTACGATAAGTTTAATTTGGATGGCGGCGGATCGGCTACGCTTATGCTCAAAAAGAAGAATGTGATGCTGAATTCAACACTCACATACCGGAATACCTATTCGTTCTCGCACGTTAGCGACACATTGCGGTACCGGAATAACCATGTACAGTACCGGGATATGGACAAAGAGGGCCGGATAAATCTTCTTATGGGCCTGATGAACCTCGATTGGGATATTAAAAAGGGGCATAATTTGAACTTCATGGTCAACTTTTACAATGATTTTTCGAGTAAAGCATCCAAGCAACAATACATTCTCCGGCCGGAAGACGAACAGGGCAAGTGGGATGTAAAATCGAAAGAGAAGAACGATATGTGGTCGGGGCAAGTGGAATATTCTTCTCCGGATTCGCTGAACGGCAAGCTCAAAATGTCTTATCAGATCATTTGGGGAGGGATCAGGGAACGTGAACATACAGTTGAAAATGATGCGGAGATTCTTTATAGCGACGACGATATGTCGGCACACCAGCACGTTGCCAAGTTTGACTATGACCATAAATTTTCTCCAAAACTCAACTTGCTATTTGGAGCACAGGGCGATTGGGGGCGTTTAACTGATGATAATGTTTACACAGAACCGGTTATATCCAACCGCTACCCCAACAGCCGTTTCCACGGCAAAGAAGATATTTATGCCGCCTACGTGAGGCTCAATTATTCAATCAACCGCCAATGGTCGGCAAACACTTCGCTGCGTTTGGAACATACAAATTACCATTATGACTTACTGACGGAAGACATGAGCGTTACAGATTCCTATACCGACCTGTTTCCGTTTTTTTCCATCGCCTATAAAAGCCGATCCACGGACTATCAATCGTCTTTGTCGTTCGGCTCTTCCATTCAGCGTCCCGATTATAATTATTTGCTTCCGGCAGTCCGTTATACCGGCCGGTACAGCTATACCAAAGGGAATCAAAGCCTGAAACCCACAATGCGCAACGCTTTTATGTTCAGAAATTTATTCTATCAATTTATCAATGTGTTTTTTACGTACGAATTTGGCTCCGATATGCGGGGATTCATCGCAAAGAACAGTGCAATAGATCCGCTCATTACCGAATACGAACACAACAACATTGCCGATTTCAACAGGGTTTATTTCGGGGGATCTGTTAATTATAAAATCTTGGGGGATCTGCTTTCCGGTCAAATGGGCGGGAGTGTCCAGCACTTAAATTATACACACCCGAAGAATGGCTTTGAATTTTCCGGAGGGAAAAATGATTATTGGCGGGGAGTGATGTATCTGACATCCAATATCCAACTAACCAAAACATTCGGGGTTAATTACCTGTGCCACTTTTATCCGGGATATGATAATTTAATTTATATCATGCATAGCCAGTGGCTTATGAATACAGGCATCTATTATAATTCGCCTAAAGGCAACTGGTCTTTGTCTTTGGATGCAAATGATATTTTCCGCCCGAAGAAGTTTAGGGAAATGTATTTTGACGGCAATTATAGCAGGCAGCGCAATTATGGCAGCAGCCGGTATGTTCAGCTTTCGTTCCTCCTTAAATTCAGAGGTGGGGAAAAGGTGGAGAAGAAAGCGAAAGCTATGGACATGGCGCCAAGTAGATTCTCAAAAAGACAATAAAATGAAACTATAATGCCTTAAAATCTTATAGGCATATCTATCTCTACGAACTATATCAACGGCAAAGGGGCTAAGTCTTACGTAAAGACTTAGCCCCTTGATTATGTTATGGCGTTTCCGGAGTTATTCTTCGGCCAGCGGGAGATGTTATTCTTCGGCCAGCGGGTCGAAGGTGCCGTTGGCTCCGGCCCTGACATCGGCCCAGCCTATGGTTTGCAGGAGGCTGATGTTGTTTCTCTGGGCGCTTTCGTTCAGGCCGATGATGTAGTATTCGGGTTTGAAGAGCACATACCGGTCGGCTTGGTCGCCTTGACGGGTTTTGCGGATCAGGTTATCGGTATAGAATTTTTCCAGATCGGCATATTGTCCGTCCAGCGCCGTCTTCAGGTCGAGTTTGATGTTGGCGCGGGCGGTTTTGATGGGATCTCTTCCGGCGGCTTCATCGGCGTTTGTTTTGGACGCCAGCTCTATGTTGTCGCGGCGTTTGCCGTTGAATGGAGCCAGGCCGGTGTAGGTGCATGTATTTCCGTTGAATCCGGTCAGCGTCCAGGCGCTTGGCGCTCCGTTGATTTGGCTCATGGCTGTTCCGCCGTCCCAGAGCAGCCAGCGGCGCATGTCGTCAAAGCGTTTGCCTTCGTAAGCCAGCTCGATTTGCCGTTCGTAGAGGATGGCTCCGAAGAGTTTGCCGCGGTCGCCGGCCAGCGCGTCATCCAGCCCACAGTCGCCGGTGTGGCCGGCGCGTTTGCGGATATCCCGGAGGTAGCCTAACGCTTCGGCTCCTTCACCGATGGCGCACGCTGCTTCGGCCAGGTTGAGCAGCACTTCCGCGTAGCGGATCTCCATGTAGGGCATGGCTCCTTCGCCGAAGGGGCCTTGGCGGTTGCCGGTCAGGTCCCACCTGTACATTGTCACGGGGGCCGGCGTGGTCATGTCGAAATCGTTGCTGCGCTTGCGGATGTAGAGTCCTCTGTTTTGAAGTCCCAGCCCGGACGCGCCGTAGCCGCTTTGCTTTATATCGGCTTTCTTTTCGTCGTTTGCATACCAGGCGTAGTTCCACAGTACATAGTTGGGGCCTGTAAATTCATAGTCGGTGCCCAGGGTGGTTATGTCTCCTTCGTACGTCCAGGTCACACCGGGGAAGGCGAAGGTGCGGTAGAAGCGCGGGTCGCGGTCTTTGAAGAACTTCAGCGGGTCATACGCGTATGTGGATTCGCCGGGTTTTTTGCCGTCGGCCATCGGGAAGAGGTCGATCATGTTCGCCGTTGGGGTCATGCCTCCTCCGGTTCCTGCTGCGTGCGCGTTAAAGGGCCGGATGGATTGTTCCCAGTGGTTGTTGCGGTATACTTCGTGCGATCCGTTGTCGTCGTGTATTTTGTTGTACAGGGTGACAAATACGGCTTCTTCGCTGTTAAATTCATACAGCATCTTGGCCCATCCGGAGGCGTTGATGCCGGGCGCGTTTCCGTAGGCCAGGCCAAAGCCGCCGTCTTTCAGTGCTTCGATGGCGTCTTTGTTGGCGTTGTAGGCGGCCCGCCAGCGTTCGGTGTCATCGGCGCGGTTGAACAGCGGGCTGGCGTAGAGCAGCCGTGCCCGTCCGACCAGCGCTAAGGCTGCTCCTTTGGTGATCCTTCCAAATTCGCTGTCCCATTTGTCGGGCAGTGTTTCGGCGGCTCGTTCCAGGTCTTCACAGATAAAGTCGATGCAGGCTTTTGTTGTGGCGCGGGGAACCGAGAGATTTTGTATCTGGCTCACGTCGGTGGCTTGTACGTGGTCGACGATGGGTACTCCGCCGTATATTTTCACCAGCATATAGTATTGCCATGCACGGAAGAAGTACACTTGCCCGAGCAGTTCGTTTTTCTGTTCATCGGGCAGCGCTCCGCCTGAAATGCCTTCGATCACATCGTTGCAGTTGCGTATTTCCCCCCAAGGCCCGGCGCTGGTGGACTTGTTCACGTGGAAGAAGTCGATGAGGTCTGACGATGCGGTGTTAAGCGCGATGTCCGTGTCGGTAAAGATGGATGATCCGCTGAATTCTTCGGTCGCCCTGGATTGAATGTCGGCCTTTCCGGAGCTTGGATACCTGTACGTCAGACTGGTATTGGCGCTGGGAAGCAGCCGCAGGTAGATGTCGTCCACCCTCATTTTCGCTCCGACGTAGTCGTTGTATATTTCCGGGCTGTTCTTATCGTAGTTCTTCTTTTCTTTGAGGAAGTCGTCGCTGCATCCGGTGAAAAGGGATGCTCCAAGCAGGCAGGCGACGCCGGATACTATTGTTATATATACTTTTTTCATATGGATTCTTTATTAGAATGATACATTTACGCCTAACGTAAATTTACGCAGGGTGGGATATTTGCTGTAGTCTGACATCGGACTCATGAATTTATCCGGATACGGGTTGTAGAAGCACAGCAGGTTTTGCCCGGTGAGGTTGAAGCGGCAGCTTTCCAGCCCCAGCCTGTTGATGAGTGTTTTGGGCAGGGCGTAAGCCAGGGTGATGTTGCGCAGGGAGATATTGGTGTTGCTTATTCTCCAGAAGGTGGACGATTCGCTGTTGATGCTTGCAAAGCGCAGGTTCGGGTAGGTAGCCGTCAGGTTTTGCGTAGCCACCACACGGCCTTGCTCATCCAGCACATCTTTGTAAACGAACATATTGTCTGCCCAGAAAGAAGGCAGGTTGGTGTACTGCATGACGTCGTATGTGGTAGCTGTGGCGACGATGCTCTTGTTGGAAATGGCCTGCGTGGGTAGCGTGGTGTAGCTGCCCCAGCTTGCTCCGAGTTGTGCGCTGAACGAGAGCGCTTTCCATTCGCCGCCCAGGTTGATGGTAAACCCGTACGGGTTGCCGCTCCGCTTGGATATTTGCACTTTGTCGTTCTTGTCGACAACGTTCGGCATCGGATCGTTGGGGTCGCCCGCCGCATAATAGGTGCCGTCGGACTTCCTTGATCCGCGGACGTTTTTGTAGATCAGCGTTCCCGGGTGGACGTCCACCTGCATTTTGCCCATATAGGTTTCGATGTTGTTGGCTGCGAAGTATTCCGCAATCTCCTGGTAGCTGCGGAACATCCCGATGCACGAGTATCCCCACACACCGCGGTCGGCGCGTTCGTTGGGAACGATGTCGTCCAGCTCCCTGTCGGCGATGTCTTTCCACGGCGCTTTGAGGATCTTATTATCCGTATACCCGGTGTTCAGCTTGATGTGGTACTTGAAATCCTTGCCGATCTTGTCGCGCCAGCCCAGCGAAAGTTCAACGCCGTAGCTGTCGATCGATCCGTAATTGGAGGCGGAGGCTATTGCACCCACGGTTGTCGGGAAGTCGGGGATGTTCGTGATGGCCATGAACACCTCGCGGTTCTTGTCGTAATAAGCATCGAGCGTAACCGACAGGCGGCTTTTGATGAAGTTCATGTCCAGACCGATATTGCTCTTATAGCTCTTGTCCCAATGCGAGTTGCGGTTGGGCACCTCATTGGGTATCTGGAAGTGTGCGCCGGCTTCCAGGCTCGGGTTGGAACCGAAGATCGGGCCTTTGATCACTTCCGACCCGTAAGTTTGCTGCCACGCCCAGGCGGCCACGTTGTCGCGTCCCAACAAACCGTAGGAAGCGCGGATCTTCAGGAAGTCAAAAGGCGTCTTGTCTTTGAACCAGCTTTCTTCGGAGATGATCCATCCTACAGACAGCGACGGGAATACGCCCCAATAGTTTTCGGGGGCGAACTTGGTAGATGCGTCCGAACGGATGAGAAACTCGGCCAGGTACCGGTCGGCATACGCATAGTTGACACGGCCGATGTAAGACAACACGCCGCCTTCCGAACGTTTGAACTCGGTGGTTTGGGTGCCGTTGGCTCCGTTGGACTGGCCGTTGGTGAACGAATACGGTTCCGTTACCTGCCCCCAGATGTTTTCGGTTTCATTTTCGGACTTTTCGATAGAGAACAGTCCGCTCACGTCATGCAAGCCGAAAGAACGGGCATAAGTTGCAATAAAGTTCAGCTGGTAGCGGTCGCTGCGGCTCATCGTGCGGCGGATGCGGTCTCCGTTCGATACGGGCACGGTGGTCATGTTCTCAAAGTTCATCGCATAGCCCGGGGTATCCATATAAAGGTGGCTTCCGCTGCCGCCGCGGTTGCCGTCGGCAAACTTATACAGCTGGTAGTCGGAGCCGAACTGGTTGTCTTTGGTCGTACTGATATTCTTTGAATAAGTCATTTTCACTTTCAGGCCTTTGAAGATCTTGCTCCAGCCGAAGTCATACTCCAGCGAAGAGTTGATGGTCATGTTCTGCGGCATGTAAGTGGTATAGTTTCCCACCACGTTTTCGACCATATCATAATGGTAGTTCTGCGTCTGTTCGATGTAGCCGTTGGTGATGCCGTAGCCGGCAACCGGCAATCCGTTCACATATTCGGGGATGTAGCGCGGACGGGTGAGCAGCATCACATAGTCTTTTTCGTCGTTTGTTCCGCCGACGGTCGAGAACGCCTTTGTCGTTTCGCCGTAGTCGCCCGACACTTGCAGGGACGCCTTCACCCACGGGCTGATTTTCACATCCATACCGGCGCGGTAGTTCCAGCGTCCGTATTCGATGCGCCCGAGATTCCCTTCTTGCGTCACATAAGAAACGCCGCCGAAGTACGTTGCATTCTCGCTACCGCCGCCGATGTTGATGCTGTGTTTCTGCGTCAAGCCCGAACTCCAATACTTATCCAGCAAGTCGTAGTTGAGCGAGCGCATAGCCTCCAGCTCATCGGCCTGGAAGAGATCATTCTTCTTATCATACGTGCCCGTAGGGTCGGGAACGCGGATGGCGTTCCACGTACGGCCGAAGCTGTACGAGTCCATCATCTTGGAGCGGTAGAACTCGTCCGTATAACCAAACTGCCCGTTATAAGAGATCTTGGGCTTGCTGATCTGCCCGCGTTTTGTTTTCACGAGCACCACCCCCTGTGCCGAACGTGCGCCGTAAACCGCCGCCGCGGCATCTTTCAGTACGGAAATGCTTTCGATCATACTTCCGTCCAGGTTGTTGAACGCCGTTTCGTCGGCAATAAAGTCATCGATCACATACAACGGCACCAGCAGTCCCGAGCTTGACGTGGGAGCGCTTATCGACAGGTCGCTGTTGCGGATCACGATCTTGGCCGGTTCACCCGGACGGTTGCTGCTTTCGTTCACGCTCACCCCGTTGATCAATCCTTCCAAAGCCGCGCCCAGATTGGTCACGGAAAGGTCGTTGAAATCTTGCGGGGCCACCGTGGCGATGGATCCGGTGAGGTGCGCTTTCTTCTGTGCGCCGTAGCCCACCACGACAACCTCTTCCAGCTGCATATAATCTTCCTTCAGCACGATGCGCGTATTCTTGAAGTCGGAAACGGTTTGGCTTACATACCCGATGAACGAAACGGTAAGCTGCCCCTTGGACGGAACGGGAATCGTAAAGTTCCCGTTCAGGTCTGTGATCGTTCCCGTACTTGTTCCTTCTATTTTGACGGAGGCGCCGATAACCGGTTCGCCCGTTTCATCAACAACACTGCCCTTCACCGTCTGTGGCTGCTGCGCATAAGCGGGCATGGCAAATCCCAGCAACAGGCTCAGGCATAAACTGAGAATCAAATATCTCTTCATATTTCTTATTTTTATATTTTATACTTTTGATTATTCGGCAGCGGGCAACCAGCGCGGGTCTCCGGTGCGTTTAGCGATATGTTCGCTTCCGCCCACGGTGAAATCCCCGTTCTGCGGATCCCTCAGCTGCGGGTCTGATTCGATATGCGTACCGCTGGCATCTCTGGGCGTGCTGGTCAGTTCGCCGGCAACAAAAACGCCGCCATACCAGTATGAATTGTTGCCGCACGTCAGCGTGGCGTTGCCGTTACCGCCACCCAGGCGGCGCACGACGGCTCTATTGCCGCAATCCACAAAGATGGAGTTCGTTACCGTGATGGTATTTCCCCTCTGGGCAAAGTTGTTGGCATAGTTGCCCATCTGATCGTTTTTCACCACTTGCCAGAACGTGCAATTCGTGATCAACAGGTTGGCATTCGCCCACGTTTCTTCGTCCGGCCTGACGGTGCTTATTTGCCCGCCTTGCAGCTGCATGAAATATCCGCCGTTGACCTGTTTATTATAGAAGGTGCTGTTGACCAGCGACAGATCTTTGATCACCGTGGCTTGAGACCGCAGCAGCTGGATGGAGCTTGTTGTGTTCTGTTCGATCACGCAATCTTTGATCAGGAGCGTCCCGATGCCGTATCTCTTATTGTTGTCGTAGAACAGGCGTTGTTTCAGCCCCTTGACGTTGCAAGACAGTACCGCAACGGGCGAGGTGGTGGGAACGACGTAGTAGCCGCCCGCGCTTGGCGTCAGGGCTGCGTTGAACGTGCTGTTCATCAGGATAACCGACGTTCCCTCGAAGTTTGTACAATCCAGATCGATGAATTTCAGCCGCAATCCGGCCCCGTCATTCAGGAAAGCCCCGTTGGTCATCGTCAATTTCGGGTGGCGCACTTTATTGCCGCGGAACGTGACCGAAGTCAGGCCGATAGCCACATTGCCGTTCATCGTATACTCCCCGTCGGACACCAGCTCGTAGCACAATTCCGTCGCACTTTCCGGCACGGGAGTGGCCGTAAAGTATTCGGTCAGATTGGTACCGTCCGGAATGGTGGCCGTTACATCCAGCATGTTGTTATACGGCACCTTCGTTCCCTGTCCGGCTTCCTTATTGTTGAACTTGGAATTGCCCAACGTCCGCACCACTACTTCATAGAACGTATCTTCAACCATTTCGCGTTCGGCCGAACATCCGTCGATGACTTCTTTTTCCTCGCCGACCAAGACAGGATTTTCCGGATCATCCACTATATAAAGTGAAAATTCATATCCTCCTGCGCCCGGCACAACAGGCCATGTAACTGTCAGTTTCGACCCGTCGGCGCTGGGCACAACGGCGATCTTATCGGCCGCAGGCGACTCCAGGGAGGCGTTCTCAACCCCCGACGACCACGCCTTATCCTCCTGGTATCCATCAATACAGGAAAAAGGCAAAAACATCGCCGCCAATACCATCAGCGCGCATGTCTTTCTTCTTAAAAATGAGTTTTTCATGAAATAAAACATTAAATTAAACAATATAGTATAGTTTTCTCTTCATCCATCCGTAGGTCAAACCTGCCACAGGCACGCTCCAAAGGCCGGAAGCTCCGCCATGCATCATGGTCAAGTGGCTCATTAAACGTCCGTTTAATGAGCCACTTTCATTACATTTTAAGGGGAAAGAAAAATGCAGACTAATTTAAACAGGGGAAAAGATGAAGACTGTAAAGATATTGCACGTACCGGAACGGGAACTGCGGAGGAGAAAGCTATAATTTATCAATGAAAGCAAACGCCAAAAGCCATGCGAAAGTTTTATTCATATATTTGTGCTGTAATTTAAAGTATACCTAAAACAAATGAACATACCGGATTCCATAAAACAGAGAGATAGCTATATAGAAAGAATAAAACCTTTCATGCGTACGCCTATTATTAAGGTAATGTTGGGGCAGCAGCGGGTAGTGAAAAGCTATATCTTTCTTCAACTGATGCAGCTGATCAAAACCGAAGAGCCGGATGCCCATATTATATATATTAATAAGGAAGAGCTGGAGTTTGCTTTCATAGATTCGGCCATAAGTTTGAATGATTATATTCTTTCGCAAAGCCGCCCGGATGGGTGGAACTATATCTTTATAGAAGAGATCCAGTATGTGCCCGAATTTGAGCGGGCGCTACGATCGTTATTTCTGAATACTAAGAATGACTTATATGTCACCGGCAATACAAAATTGATGTCCGGAGAATTAGCCACATATCTTACAGGGCGTTGTATTGAATGGAAAATTGACAATTGACAGTTTCTTACCACCGCTGAGATTTAAGCAGCCTTATCGTTCAAACTCCTTCTTCAGCCAGACTTCCAGCAGAGGATCAGGAATGATAATTTGCCGTTTTTCAGTTTCTATCAGTTCTTTTTTGATCAGCGCACGCTTAATGATGCTTCTCTATTACTAATCAATCATTCTATTTCTAATTTGCAGTACAGTTCAAGGGGTTGCAATCATAGAAAGGGCGAATCACAGGCATGAAAAAACCCGCTACGCGATGGAAAGAGCGCGCAGCGGGCGAGGAACTCGCTACGATGAATAGAAGAAAGAGTACGTAGCAAGTGAAAAGCCTGCTGCGCAAGAAGAAAAAAAACACGCAGCAAGCGATTAGCAATGGTCAATGGTAATTGTCAGCTAGCCATTTAACCACTGTTTAGGCATCCGGGTCGGTAAAGCCGCCGCCGCCGCCACCACCGCTTGGCGGATTTGGCGGATTGGCCGGTTGGGTATCGGGTTGGCCGGGGTCTCCGGCACCGTCGTAGTTTCCGTCTTCGGCCCACTTGCCTTTTTGGCCGGAAGTGAGGTGGCGAAAGCTGTCCAGCACTCCGTTGAGGTCGATAATAACATGTTCAAACAGGGCGGCCTGCGTTCCACCGGCTTCCGCATAATGTGCGGGGATGGCGGTATAGAGCAGGAAGCGGAGCTTTTTTTCGTGTTTGATACGCGTGTCTGTCACATTACCGAGCACTTTCCGGTATGCTTTTTCTTCGCCGCGCGCCAAGAGGATCTCGTCTGCCTCGTGCGCGGATGTTGCGATACCATCCACGGTCTCTTTCAATTGGAATTGCGTCAATATCGACAGGTTGGCCGGTGTGAGCAACGCGTCGGTCATTTCCATGGCGTTGACGATAAGGGCCGACTGCGTGTCGCGGTGCAAATTTGTCAGATAGGGATGCGCGATGCTTTCTATCGTCTTTGCATCATCCAATTGTTTCCCCGTTTTATCGGCAATTGTTTCCTTGAGCAGACCTTTAAAAAATATCATCTTGCGGCGGATCTTTGCAAGGGCCTCATTGAGTTTTTCGGTTTTCAATAAAGCCGGATTACGCCGGAAGATCTCTACGTACTTGTCTTGCAGGACGATTGCTTCATCATAAGACTTTCTAATGCCCATTTCAGTTGCTTTCTCCGGAGGAAGCACTACAAAAACGAGATGAGAGAGTTCGAGGTATTCCGAATGTGTTAAATCATGGTACCCGAACAGAGCGATAGCGATTTTATCCATAACGATACGTATTAAACGGTTAATTAATAAATTAATTGTGCCCAAATGTCGGCATTAATCTTTTTATATCCAATTTTTCTCGATATTTTTTTTATCGGCATGAAAAAATATATATATTTTGGCTTTTTTGTTACAAAATCATTTCCGAAAAATTATTTGCGCCTTCCGGTGAGCGGAAACCATTTCCGAAAAATTATTTGCGCCTTCCGGTGAGCGGAAACCATTCCGAAAAATTATTTGCGCCTTCCGGTGAGCGGAAACTATTTCTAAAAATTATTTGCGCCTTCCGGTGAGCGGAAACCATTCCGAAAAATTATTTGCGCCTTCCGGTGAGCGGAAACCATTCCGAAAAATTATTTGCGCCTTCCGGTGAGCGGAAATCATTTCGAAAAATTATTTGCGCCTTCCGGTGAGCGGAAACCATTTCTAAAAATTATTTGCGTCTTCCGGTGAGCGGAAACCATTCCGAAAAATTATTTGCGCCTTCCGGTGAGCGGAAATCATTTCTGAAAAATTATTTGCGCCTTCCGGTGAGCGGAAGCCATTTCTGAAAAATTATTTGTGCCTTCCGCATCAAAAAAGGTGCAAAAGCGCCAATTCCCATTTCATTTCTTTATTAATAGATGTAAATTCAAGGTGTTGGATCCTAATAAATTGCCGGAAGGCGCAGCCGCGTTAGGGGCAGCAGCGGAAAGCCCGGAACGAGCGCAGCGAAGCGAGGACTTGCAGCGGATGACCCGGGCCGCAGGCAACGCCCAAATCCAATGGAGAATGGGTTGTTGGAGTGAAACCGGTATGTAATTCCTTTGTTTATTTTTTCCTTTATTTTATTTTTTTATCTAATGTGATTACAAGCAAAAACAGCGTTCGTCCTAACAGTAGAACTTAAGTTTAAAAAAATAAAGCAAAACAGGATTAGTGGGATACCATGTCTATTATTATTGTTGCTCAAATATCTAATACTATGTCTGGTTTGCATAAGAAAAATATGAATATGTCTACGACAAGAAACCCCCTTTTTTACCGGCTCATTAAACGGACGTTTAATGAGCCACTGCCATTTAAACCCGAAAAGAGGAACAGGAGTATCTCTGTGAGGGTTTTTGCGGGATTTACAAACGTGATAAAAATGAGATAAAGAATTATATTGTTTAATTTAAAATTTGATCCATGAAGAAGAATGATTTATTTATGCGGAAAGAGATGCATATAGGAAGGTGGGTAAAGACTTTCTGTCTGTGTCTTTTTCTTGTGGGTGTAACTTCGTGTAAAAAAGGCGTTGAGGATGAGCTTTTCTCAGCGGGCGTTACCGGGGTAACATTAGAGTCGCCAACGCTTGACGGTAGCAGCTTTGCCACATTGGCCAACAGCGATGGGACGGAAAGTGTGAAATTGACATGGGACGTTGTTTACGGCGCCGGTGGCTACTTGCTTAATGTGGATATCGTGGACGACCCGACCAACCCGGTTGAGGTCGTGAACGACAGTATCGTGGACGGCTGTTCGATCATTTTCGACAAGCTGGAAGACACCAAGTATGAAATCAGCATCAAATCGCTGGCCAACGCGAAGCTGAATAATAAAGAGGCGGCATCGGCCACCGTTTATCCATACTCTACATTGATTCCGGCCTTAACGGTTCCCGAAGGTGATGATATTGCCGAGTTTATCCGGGCAAACTTGACGGACAGCGACCAGGAACAGGGCTTCGAACTGCTGGGAGGCAAAACTTATCAGTTGAACAGCGCCGTTGACTTCGGCCTGAACACGATCACGTTCCGCGGCGACAAGGCTAACAGGCCGATTGTGGTTCTGGGAGCCAGCGGAGGAATAGTGACGCAGGGCGGACTGAAACTGAAGTTTATCAACTTCGATTGTACCGCCGCAACCACACTCGGAATATTGAGCTTGAGCGACAACCCGTCGGAAACTATCTCCACCGGAACGCTGGGCTATAAGACAGATGGCGCAAACCAGGACGGTTTTGTGATCAACGACCCGGTCATCATCCAGGAGTGTGACTTCAAGAATGTGAAGAACGGTATCCTTTATGGAAACAAAAAGAATTGGAGCCTGCGCGATTTCCGCATAACGGACTGCATCATCCAGTTCAATAATTCCGGATCCAACTCGGTGCTTAATCTTTATGGAGGAAGCAACGGCCTGATCAAAGACCTGACGATAAAGAATAATACGCTTTATAATATAGTCAAGAACAGTTCGGCCTATTTTATCCGTTACAGCAATGCAAGCAACGCCCAACCGCAAAAGATATTCGGCAACAGCGGCAACTCGGTTACATTTACCATCGAATATAATACGTTCAGCCGCGTGTTCTCCAACAAGGATTTTGCCAACAACATGGCCAATACGAATACCATTACAACAAAGGTTCAGTATAATATCCTCTTCGATGTGTTCCGGCTGTATCAGTTCATCCAGACGAACACGCTGATGTATACGTCCGGCAATACAATCTTCGGCGATTGGGGCGGCACACCGAACAGCAACGATACCGGCGGCCGTAAAGATAAGAACGGAAACCCGTATGCCACATTGGAAAACCCCGACTTCGTGGGGCCTTTTGAGTTGGAACTCGACCTTACTGCGGTGAACGGCGGAGTGAACTTTACCCCCCGCGGCACTGTGGCCGTACAGAACAAGAGCGGCGACCCGCGCTGGTATGAAAATCAATAATCTTAAATGCTATAACGATGAAATATAATAGTATTAAACTGTATCTGGGCATTTTCCTGGCCTTTGTCATGACGTCGATGATGTATGCCCAGAAAACCCTGACCTATACTGCCGTTGTCGTAGACGAGGCAGACGAGCCTGTGATCGGCGCCACCGTAAAAGTGCCGGGAACATCCACCGGTATCATTACCGACCTGAATGGCCGGTTTTCACTCTTGGTTCCCGAAGGCAAGACGGTAGAGATCTCTTTTGTGGGATATATAACGGAGAAAATATCCGATTTCTCCAAAACAAGGATCGTATTGAAAGAAGATTCCAAACAGCTGGAAGAAGTGGTGGTGGTTGGCTACGGCACTCAGAAGAAAGCCCACCTGACCGGCGCTATCTCCACCGTGCCGATGGATGAGATCCAAGATCTGTCCAGCGGCGGCTTAGCCGGTACGCTGAGCGGTTTGGTAAACGGGTTGAGCGTTAGCGGGGGCCAAGCGCGCCCGGGTGAAAACGCCCGTATCTATATCCGCGATACCAACTCGCTTAGCGAAGTGGGAAGCACGGCCCAGGAACCGCTGTATGTGATCGACGGATATATCTACCCCAACGATGTGAAGGTGGGCAACGTGGTGGAAAACTTGGGCGCGGTGGCTTTCAATAATTTGGATGCCTCGGCGGTGGAAAGTATTTCCATATTGAAGGATGCGGCGGCAGCCGTGTATGGAGCGCGCGCCGCCAACGGTGTTATCCTGGTGACGACCAAGAAAGGTAAGCTGGGCGCGCCGCAGATCTCTTACAGCGGGTCGCTCGGTATCACCGACGAAGTGTCGCGGCCGGAGATGTTAAGCGCATACGACTACGGCCGGATGTATAATCTGGTAGCCGCCGGCAACCCGGCCAATACGTCGCTCAACCTGACGACGGGACTGTATCAACTGGATGAACTGACGGCGATGAAGAACCTGAACTACGACCTGCTGGATAAGTATTGGAAGACAGGCTCCACGACGCAGCACAGCGTCAACCTGAGCGGCGCTACCGAAAAAGCCAATTATTTCGCCGGCATTTCTTACTTTGATCAGGAAGGAAACCTGGGCCGGCTGGATTATGGCCGCTGGAACTACCGCGCAGGCGTCGACGTGAAAGTGAGCAAGTGGCTGAAGGCCAACCTGACGGTGTCCGGCGATTACAGCAAGACCAACAGACCGAACGTAAAGGTGGGCGGAACAAGCAGCGAAAAAGATTATAACCTGCTGCTTACCCGTCCGTATTATATTCCCGAAGAAGTGAACGGCTATCCGATCGCGGCCTACGGCATCAGCAATACGGAAAAGACCGGCAACCAGAACTATTCTTATTCTGTCTTGCAGAATACGGGGGACTATAACAGCACGATGACGTCCAATATGAGTATCAACAGCAGTTTGGAGTATGATTTCGGCTGGAGCAATATCCTGAAAGGGCTGGCGCTGAAGTTCTCTTATTCAAAGAGCATCAACACGAACAAGAATAACCAGTACGGATCCGAATATCAGATCTACCGGCTGATTGATCGTTCGGGCAGCGGTCTTCACCTGTACACTCCGGTGGCCGGGCAGGATTATGAAAGCATCATGGCCGACGAGAACTTCCGCGCGACCACCATATCCAACGGCTCGCCTTCTTACCTGTCGCGCAATATGAACCGCACGGACAATTACCAGATGAACTTCATCGCTTCCTACTCCCGCAGCTTCGGCCTGCACAATGTCAGCGGCCTGTTCTCCATCGAACGGTCGGAAGCTGAAAACGAATACTTGTACGGGGATGTATCCGATCCTTATGAGTTTACCACCGGCCAGTCCAACTCGGCTGACGCCGAAACGAAGACCGTTACGTTCACCCGCTCGGAATCGGGAACGATGTCCTACATCGGCCGTATCAATTATGCGTACGCCGACAGGTATTTGCTCGAGTTCCTGCTCCGTTCGGATTCATCCACCAAGTTCGCCCCCGAAAACTACTGGGGATCATTCCCGTCCGTATCCGCCGGTTGGATCCTCTCTCAGGAAAGCTGGATGAGCAAAGTGAAATGGGTTGATCATCTGAAGCTGCGCGGATCATTCGGTTTGACCGGCCGCGACAATACGGCCGCCTGGCAATGGATGCAGGTTTATGCCCAGGATGCCAACAAAGGCCCGATGTTCGGGACAAGCAACAGCGCCGACACAAAGAACCGCATCACGATCAACAAGACCAATTCCGCCGTAAACCGCAACGTGCATTGGGATAAGTCCTACAAAGGCAACTTCGGTATCGATTTCAGCACGTTGGACAGCCGCTTGTCACTCAATATCGACGGCTATTACGTATGGAACCGCGAGATCCTGATGAACATCGCACAGTCTGTTCCCGGCATCGTAGGCACCCAATCGGCTGCCATCAACCTGGGTGAAATGGACAGCTACGGTATTGAATTTTCCGCTACGTGGCGGGATAAGATCGGCAAGGACTTCAAATACAAAATAGGCGTCAATACCGGTTATGGTGATAATAAGGTATATAATATGGACTTTGCAACCGAATACGACTACCGCCAGATAAAGAAGGGCGGCCGTTCGGACATCGGCACATGGGGGATGCAATGCATCGGCATGTTCCGTTCCTTCCAGGATATTGAAGAATATTTCGACAAGAACAACATCACCTCCTACATGGGACTGACAAAAGACAATGTCCGCCCGGGTATGTTGATCTACAAAGACGTTCGCGGAAAGCAACAGGAAGACGGCACGTATGCCGGGCCTGACGGTATCGTAGACAAGGATAACGACCAGGTTCAATTGTCCCACCGCGACAATATTTACGGATTCACCACGAACCTGAGCGCCGAATGGAAAGGTGTCTCCCTGACCGCCCAGATGAGCGTAAGCTGGGGCGGATACAGCCAGATCCCGTCCGCTGCTTTAAAGCCGGGCGACGGACTGGAATTTACCAACATGCCTTCTTTCTGGAACCCGGACAATGTGTTTGTTTATGAAGATATTTACGACGGGTCGGGCAACTTGGTGATGGCGGCCAACCGCGATGCCAAATACCCCAATCCGAACTACTCAAGTATGAACAGCATAGGTTCTACGTTCTGGAGAGTCAGCGGCACCCGTGCCCGCCTGAACCGTTTGACGCTGGCTTATGCCATCCCGTCCAAATTCATCAAACAGATAGGGATCCAAAGTTGCCGCTTCAATATCACGGGGCAAAACCTGTTGAGTCTCTACAATCCATATCCGGAAAATTTCCTGGATCCGATGTGCAGCTATGGCAGCTATCCTACGCTGAGAAAATTTACGGTTGGTGTTAATCTTACATTCTAAAGGGAATTGACAATGAAAAGAAATACTATAAAATTATTCGGTTGCGCCTTGATGGCAGCTATGGTCTTTGTCTCCTGCAGCGATGCGTTCTTGGAGGAAAAGAAGAACTACGATAACGTGAATGTCGGTATTTACGACTATTACAGCGGAGCAAACGCACGCGTAAGCGATGTGTACTCGTGGGCACTGCCCGACCCGAACGGCGATGCGGGCTATAACAACAACAGTACCGGAGTTGCCGACGACCAGGCCAAATCGACGGAAGAGTACAGCGGGTTCGGTGTATTCGTAAATCCGCAGAACGAGATGACGATAACGGGAGGAACCAAAGTTGTCGACTATTTCCACTACCAGCAAAACAATATCCAGGCTTCCGTATGGGGGCGCATCCGTAACATCAACGATGTAATTGTCGGGATCAACGGAGGAAGCCTTCCGCAGGAAGAAAAGGACGAACTGCTGGGGCAGGTTTATTTCTTCCGCGCCTGGTGCTATTACAACTTGGTGAAATGGTACGGCGGGGTGCCGATCATTAAAGACGTGCTGGAACCGGTCGAAACGTCCATCGTTCCGCGCTCTTCAACAAAAGCCTGCATTGACTTTATCTGCGAAGACTTGGACGAGTCCGCAAGGATGCTGGAAGCCGCTACAACATCCGGCGGCTGGAAGTCAAGCGAAAACTGGGGGCGTGTGACCTCCGGAACCGCCCTTGCGCTCAAAGGCCGGGTGCTGTTGCTTTGGGCAAGCCCGATATTCAACCGGAAGAATGAAACGGAACGCTGGGAAAATGCTTACCAGGAAATCAAGAAATCCATCCCGGTATTAGAGTCATGCGGCTACGGCTTGCATCAGCGCAGCGATAACGTCAACGCCGCCGCCTTTGCCGAAATGTTCTCCACGTATGCAAGTCCCGAAGCTGTGTTTGTAACCCTGTTCAACATTGTAAAAAGTGGCGACGGACAGAAGAATAACAGCTGGGAACGCGGCATCCGTCCGGCGAACACCACCGGCAGCGGCAAAGAAGCATCCGCCATGCTGGTAGACCTGTTCCCGATGGCAGACGGCAAAAGGCCGCCCCTCAGCAATACCTATACCAAGCTGGAGATCTCCACGTATACGTACGACGCCGACTATCCGTTCATGAACCGCGACCTGCGCTTCTACCGCACCTTTGCCTTTCCGGGCGTGCGCTGGGCGTATGCCGGAGACCCCACCGAGGAAAACCCGGACAATCCTTCTTATGACCAGGGAAGAAACTATGAACTGTGGAACTACGTATGGTATGTCGACCAGAACGACCAGGGCAACGTGGAAAGCGGCAACTCCTACGGTGCGGATAACCTGCTGGCCAATAAAAAAGGAATATACGTACGTAAGCGCACGGACGACCTGGATGTGAACGGCAGCCCGCTGTATTCGTGGGCGGGTACGGATAAGAACGGCGGCTTCGCCTACTCCAGCGCTCCTTATATGGAGATCCGCTATGCCGAAGTACTGCTGAACTATGCCGAAGCAGCCTGCGGCGCCAATCATCTGTCGGAAGCTGTTGAACAACTGAAGCAGGTACGTCGCCGGGCAGGCTACACGACTGCCGACTGCGGCCTGCAAGCCGATCTGGCGTCCAATCAGCCCGCGTGCATGGCGGCAGTTCTTTATGAACGGCAGATTGAGCTGGCCTACGAAGGAAAACGCTTCGACGACCTTCGCCGCTGGATGCTGTTCGACGGCGGAACAGCAGCCGTTGACGGCGCGCCAGGCAGCTGGACGCTGACCGGCTGGGACGGCAACACCTGCAGCTATCTGGGCTTTAAAGCGCTGAACGATCAACGCCGCGATAACATGGAGTTCCGCACACAGGATTCCTTTGGCGTCGGCGGCACGACAGCCGCTTCGGATCCGCTGCGGGCAGTCACCCGTCCCGCTGCGGTGGACTATCGCCAACCCGACTTGGACACCCAGCTGGAAACCCTCAAGAATTTCTACTCCTCCCACTTTGTCCGCAAGAAAAAGAGCGGCGACGGGCGCGACCAGAACTCCATCGACCTGTACATAAAATACCTGCCCCGCTATTACTTCCTGGGGCTGGCACAAAGTGCGCAGAGCAACAACAAGCATCTGGAGCAAACCATCGGTTGGGAAGATTATAACAAAGGCAACGCAAACGGCACCTTCGACCCGCTGGCCGAAGAAGAAGAATAACGTTTCCGGAAATGCTATAATATGATTAAGGGACTAAGTCTTATAAGGCTTAGTCCCTTTTTGTTTCTAAAGGCTTTTATTAGGCTTCACACTTTTTGAAGAGAATACAATTCCACTAAAGGCCAATATCATTATCTTTACGTGGAAATGTTAACCCAAATCAGATCTAATAAATTGAAGATATGAAACATTTAAAAGTTTTGTTCGTAACAACGTTGGTGTTGTTACCTTCGTTTTGTACAGCTCAACAAGCAGCTTCCATACTATTAGCTCTGAACGAAATGCCAACGGAGCCTGTTCCGTTCAATGCAACAAAGAAAACCCCATTTATTGACAATAAAAGTTTCGGTGTAAATAATTCAAATAATGCTATACCGGATAAACTCTATTACAATGTTCAGCTCACAGAATATGACCATGCATCCATAGATCCGTATCTCAGTGCTTCAACATTCAGGAAGTTTGCCATTCCTAATTCTAGCAACAAGATATTGGTCGTATCGTTTGGCGGTTCTACGGATCGGAGAACCGATGCATTATGTGTAGTATCTCCCTCGGGAACAATACTTGATACGTTGGAAGCCGCTGTGTTCTATTATCCATCTTTTGGTACCATTGCTTTAAAACAATTCCGCATAGATGCCCTGTTCAATATCATTATCTCCCGGATTGTGCCGACTTCTTCCACATCTATTCCGCTGGATACTTTCAGTAGTTTTTCGGGATACAGGTTGGATACCACATATGCTATCAATTCTCAAGGCCGGTTCGTGAAGCAGTCGGAGCAATGTTATGTAACGAAGACTTATACCAGGGCTTATCTGGAGGATAGGAATAAGGATATTTGGAATGGGGGAGAGTACCTTTGTGTAACTCAACCTTCAATAGGAGAGGTACTGAATAAAATGTCAACGGAAACCGTGCCGTTCAATGCAACAAAGACAAAGGAATCCATCTACGCGGATAGCCATTGGGTGGATAATCCGAACAATGTCATACCGGATAAACTCTATGACAATGTTCAACTCACAGAATATAACCATGCATCCGTAAATCCGGAACTTGGCGCTTCAACATTCAGGAAGTTTGCCATTCCCAATTCCACCAACAAATTATTAGTCATTGAATTTGGTGGTTGTACAACCTGGCGCACTTATGTATTGTGTATTGTATCTCCCTCAGGAAGCGTAATAGACACGTTGGAAGCCGCCGTGCATCTCGGCTTTATTGCCCTGAAGCAATTTCGAATAGATGCCCAATCCAACATCATTATCACCCGGATTGTGCCGACTTCTTCTACGTCTATTCCGCTGGATACTTTTAGTAGCTTTTCGGGGTACAGGTTGGATACTACATATGCTATAAATTCTCAAAATCAATTCGTGAAGCAGTCGGAGCAATGTTATGTAACGAAGACTTATACCGCAACTTATCTGGAGGATGAGGATAAGGATATTTGGAATGGGGGAGAAACGCCTCTTTAAAAACACGTAACCTTTCCATTGCCTGTATGCGTTCTTTGACGGTGGCAAGGGAAGACTTTCCTTTCATGACCTTTGATCCTGCGACAGCCCGACGGGCTGTCGGGCTGTCGCTTTATCGTGCTGTTGTGCTGTAACGGTCAGTCATTGATCAGCCACATCCGGTCGTTGATGTCGTCGCTGCCGCCGAATTGCCGTTGCAAAGCGGTTTCCAAGTTTTCCTTGTTCATCAGCAGTTCATCTTCGGGATACATCCACCGCAGCGGAATCCGGCCGTTGTCGTTGCCGGGGCCTACGTGAAACTCCGGGATTCCCGTACGGCGCTGGTCGAAGAACGCCTGGTAGCCCGAGTTCTGGAAGAAGGCGACGTATTTCTGTTCCAGGATCTGCCGCAGGCCGTCGGCGTCGTTTCCTTTATAGCCAATTTCGGAGCGGGACAGGAACCGGTCGATCTCCGCTTGGCTGATGCCGTAAAATTCCATGTCGGCCTGGATTCCATTCCGGTAATGAGTGGCGGCGTCCCCGCTGATCCACCCGCGGTTGATGGCTTCGGCAATCGTGAACTGGAGTTCCGGATAGCCCAGCTGAACGCAGGGGATACCGGTCGGCGTGACGTACAAGCTGTAGCTCACCGTGGCATACTGTCCGGTGTTCAGGCCTTGGGCGATCAGGCTCATGTCTTCGCCCACTTCGGCGCCGAAGTAAGAAGAGAACAGTTTCTCCCTGTCCGGCACGCCAACATTGATAGCGTCTCCCGGTTCCATCTGAACAAATATGCGGGGATCTTCGCTTCTTTTCAGTATTCTCAGGTAAGTTTCCCCGATGGCATCCCGTTGCTTGCGACCCTTGGTGTCGTCGGGGTAAAGAGGGTATCTGTCGCTGTTTCCGCCCGGGTAAACGATCTTCATGTTGTCGGCGGCGGAGGTCATGAGCGGATAGTTGGCGGGATTGGAGACGATCCGGTTAAACTGTCCTTTTATATCCAGGTCGCTGTCGCCGGTTTTTTTGCTCAGGCTCATCAGTACCCGCAGGCGGAAGGAGTTGATGCTCTTTTGCCATTTCAGCAGGTCGCCACCGAAATACAGGTCGTCGTTGCCGTTGAACCGCCCCACGCACTCCCCTATTTCCGTATTGGCTTCTTCCAGCAGGTTGAGGCATTGGAGATACACTTCTTTCTGCGTGTCGTAGTGGGGGGTGAAGTTTCCGTCCGATATTCCTTTCATCGCTTCGCTCATCGGTATGTCTCCCAGGCGTTCGCTCATGCGGACGAAGTAGAACGCGCGGTAGAACTTGGCGATGGGCGGATAGGCTTTCATCTCGTCGGTCGAGCGTTTGCCGGCTTCGTAAACCATGCGGTCGATATTTCTCAGCTGCGTATAATTCATTTCGTACCGCCCCAGCAGATAATTCTGATGTCCGTAGAGCTTATGTCCGGTGGTGTAAAATTGGCAGTAGCGTTGGGTGATGTCCCACGGGTCATCCCAGCTGTCCATAATAACGCCGTTCAGCAGATTGACCGGCGCGATTTCCGTCGGATTGTTGGGGTCTTTGTTCAGTTCCTCAAAGCCGGAGCAGGCGGCGGCCATCAGCATCAGGTTTATCACGAGTGCCTTATATAAAGTTTTCATACGTTTTTATTGTCTTTTGCGGTTAGAAAATAATATTCAGATTGACGCCGTAGCTGCGGAGCGATGGCGTTTGCAGAACCGTTCCCGAGCCGGTGAACTGGTCGAGGTCGATGTAATCCGCCTTGGTGAAGTAAAGCAAGTTGCGCCCGATCAGGGAGACGGAAGCGGCATTGACCGCCGGTATGTTGGCCAGCAGGCTTTTGGGAACCTTCCAGGTGAAGGTTGCTTCCCGCAGTTTCAGGTAGCTTCGGTCTTGCATACGCACCGATTGCGTGCGGTAGTATCCCCGTGCGCTTCCCGCCCAGTTCTGATAGATAACGGGAACATTGTTGGGCGCAAACGTACGGTTATCCGAAATGACGTTCCCGTCCGGGTCTCTTTTCAGTTCGCCGCCCGTCACGATCACGCCCTGGCCGATATACTGTCCGGTGTAGCGGATGCCCCAGCCGTCCGGATCATTCTTGTAAGCCACCCAATCGTTGTAGCGGTGTTCGTTGGCCGAGGCTTCGTGCCGTCCGCCCCGCCACAGGTTCTCCCAAGTATTGTTTTCGATGATCCCGCCGGAGGCGCCGTCGATAGCGATGTTTATCGAAAAATCTTTGTACCGGAGTGTATTGGCTATGCCGAAGGTGAAATCGTTGTCGGAATTGCCCCAGTACTTCTTGATCGGGTCGCGAAGGGGCATCCCGTTCTGGTAGATGATGTTGCCCTGCGGGTCGCGCAGGAAATCTTCCACCCAAAGCTCGTCGGCGCGCCGGCCTACCTTGATGTAGCCGAGGTTTTCCAGATCGCCGTAAACCTTATCCAGCCAGCGGTGCGACGACGAGATATTGGCGGTTATATCCCAATCGAGATCCTTTCTCCTGACCGGTTGCGCCGTCAGCGTCAGCTCATAACCTTTCCGGGTATACGTCAGGCCGTTCACCTTGCGCAGGCCGACGCCGGAAGATGACGGTGTTTGCAGGTCGAAGATCTGCGGGCCGTCCTTGGCGATAAAGTAGGCGAAGTCAACGCCCAGGCGGTTGCGGAAGAAGCGCATGTCGGTTCCTATTTCCGACGAGGAGCTGAACTCCGGTTTGATGTTTTGGTCTACCGACGTATTGCTGGAATAGAACGGCATTTTCTTATCCCACAGCGTGCCCTGCGAGTAGGTCGTGCCGAGCTGATACGGTTCGAGGTCGCCGCCGACCCGGGCGTAGGAAGCCCTCACCCGCAGGAAGGAAAAGATGTTCGACAGATCGACGATGTCCGTGACCACCGCGCTCAGCGAAGCCGACGGATAGAAGTAGGTGTTGTTGTCCACCGGCAGCGTCGAGGATTTATCCACGCGTCCGGTCAAGCTCAGGAACAGTACGTTCTTGAAATCAATATCGGCATATCCGTAGGCGCTGGCGACTTGTTTTTCCCAGCGGCTGCTGGTGCCGGAGCGTTGTTCGACCGAGTTTTGAAGGGTGTATATCCCCGGGGCGATCAGTCCGCCGCGGGTGGCATCCCACGAATTGTTTTGTTTGATCGTCCGCAAGCTCCCGCCCAGCGAGGCTTTCAATCCGAACGACGGGCTGAGCTGTTTGGCGTAATTGAAAAGAATATCGGTATTGTTGTCCCAATAATGCTCGTTGGATTCTTCGTAGCCGCCCACGAACTTGAAGTTCATGTCGTAGACCGATATGGACAGCGGGTAGCGCTCGTCATTATTGAGCGCATACAACGAGAGGTTCGACCTCAGCCTCACGTCCAAGTCGGGAGTGATGCGCCATTTGAGCGAGAGGTTTCCGTGCGTATCGTCTTTGTAATGCCCCCGCAGGTTCTCATAAGCCTGGAAGTACATATTGTTATACTGCGCATAGTCGTAGCTGTTTTGTTGGAGGCCTTCCTGTCCGGGTTTCCAGTAATCCCGCAGATCGCGGATGTCATAGTTGGCGCTGCCCCAGATCAGGATGGTATAGATGGGGCTTCTGGGGTTGTAGATCAGGTCCGGGTAGTTGGGCGAAGCCGTCCGGTTGTAGTTGATGACGGCTTCGGCGCGGAGGCTTTTGCTGATGTCGATGCCTCCGGTGATGTTCACGTTGAGCGAGTTCAGCTTGGTGTTCGGGACGATTCCTTTCTGGTAGGTGTCCGACAGGGATATTCTCACGTCGCTCTTGTCGCTTTTGGAGGCGATCGACACATTATTTGTCGTCACAAGGCCCGTTTCCAGGAAGTTGGTCAGGTTGTTCGCCCCCCGTGCGACCCACGGCGTGGGCGTCCGTACTCCGGTAACCGGATCTATCGGGCTGTCATATTGTTTGAGGAGTTGCCCTTCGAAGCGCGGCCCCCAAATGTCGGCATCGGAGTTGTTCACCCCATTGATATTCCCTTTCTCCCCGTCGCCAAACGAGTATTGGTAGTCGTAGCCCGTGCCGTATTCGTTCTGCACCTTGGGGATGACCAGGTAGCCGGTTTGCACCTGCGTGCTTGAGCTGATCTCCACCGTAGCTTTGCCGTTTGCTCCGCCGGCGCGCTTGGTGGTGATCTGCACCGCTCCGTTCTTGCCGTACGAGCCGTAGAGCGCCGAGGCCGTCGGGCCTTTGAGCACGCTGATGTTTTCGATGTCGTCCGGACTGATATTCCACGTATCCGAAGCCACGGGAACGCCGTCAACCACGATCAGCGGCTTTTGTCCGCGAAGATAGATCTCCGGGCTTTTCAGCAAGTCGGTCGATGGCGCAACCCGCAGGCCGGAGATCTTCCCCGTCAGGGCGGAAAACGGATTGGCGTCGCGCGACGTCGCAATGTCGGCGCCCTTGACCTCTTGCACCGAATAGCCCAGGATCTTTTTCTCCTTGACCACCCCCAGCGCGGTAACAACCGTTTCCTGCAAGGTGATGGTCTCTTCCTGCAACGTAACGGATAAGTGGCGCCGGTTCCCCACCAACACTTCCTTATCCAGAAAGCCGAGGTAACGCACCAGCAGCGTGCTGTTCTCCGACGGGACCTCCATTTCAAAACGCCCGTCCATATCGCTGATCACGCCGTTTGCCGGATCATCTTTCACGTGCACCGTGGCGCCCGCCACGGGTTCCTTATTGCCGTCGGCAACCGTTCCGGTTACTTTTATTTGGGCAAAAAGAACCTCTGAGCAGCAATACAGGACTGCCGCCAATACAATTTTTCTCATAACTATTTGTTATTAAATGAAAGTTGTCAGGGAATTGTCTTTAATTCATCTTCGCCAGCAGTTTGCCGGCTATTTTGGAGAATTGCTTGGAGTAACGGCCCAGATCGTCCATATCCAATGATGAAAACCGGTGCCTGCCGCGGAACACAACCTTCTTGCTGCCGTCGTACACCGAATAGTTGATGATGTGGGAAACGTTGTGGTACGGATACCCTTCCCTCTTGATATAATACTGGTCGACCAGCATCACGTAAGCCGTTGATGTCTTTTTGAGGAAACCGTTCAATTCCCCTTGCGGGACGGCCGAAAGGTCGCTCTCCATCTCATCGCCGCTCATCGTATATTTCACCGATTCACGGATGGCCTGTCCCTCTTCGGGGCAGCAATAAACCATATTGGTCTTGCCGTCCTTCAGGCTTGCACGGCTCAAGGTTTCAAAGAAGATCCGGTTGAAGGCCTCATTGATAGAATCTTCCGGCACGTTCATCCTTTGGGCGATCGTTTCGTCGGAAAAATAATTCGAGTGCAGGTTGTCGTTGCCGATACCCAGGAAGGCAATTCTCTGCACGCCCGCGGCTGCATCTTTTCCATCTCCGTCGCCGGCGCTCAACGTACATATCCCGAATACAGGGATCATACATAACATAGATAATACCATCTTTTTCATTGTCTATCCATCTTAAAATTTATCATAATCTCATTTACCATTTACCATTTACTATTTACCATTTAATACCGTTTACAATTTACCGTTTGCCATTTTTCTGAAACGCCATTCTGAGGCTTTTGTGAGGTTTTTCCATTTGCCGAAGCGGTTTCCGGCGGCCGGAAATGACTTTTCCATTTGCCGAAGCGGTTTCCGGCCGCCGGAAATGACTTTTCCATTTGCCGAAGCGGTTTCCGGCCGCCGGAAATGGCTTTTCCATTTGCCGAAGAGGTTTCCGGCCGCCGGAAATGACTTTTCCATTTGACGAAGCGGTTTCCGGCCACCGGAAATGACTTTTCCATTTGACGAAGCGGTTTCCGGCCGCCGGAAATGGCTTTTCCATTTGACGAAGCGGTTTCCGGCCGCCGGATGAGGCTTTGCAGTTTGACGAAGCCTCACTCAGGCCTTTCATTCAAAGATCGATGTTCCGGACACTGCCGTCCGGATCCCTTAACGGGGTAACTCCGTCCCACTCTCCTTTGTAGAGGGCCGGGGTGAGGCTGTCGTTTCTTCCACCGCCTTGATCAGCGCCTCAAAATCCCGTTCGTACACATCGCCGATCGTCCCGATGCGAAACGTATCCGTTTGCGATATTTTCCCGGGGTAGATGACGAATCCCTTTTGTTTCAGCCGGTTGTAGAACGTCTCAAAGCAGAAGGACGGGTCGGGATAAAGGAAGGATGTGATGATGGGCGACTGTTTTTCGTCCGGCAACAAAGGCGCATAGCCCAGCCGCGTCATGCCTTCGACCAAGATCCGGTGGTTGGCCTTGTAACGCGCGTGTCTGGCTGTTATCCCGCCTTCTTCGTGCAACTCTTTCAGCGCCTGCTGAAACGCCCTTACCACATGGGTCGGCGAGGTGAAACGCCACTTTCCACGCTTCTTTTCCATCGTCTCCCACTGGTCGTAAATGTCCAAGGACAGGCTTGCGGCGTTGCCCTTGCACTTCTCCAGCGCCTCCTTGCGGGCGATGATAAACCCGAAGCCCGGAACGCCCTGGATACATTTGTTGGCGCTGCTGACCAAAAGGTCGATGCCCAGCCGGCCGGCATCAAAAGGGATGCCTCCGAAGCTGCTCATCGCATCGACAATGAGTGTCTTGCCATGCTTTTTGACGATGGAGCAAAGCGCCTCCAGCGGATTCAAAATGCCCGTCGTCGTTTCGCAATGCACGAAAGAAACATGCGTGACGTCCCTGTGCCTGCCCAAAAAACGGTCGAGCATATCGGGACAAACCGTTTCCGTTTCGGGAAAAGAAATTACATCGTGGCTGATCTTCGCATAGCGGGCGATTTCCGCCATCCGGTCGCCGTAAGCGCCGTTGGCAAGGACCAGCAACTTGCCGTCTTCCGGCACGGAACAGGTCAGCGCGCCTTCTACGGCGAACGTGCCGCTGCCCTGCAGCAGAACGCTTGTGTAATCGTCCGGCGAGCCGGTTGCCAGGCCCACCAGCTCCGACCGGATGTGCTGGACGATGTCCAAATTATACTCATCGTCCCACGTGCACCAATCTTCCAGCATCGTGCTTTTAACGGTCTCCGAAGTGGTCAGCGGGCCGGGCGTCAATAAAATATAAGGTCTCATAAGTCTGTCAGGTTGATATGTTCAATCAGTTGCGGCAGCTTGCCGATGCTGTCGATCACATAGTGTGCGCCGGCGTCTGTCATCCGGTTGCGGACGGCTTGCATCTTCCGGCCCAGCTCTTCTTCGGGCATTTGCCGGACGTCTTCTTCGGACAAGCCCAATTCGCTGCTCCCCAGGATAACGCCAGCCGTGCGGACGCCGGCGTTCAGCCCCTCGCGGATGTCTTCGAGCGTATCGCCAACCTTCAGCACGCAGCCCGGATGCCGCACATCCAGGTTGATCATGTTCCTGAAGATCATGAACGGGGCGGGGCGACCGGCAGGAAGTCCGTCCGGCGTCACGCAGCTATCCGTCTTATAACCCAGCCGACCGGCGACCGGCTCGACAATATCCATCATTGCGCGGGTATAGCCGGTGGTGGAACCGATCTTGATGCCTTGTCCGCGCAACGCCTTGACCGCTTCAACGGCTCCCGCGATCGGCGCCGCATAACGGTCGAGCCTCAGGAACAAATGATATTCAAAAGATTCGTTCAGTCCGATCAGGTCATCCGCCTTCCATTCCCTCCGGTAGATGCTAAGGAATTGCGCGCGGACGGCATCCGTTTGCAGCAGCGTGCGGATATGCTCGATCTTCGCCTTCCCCATCGGCCGGCGAACCTCTTCAACCGACAACCGGATATTTTTCTCTCCAAAGGCTTTGACGAAAGCCTCCACCGGGGCGAAACAGCCGAAATCAACAGCCGTTCCCGCCCAATCCATAATGACACATTCTATTTTCTTCTTCATGATCATCGTTTGAATTAAATTCCAATAGCCAAACCCATGCGCTTCTTTTGCTGAAGCATGGAAAACACAATTCCGGTAAACAACATACAGCTTATGCCCACAGCGACGCCCAGCATATTGTAATAGTCAAGCCAATTGACCCGGACATTGAACAGCGACTTCCCGAAAAGGAAAAGGCACGAAGCCAGATAACCCAGGAAATCGGATATATAAATGAAAAAGCCCACGTTGCCCCGTATCCTGAAACAGGCGATGAAGCGGTCGAAGAATACCGTCTGGAAAGCTAAGTAGGTCGTATAAATACCCATGCTCTGGAGGAACAGCCACACGATCGGCATCGCACTCAATCCCTTGAAAAACACGGAAGACAGGAACACCACCGCCGAGCCGGAAAACATCAGCATCAGCAGAATAGTCAACGCGCACCGGTTATTTTTCACCCTGATCATCGAACCCAGCAAGACCAATAAGAGCACCGTAACAACAGCGTCCATCCGGAAAAAGAGAAATGAGCTGAGATGAATATCCGTATACTTGATAATATCGACAAGGAAATCTTCTTTCACGTCGCGCAAAACCGTATACAATATATTCACAGCAAGCAGGGGGACAAGGTAAACCGCATATTTTTTCAGCAGCTCCCCGCGCTGGGCTTTATCCAGCGGGACCCGCTCGGACTTTTCTCTCTTTTCTTCAGGAGTAGGCTCGGGCAGCCTGTCCAGCAAGAAAGAAATACCGATAAGCAGCGGCAGCGCCATTCCGCCGATAACGGCAGGCATCCAAAAGGGGCCGGCGTTGAACGAAAGCACATGCAATCCGAGCGATTTGGCAGCGCCCGAACTGATCACCATACTCACACCCAGGAAGCTGGCCAGGATGTCGGTCAAACGCCTCCCCTCAATATAACTGAACAGGAAGCCCCACATGCAACCCAACGACAACCCGTTGAAGAACAAACAAAAGAAATTGAACGGATAAGGAATCGCTCCAAAAAGAACAAGCGACAGCTCCGCCCCCACAGCAGACAGGATAATGGCCGGCAAACGGCGCTTCCGTTTCAGCTCGGAAACGATCTTGATCCCGCAATACTTGGATAGCAAATAGCCCATGATCTGGCAAATACTGATGGCGACTTTATAATCCAGCCCCCAAAGGGTAAGCCCGTCGAAAGTGGAAGCCGTAAACGTCTTGCGCAACGCATAGACCAGAAAATAAGCAATCAGCACGCCGCCTCCCGCCCAAATGATGAAGAGGAGATCGGAGCCGCTTTTTTGATGGTTACGAATCATATCCGGAGACCTGTCGGATCAAAAAGTGCTGGGCCGGGTCAGGTGAAGCGGGTCTTGGGGAGCTTCGATACCCTCAAAGGCACATTCGATGGCCTTGCCGCGCCAGGCGTGGGGCGCTTTCAACCCAAAGGCGAAGATGATCGTCGGCGCAACATCATACATATATACTTCCGCCGGCACAGGATAGTTTTTCTTGATGCCGGCGCCGCTCAGGATAAAAGGAACGGTTACTTCCTTTATGTTCGTTCCTCCGTGTCCGCGATTGATTCCTCCGTGGTCGGACACAATGAAGATCAAGGTCTCATCTTCTATCTTCGCCTCGCGTACGGCGTCCGTTATGATTCCGACCAACGAGTCGGCGCGGGCCACCGCATCCAAGTATCCCCGTGTCATGTGCCCGAACTGATGTCCGGCGGCATCCACATGGTCAAGCTGCGAAAAGATGAACTCCGGCTTTTCTTCCTTTATATATCCGGCAATGGCCTTGGCGGTCTCTTCTTCCGTCCGGAAATGCTTATCGACGGAAGGAAGCGCGCTCTCGAACAATCGTCCGAATTCGTCCCAATGATACAACATGCCGGTCTTTGCTTCGGGCCGCTGCGCGCAGATAACACTCAATACGGTCGGAAAGTAAGCCTGGTCATTCGTCACAACCGGCTCCAGATCATGTTTGTTCAACTTCCATTCATTGGAAGTGATACCATGTATTTCAGGGCCGGCACCCATCAGCATCGAAGCCCAATTGGGCGAACTCGAAGAAGGTAATACGGTGCGCACCCGGTCGCATAAAGCGCCGTTCCGTATCAGACTGTCCATGTAGGGCGTCTTTGCCTTGTTCAACCCCTCGCTGCTCAGCCCGTCTATACCGATAACATAGACATGCTTTATACCTGCTGTTACATCTTTCGTCCCGCCGCTGCTTAGCTGCGCACAAGATGTATTCAATAAAAACACTGCTGCGCTTAAAAGCGCAAAACCTTGATAACTCTGCTTTGTTTTCATAACTTAGAAATGTTTAATTTTTGACACAAAAATATCCCGCCGGCATTACAGCAAAACCGCAATCCGGTTATAAATGGGTTACAAATTTATTAATTTACAATTATCTATGATTATGTATATATTTGTGTCATAAACTATAATAATAAAGAATAGAATGAAAGTGGTTTACTTAAAGAAGAAAGCCGGTTTACTTAGATTGTTACCGGCCATGTGTCTATTGGTGTGAATTGGGGAACAAATGCGCTTTACCCCGCCGCCGGGTGGCGTATCGTCGTTAGTGGGAATCTCAACGACGTGGGCACCTTCGGTATCTACTGGAGTGCGTCGCCGGACAATAACACCAGCTATAACGCCTCGTTCCTGGACTTCAGCAGCGGCGACGTCAACGTTGATGGCATCGATTACAGGGCCTACGGGTTCTCGGTGCGGTGCACGCGCGAGTAGCCAGCACTGCGCTTAAAGCCACGAAAGCCGGATGGTTCTATCTCCTATCTCCCTCTGCCATCCGTCTTAGTGCCAAAAATGCTTCTTTCAATGGTTGTGAAATTGCACTTGCCGGCTCTGACAATACCATCGATTGATAGATATTCAAAAAATCAGTTCTTTGTCTGTGGAAGAAATGCAGGAAATGACGAATAAAACCGATACAATCCAAGACGGCAAATTCAACTCCTGTTTTTTCGTATAAACCTTTTGCGTATTCGGAAACTTCCGCTTCAATAGCTTCGGTGGTTATGAAAATGTAATTGTCTATTTTGTTTTCGGGCAGTTTCTGCAAAGCCACATCTATGTCGGTCTTCGTTACTCGCTTGTTTTTCATTTCATAACAGGTAACGATTTGGTCTTCGTTTGTCAGCACAATTTCCACATCGCCCGGAGAACCGGTTTGCTTGTCAGCAGCATTATGCGCTTCGAGTGATTTGTTTATTTCTCCAATCCTGTCTTTAACTGTTTGATAGGCAGAAGCTATGATAAGGACAGGTAACCGGCTCGAATGTTTGCAATTCAAATGTTGTATCAATAATGTTACGATTTCTTCGGACGACAATGGCAAAACATCCGTCTGTTTTAAATCGGCAATCAACTGTTTCATCCTTTGCTCATCCTCCTTTTTGATAATCAATAAAACACGGATTATTTCCTTCAATACTTCGCCGGCAATTTGAGGGTTGGCATATACATTTCCCAATATCTCTAAAGTAAAAACATAAATTTCTCTTGGCCTGCCCACCAACACGAGGTCAGTAGTCAAAAGACGATCAAGATTTCTAAATGCGGGAGTTAGGTATGCCGTTGTCGGATTACAGGGCAGTTTGTATTTATGTATCAGCAATTCCACATATTTTTCATCATAAAATCGTCCGGAGTAAGTATCGTCACCTCCTATTTCTGTGTATGGTTTACGTATATCCACCTGCGGATCATGAATTTTGGCAAGCAGGCACGACATCAAAAAACGAACAGGCGCTTTGTTGGAATTACAACGGCAAATACATTCAATTTTCTCCTGCATTGCTGCAAGCGAAACATTGTGTCTATATAAATCGTTGTTTGCTTCTTCAAACAAGTTTTCCAGAATATCAAGAGGTATAGTGTTATTATTCATCAGTGAAAAGTGAAGCTGTGTGTTTTTGATTTAGTTTACGGATGTTGTAATTGACCCACAACACTTCCTGCCTTCTATCCTTTGTGGAATGGATTGTTTTTTCCGGGCTGTATATCTTTGTCCATTTTTCCGATGGATACAGTTCGTCCATCAAATTACATTCATAATTGGATATAGCTACGAATCCGTCAACCATATTGAGTGTTGCGGCTAATTCTCTGTGGGCGGAATTATCCATCTCATAGCTGTACGAGTTTATGTCGCCGCGAGTTTCGTGAATATAAGGTGGGTCACAGTAAAAAAGAGTTCCTTTGCTGTCGTACAATTTAATAACGTCAATAGCGGGACGATTTTCAATTTGGACCCGTAACAGCCGCTCAGCAATAAATTCGAGTTGTTCAACGCCGCCCAACCAACGACTGACAACGCCACTCATACCTGCGCGACTTGTATTTTTGCAATTAGCCCAGCGTCCAATAGTAGCCGTTTGAGCTAATCCTGTACGAACTTGGCGGGCGCGAACATAAAAACGCCGGGCACGTTCAATATTTGACAGGTCGGGACTTAGTTCGCAAGCTAATCCAAATTCTTCTCTTGAAAAAGGAGTTAACGCAATCAGTTCTATCAAAGCGTCTCTTTCTTCTCTCAGGACTTTAAAGAAATTTACAACTTCACCGTCAATATCATTATAGGTTTCAACAGGCGACGGCGCTTTGTTCAACAAAACCGCACCCGACCCTGCAAACGGTTCACAATAGTGAAAGCAATCCGGTAATTGGGGCAACAACCAGTCAAGGTGTGAAAATTTGCCACCATACCAACCAAATGCAATAAGTTTTTTGGGGTTGCTTATTCGCATAATAGAAGGCGGTGCTTTGTGGGTTACTGCTTTCATCTCTTCAATCTTTAAACTCATAATAATTTCTTTTTGAATATTGAGAACCGAGAACAAAGATAAATATTTTATTCGCCAATAATGCACACATTTTTTCTTTCACCTTGTCTTCAGGAAGCTACCGCATCAAAAAAAATGAGTCCAACATGATATTACAACGGAGTACTGCAAAAGAAACGGCTTATTGAGACATTACATTTGTCTGTTTTTGAAATCTTTCAGTCCACTGCAATTTTACACCTGCCTGTTGAGAAAAATCGGCCTGTTATAGTGTTACAATTCGGCAATGCTTTGTAACAGTTCAATACTTTGATGTAACAATCAACAAACAGAATGAAACGAAAACAAGGGAAATTGCAGCTAAAACCATTCTACATTTGTACAATTGCTATTATTATAGGTAAAAGCAGAGTTAATCAATTTATTCATTAATTAAAACGAATGATTTCATGAGAAACACCTATTGTATGATTAGGCCGCTCGGTCTATTATTTCTATTATGTTTTGTCCCATTATGGACATTTGCACAAACAATTACCGTAACAGGTGTTGTTAACGACCCCCTGGGTGAGCCGGTAATTGGCGCCAGTGTATTGGAACAAGGAACGACCAACGGTACCATTACCGATATTGATGGAAACTTTACACTGAAAGTATCCCCTCAAGGTAGACTTGTGATCTCTTTTATAGGTTATCAAAGCCAGACATTGGCTGTTGAAGGAAAAACCCATTTCAGTGTTGTTTTGAGAGATGACACACAACTGATAAACGAAGTTGTCGTTATCGGTTATGGCACGCAACGTAAATCGGATGTAACGGGTTCCATCGCTTCCGTGCGCGGTGAAGAATTGCGCGCTGTGCAAACGGGCAACATTTCGTCGGCGCTGCAAGGACGCGTGGCCGGTGTTGATATGCAGCAAACATCTTCAAGGCCGGGCGCTTCGATGCAGATTCGCGTCCGCGGCACACGTTCGTTGACGGCCAGCAACGATCCGCTGGTTGTATTGGACGGTATTCCGTTTGCGGGATCGCTGTCCGACATCAACCCCAGCGACATCAAGAGCATGGATATTCTGAAGGATGCTTCATCGACCGCCATATATGGTTCGCGCGGGGCAAACGGCGTTATCATGATCACCACCGACAAGGGGATCATGGGACAAAAGGCCACGGTGAACTATAACGCTTACTTCGGAGTGAAAAGCGCACAGGAATATCCGATGATGAACAATAAAGAATTTATTGCCCTGCGCAAGGCCGCCGGCAAGTACAGCAACAACCTCGACGAGGATGACAATGTAAATACCGATTGGCAGGATCTGTTCTATCAAACAGGCCTCACTCAAAGCCATGACATCAGCGTGCAGGGCGGCGGCAGTACAAATAGCTACAGTCTTGGTGCCGGTTACTATAATGAAAAAGGCGTAGTACCTACGCAAGGGTTCGACCGTCTTTCGCTGCGTGCCTCCATCGATCAGGAAATAGGCAAGTATGTGAAAGTAGGGGTCGTGTCCAACAGTACGTACAACGTGACCCAAGGCAGTCAGATCGGTACGTATGGCATTCTTTCTATGGCGCCTATCGTAAACCCGTACAACGAAGACGGCAGTCTGAAGCGCGTGGTCAAGATGGCAACGGACGATCAGTTTGTCATTACCAAATCGGTTGTGAAAGGCTTGGCCGACACATGGTTGAACGAGAGCAAAGTGTTCGGTTCCTATAATAATATATTCGGTGAGATTAAAGCGCCTTGGGTAGAAGGTCTGAAATATCGCGCCAACCTGGGTTTGAACTTCCGCGCAACCACAGGCGGTGCGTTCACCGGACAGGGCGTGAACAGCACCAATGCAACCACCGAATCGTCGGCTTCCATCAGCAACTCATGGCAAACCAACTGGACCATTGAAAACCTGCTCACCTACGACAACACATTTGCCGAGAAGCATCGCGTAAGCCTGACAGGCATGTATTCCGCCGAGCAGACCACCTACAACAAATCGGCCGTATCGGCCAAGAACATACCTGCCGAATACTTCCAGTACTACAATCTGGGGCAGGCATTGGGAACGATCACCGTCGATCCCGGAAAGCAAGGCTATCAGCAGTACGGGTTAATGTCGTGGATGGGGCGTGCCATGTATGCCTACGACGACAAGTATATGGCAAGCGTTGCCTTCCGTTCCGATGCTTCATCACGATTGGCAAAGGGACACCAATGGCATACGTATCCTGCCGTATCCATCGGCTGGAACATCGCCAAAGAAGAATTTATGGGCGATTATACACCCATCATCGACCAGCTGAAGCTGCGTGTCGGCTACGGCGAAACATCCAACCAGTCAATAGACCCGTACAAGACGCTTGGTGCATTGACATCCCGTCCCTATAACTTCGGGAGCGCATTTGCAACAGGCTATTACGTATCGGAGTTGCCAAGCCCTGAACTCGGATGGGAATACTCCCGCACATGGAACTACGGACTCGACTTCTCGCTCCTGAACCACCGCATCTGGGGTACGTTCGAATTCTACGTGCAAAACACGCTCGATTTGCTTCAAAGCGTAAAGCTGCCGAAGACGGGAGGCGTCGGCTCGTACACGGCCAACTTCGGTACGTCGCGCAATACCGGCTTTGAGCTGTCGCTCAACGGCACTATCATCGAAAACAAAAACGGCTGGAGCTGGGATGCGGGCATCAACTTCTATCACAACGACAACGAGCTGACGTCGTTGGCATCGGGTGCAAAGTACGACAAGGACAATTCCTGGTTCACAGGCCATCCCATTGATGTGATTTACGATTACCAGAAGGTAGGCATCTGGAACGAAAGCGATCCGGATTACCAATATATGCAGATCCTCGAACCGGGTGGCAATGTCGGAATGATCAAGGTGAAATATACCGGCGACCGCGACGCGACCGGCAAGCCCCTGAGGGCCATCAATGCCGACGACCGCCAGGTTATCGATCTGGAACCCGACTTCCAAGGCGGCTTCAATACCCGCGTGGCCTATAAAGACTGGGACTTGAGCATCGTGGGCGCCTACAAGGGCGGGGGTATCCTCATCAGCACGCTCTATTCAAGTACCGGCTACCTGAACATGATGACCGGCCGCCGCGGTAACGTGAAGATAGATTACTGGACACCCGAAAACACTGGAGCCAAATATCCCAAACCCGGAGGCATTGAGCAGAGCGACAATCCGAAATACGGAAGCACGCTTGGCCGCTTCGATGCTTCTTATCTGAAAGTCCGCACGATCACGCTGGGCTACAATGTTCCGAAGAATGTTCTGAGCAAATTCGGCCTAAGCAACCTGCGCCTGTATGCTTCGGTACAGAATCCGTTTGTGTTCTTCTCACCCTATTATGACGAATCGGGATGCGACCCCGACACGAACTCTTTAGGCGACGAAAACCAGGCCGTAACCACCAGCCTGCCGCCGCGTCTGCTGATTGTCGGCACCAACGCGCCTTCTACCCGCAACTTCCTGATCGGACTTAATCTGTCATTCTAAAACCATAACACGTATGAAAACATCATATATTAAAATAATAATCGGAACAGCGGCTTGCTCGCTTATCCTTGCGGGATGCTCCGACGTGCTGGACGAACAGCCGCGCAGCAGCTACGACCCCACCTTCTTCAAAACCGAAACCGGCATCATGGGAGGACTTACCGCCATGTACGCACACCTGCGCTACTTCTACGGACAGTATTATTATGCCGCCCAGCAATGCTCCACCGATGAATACACCTTCGCCTGGAGTGCCGACAACAACTTCAAAGACAACGACCTGACACAAGGCGTCGGCAACTTAGACCCGTCAACCTGCCGCGCCGACGCGCTCTGGAACGAAGTATTCAGCAACATCAACACCGCATCGGGGATTATCGAAAATGCAGCATCGGTAGGACTGTCGGAAGCGCTGATAGCCGAAGCGCAATTCTTCCGCGCCTATGATTACTTCCAGCTGGTGCAGACCTTTGGAGGCGTGCCCCTTGACCTCGGCTCGGGCGAACTCAAGTTCAACATCACGCCCAAAAGAACGTCGATACGCAACACCGTGCCGGAAGTCTATACCAAAGCCGTCTTCCCCGACCTGATCGCAGCCGCGAGCAACCTGCCTGAAACCCCGCGCGTAACGGGCGGAGTGACCAAGACCCTCGCCCGCCTTATCTTGGCCAAAGCATACCTCACCTATGGATGGTGGCTGGAAAACAGTGGCGACATACCCACCTATCCCGCTTGCGATCGCACCGATCCCGACGGGCACGACAAGGCCTGGTACTTCCAGAAGGCCTACGACTATGCCGTGGAAGGCATTGCCAACCCCGGATCCTATGCCTTGCAATCCACTTATTATGACGTTCACCTCGGATCCAACGACCGCAACAATGAAGTCATGCTTTATGCCGACCATACCGAAGCCGACGAATACTACGACGGGCAAAGCCACTCCTACCTTAGCGGCGGAGCGCCGGGCAACCAAGCCGTATGGTTCGTAACCTACAACTACACGCTGATTCGCAGTTACACGACGGCCAGCTGGACAGGCGGCAGTACGGTGGAAACTGTGAAGCGTGAAGCTGCCCAGGCCTATGGTCGCCCGTGGAGCTGCATGGCACCGCCCATTAGCGTGTTCACCGGAACATTTGCCGACAAGATCAAGGACTCCCGCTACGACGGAACCTTCACCACCGTGTTCCGCGGCAACTGGGCCAAAGGCGGCGACGGCACAGAGACGTACTACAATGCCAACGGGCTTCCCATCAAGAACGGCGACGCGGTGCTCTCCTTCCTTGACGAGGATATAGCTGCGACAGTTGACTATTCGGACACCAAGTACAACAGCAACGTCCGCGGCGGCGTAACGCCGGGTCGAGCCGACTTCATCGTAGAGCCAAGCTACATCAGTCGCGGCCGCTACCCCATCCTGTGGAAACTCGGCACATACCGCACCGATAATGGCACGGGTCTTGGCCAACCTAACGGCGGCATCACACGCCCCATTAACTTAGCCTACTTCTCCGAACTGTTCTTTGTGGCCGCCGAAGCAGCTGTAAAGGGCGCCACAACCAAGGCCATATCGGGCACTTATGCCAACGACGGAACAGCCAAAGGCCTGATAAACGTCATCCGCGCGCGGGCCGGCAAATGGCGCTGGGATAATAACGGAAACGCCGTAAAGACCGAAGACAACAGCGCAGCCTTAGTAGCAGCAACGCCGGCCGCCATCGACATCGACTACATCCTTGCCGAGCGCAGCCGCGAATACTTCGGCGAAGGCTATCGCTGGTTCGACCTCGTGCGCACGCAGAAGTGGATCGACTATGCGCAGACCTACGAAATAGGAAGCGCAATCAATGCACAAGGCAGCATGTCCACCAACGGCAGTGTAGACAAAGAAACGTTTACCCGCATCATCGAGAAGCGCCACTACCTCCGCCCCATTCCGCAAGGACAGATTGACGCGCTGGAGATGACACCTGAAGAGAAGAGGGCGTACCAGAATCCGGGCTACAATTGATTTTAAGATAATTTTAAGTTAAGGTATTCGCGTTAAAGGCGCGGGCCGGTTTCTTCGGAAACCGCTGGCCCGCGCCTTTTTTACTGCATTGCCGACGCCAAGTGTGCCGATTTGTTTTAATGCCGATTGATATTGGTTTTTCACGATTGGAAGTTTGTCGATGCCGAAGTTTTGAGGCATTCGACTTTCTTCTTATTTCTCTTTATGATGGTTAATCCCCAACGGAATCACCGCCCTGATACCTTTCATGATCAACTTAATGGTATCTGGATTCAGGTTTCGCTTTGTATATTGGTCTTTACGGCACACGTTCCACATCCGATATCTACCCCAACGGCATTCGGTATATAACGCCCTTGGTAGCCAAAACACCACCGATAGGCATTCCATAACCTTGGTGCGTATCGGGCATTAGACAAACATGGCTAAAGGCAAGTTGGCAAGGTTCTTATCCTGTTCGATTGAAATTACTTGTTGCATAATGATATATTTATACGGTAAAACCTATTTTCCGTTCTTCTTTTTTATACAAAAACTCACTTTGACAGTAACTGTGCATTGTTTCTAATGTTGGTGCAACTTCGTTTAAGATAGAGTCTACTGTGTATTTCCGGACAACATTCTCTATTTGTCTTTAGAAAACCTTTCATGGATAAAGGAACTCTGTCGCCTATATTTCCCTGCGTGATGATAAAGTTGACAATTTCCCCTTTATCATTTATGATAATATGTAGCTTAAACCCAAAGAACCGGCCAAGGGTACTCTTACCTTTTGTTGTGATGCTATCAATTTCCATGCTTTTTACCATCGTCTTTTCTCAATTGGTATTTGGAGAAGGAAGATTCAAATTCTTTTGAAAATTCATCGATTAATAGAAAATTTCAGTAACTTCGTGAGTGCTTAGCATAATAGTCTTTCCTGATTAAATATTTGTAAACTAACACTATAAATATAATCAATAATAAACTATTATGCTATTTTTTGCGACAATTCTTATATCGAACTCACGTTAGCTTAGGAGTTAAAACAAGAGCCTAACAGAATATTGCTTCGTATCAAGTTCTTGTAAAAGATCATCTTAAATCCTTAAACATTTGATTAATACACTTCTTTTTCTGTTCCATATTCGGATGAACATACAGATTTAAAGTCGTACTAATATTTGAATGCCCTAAGATTACGCTTACAGTCTTATAGTCACAATTACTCTCAATACACCTTGTTGCGAAACTATGTCTTAGTCCATGAAATTTCAGTTTCGGCATATCTAACTCTTTCATCAGCTTCTTGTAGTAGTTTCTATAGGTTCGAGGTTCTGTGGGCTTAGCATCGTTGGTTAATAGGTAAAAGGAACTATTTACCACTTTCTTGATCGGCTTTAGCATTCTCAGCAAATTTCGACTCATCGGGATATCTCGAATGGAATTCTTTGTCTTTGGAGAGTCGAGGATAAGCTCTGTTCGCCTATCATTATCTTCTATAACATAAATTCGTTGGATTGTTTTTCTAATATTGATAATACCAGCTTCAGTATCTATGTCATCCCATGTCAAAGCACAGATTTCTCCGATCCGGATACCAGCACTCAGGCAGATATAAATCCCTAAGTTTTTGAATGTGAAATGTTCTTGAACATAATTCATGATTTTCTTCTGATTGCTTTTACTTAGAACTTCGATTTCATATCTTTCCCTTTCTGTTGGAAATTGGATGTCGAATTGCTGATATTCAAGAAGTTTGTTTTTGACGCCAAACTTTAAGATCATCTTCAAGACAATCAGAATATCCTTGATAGTTTTTTGACTTAATCCCTCGTCCAGTTTTCTAAACACAAATTCCTGTACATCGGACTCTTCTACGCTAAGTTGATTTCCAAAACTCGGCAACAAGTGATTCTCAATTGAAAGCAAATAAGCCGAATAACTGGATTTTTTCACATACTGCTTTTTGTCTTCTTTCCACAGTTCAATAATTTTTCTAATTTTTACTTTTTCTGTCATATTTTTCTGATTTTAATATTGTTATTCATGAAGAATATACATAAAAAGGATTTAAATATCAAATATCCTCAATGTTCCAAATTTGAGATTCCCGGAATTTTGGGGGGAATGGGGAGATACAACGCTGGGTAGATGCGCTAAGGATCCATTGGATTATGGGATGAACGCCGCCGCTGCTGACTATGATGGTGAGAACAAATACATAAGAATCACAGATATAGACGAAAATTCTTCTCAATATATTTCTAACAATCCTGTTTCTCCTGCGGGGGAACTTTCAGACAAATATATAGTAGAGCCAAATGACATTTTATTTGCTCGAACAGGAGCAAGCACTGGTAAAACCTATTTGTACAAGAAGGAAGATGGAAGGCTTTATTTTGCAGGTTTTTTAATCAGGGCAAGAATTAAACCTGAGCATAATTCCGCATTCATTTTTGCGCAAACACAAACCACACAATACCAAAAGTGGGTGCAGTTCATGTCCATTAGATCGGGACAGCCAGGAATAAATTCTCAGGAATATGCGAGTTATAAATTTCTTATTCCTAAAAAAGATGAGCAAAACAAAATTGCGAAGTTTCTTTCTCTTCTGGATGAACGTATAGCAACCCAAAGCCAAATAATTGAGAAATATGAATCTCTAATTAAGGGGCTAACTCACTTTATCTTAAATGGAAAACAGGCTAATGTCAGATTAAAGGATTGTGTTGCTTGCAATTCCTCTACACTAACAGAAAGTGAATTTGAGGGGATTGATGGGCTGTATCCGGTATATGGCGCAACTGGTATAATAGCGTATTCGCCTCAATGCACTGTGGATGAAGATTCTATTCTGGTCATTAAAGACGGAGCCAACGTGGGCAGGGTGCAGTATGTTACGGGAAAATATTCTACAATAGGCACACTTAACTATCTGACAGTAAAGAATGGCTTTTCACTCAGATATATCTACTATCTTTTACGCTGTTTCAACTTTGACAAATACAAAATGGGATCTGGTATACCGCACGTCTATTTCAAAGACTATGGTAACAAATTAATCTTCTGCCCGCCAATCGAGGAGCAAAATAAAATAGCCCGAATGCTCTCGTTGGTAGAGGAAAAGCTTGTTTTGGAGGGCATTTTATTGAACGCCTATTCTTTGCATAAACAATATATGCTCAAAAATATTTTTATATAAAAAGACTCTGCAATAAATATCTTTTTTGCTTTTGATAAGCCGCCATTCCAAATTTCTCTAATTCTATCTTCGCGATTATTTTGTCTAGTGCATTAGCAATCTCTTTTTGATTCAATAAGGATGGTACTGGCACACAAAAAAGAGATAAATCTTTTTTCTGGATATTAGGTAACCCGCTACCTATGCGCAATGCCATTATCTGTAGTTCGTTAGCTTTTAAATAGTGAAAAAGATACCTATCATTTACATTTTTATCAATATTTTCTAACGTATAGCAATGTCCTCCACTCCAAAAAGGGACATCATTATACTGTACATATCCGCAGGAATTGCCTCCTTCACTTACGGATATTGTATTTCTTTTAGTATTAAAGGAATGATAAAAACCAGAAGGAGTAACACCTCCATTCATCACATAATACTTACCAATTTCCAATAATTCAGTTCTATTTATCTGCTCTCCTTTCTTGATCTGACAAAACTCGCCTAATTTTCTATATTTATTAGACTCTCTTAAAAGATAGGTATAAATCCCCTTAATTAGAGATTCATATTTCTCAATTATTTGGCTTTGGGTTTCGATGCGTTCTTCTAAAAGAGATAAAAAAGAAGCTATTTTGTTTTGTTCGATAATGGCAGGAGAGATAATAGGCATTTCATTTATGTCTATCTTACTAATTTCTGCAAAAGTTGAACCTTTGGCTCTCTTAATGAATTCGTCTTTATTTTTTTTTATCCAATTTGCAATAAAAACATTATTTATATTATTGTTTACTATTAACGATTGAAATCCTTGATTCGTAGTGCATTCTTCAGTAGCAATCGCAACCTCTCCAATTGTAGCTCTTGTTGTTAGTAATATAGTTCCTGCTGGCAATAATTTTGCAGAAGATTTACTTAAACCTAATTTAGTTATTGTTCTTTCGCTCTTTGAGATATAATTTGACTTTATTTCTGAAGGAGTAAACCATTGAATTTCCCCATTCCAAAATTCTTCAATATTAGTACTAGGCGTTCCTCCTCCAATGATCTCTGCAATATCTCCCAGTTTATACCATTCCCATTCCCCCTCAAATTCCGGGAATCTCAAATTTGGAACATTACCTTTTTCTTTTCTGTCTTGTTTCATCTTGATTATTCTTTTTCTTAATCAATAAACATTAAGGATTTCAAATGAAAAACTAAGGAACAATCCCCAATTCTTTCAGATATACCTCAATTTCTTTATCAAGATCCGAGCGTTTGTTTTCTAATTCTTTGATTTCAGCCATTACTGCATGGATATCTACCGGTTCTTCTTCCTGAAATGTACTTACATAACGGGAAATATTAAGATTATAGCCATTTTGTTCAATTTCACTTAAATGGACTCGCCGGGAATAGCGTTCCTCTTCTTTTCGGGATAGATATGTGTCTATTATTCTTTGAATATCATTAGGCTTACCATCCTCTCCTTCGCGTAGCCGATGTTGTCTTTTCCCTTTTTCAAAATACTCATTGGCGTTTATAAAAAGAACATCGTCAAATTTCTTGCATTTTTTCATGACTAAAATACAAACTGGTATCCCAGTTGAAAAGAATAGATTAGGAGGCAATCCGATCACTGTATCAATATTGTTGTCTTTTAAAAGTTTAGTTCTAATACGTTCTTCTACCCCACTACGAAAAAGAACCCCGTGGGGGAGTATAATTGCCATAGTACCTTCTCCAGATAGGAAATGAAAACCATGTAACAAAAAAGCGAAGTCAGCAGCAGACTTAGGAGCTATTCCATAGCTTTTGAAACGAAAATCTTCCGCAAATGTATCATTCGGTTCCCAACGCAAACTAAAAGGAGGATTTGCGACAATAGCATCGAATTCCATTTTTTTAGCCGGATTCATTTCATTCAGAATATTCCAATCATTTAGCAATGTGTCACCATGGCGTATTTCAAACTCCGTATCTTTTAATCCATGCAATAGCATGTTCATACGAGCCAGGTTATAGGTGGTGATATTTTTTTCTTGCCCATATATTTTACCGATACTTCCATTGCTTTCTTTTATTTGGCGACGTACATTTAACAACAATGAACCCGATCCACAAGCAAAATCCAATACTTTATCTAATTTTTTCTTCTCTCCTAACGCAGGATCTTGGCCGTCTAAAATCACGATTTTAGATAAAATGGTTGATAGTTGCTGAGGTGTATAAAATTCTCCAGCTTTTTTCCCGGAACCGGCAGCGAACTGACCTATGAGATATTCATAAGCATCTCCTAAAATATCTGTGTCAGTCGAAAACTTAGCAATTCTCTCGGCTATTTTTTGAATAATGATACAAAGTTTTTTATTTCTTTCGGAAGCCGTTCTTCCAAGTTTTTCCGAATTCAAATTTATTTCTGAAAACAAGCCCTGAAAAGTACTTTCAAATGATTCATTTTCTATATATCTGAATCCTTCTTCCAGCGTTTTCAGCAACTCTCCGTCTTGTGTTCGAGCCAATTCCACTATATTACTCCACAAAAATTGAGGCTTAATAACATAGTGGACTTTTCGACGCATTTGCTTCTCAAAATCTATTATATCAACTTCGTTATTTTTATACCATATTGTCAAAGCTATACTATTGTCGTCTTCTTTCAGTTGGGGATAATCTTTTCCCAATTCTTTTTTGGCAGACTCTTCGTAATTGTCCGATAAATACCGAAGAAAAAGAAATGAAAGCATATAATCACGGAAATCATCCGGATCCATTGCTCCTCTTAAGTGATCTGCTATATCCCAGAGGGTTTTACCTAATTGTTTTTGATCTTGTAATGTCATATTAATTATTCCTCTTTTTATTCCTCTTTTTATTCCTCTTTTTATTCCTCTTTTTATTCTTCTTTTTATTCCTCTTTTTATTCTTCTTTTTCTTTAATTTTTCAAATTGAGATAGATCGATTTTCCCAACTATTTTAGATGAAACTCATTGTTCAATTTCTCTTTTTTCAAGCTCTGTATCTCCCTTCTCTACAGTAGGTTTCTCTGAGTTTTCGTTTAAGTCAATTGAATTTTGCTTTTCTTCAGCAAGAAGTATGGGTAATTCAAATTGATATTTATATAGAAATGCCCGCAAGATATTCTTAAAAAGCCTCTTATTATCTTCACCCATTTCAACTGGTTCGTAAATAGAATACTTTCCATGGCTCAACAGGTTTAGTGCGCGCGAATAAAGTACTTCGTCCTCTATTCCATGAATACATTTAGAAAAATCATCATAACCAAAAAATGTAGATGTTTTCTCCAAAACACTACGCAATATATTGAAATGATAAGTATTGATTTCTCCAGAATTCATCACTCGCTGAAGTTCGCTCAATAATGCTATATGATGAAAAAAAGGTGTTTCATCTGTCGTTTGCAAAGAATATCCTTCATTTCCGTTTTTATGTAGAAAATAACGTTTACACTTGTGTTTTTTAAATTCATTGCAGACTACATTAAAAAACAAGCTGTGGTGAGAAGAAATTATAAATTTTGTATTATCCTTCCCTTTTTTCAATAATTGCGATAAATCACTGGCAATAGCAATAGCATTATTGTCGTCTAAAGAAGAAATGGGATCGTCTATATAAATATATTTAACCCA
>JAITSN010000003.1 GCA_031287715.1 Mediterranea sp. (in: CFB group bacteria)
AAGGAGAAGCGTTATTCATGTACAACACCACGAACGGACGCTATGTCCCCTGCGAAATCGACGAACAAACCGGAAAGGCCTGGAAGGCTACGTTCGACAACACACCCTTCTTAAATACCACCACAATGGAAGCATAGCCAAGTGTCCGGTGTTATTACTTGAATAAGAAAAAGTTATAGCTTAACTAAACGACATTGATTTACCATTTACAATTTAATACCATTTATTTACAATTTACGCCGGTATTAAATTATCAATTGTTCATTATCAATTATTCATTGTAATATATATATAGGAAGGGAGTGTTCGGCTTGGCTTAATTAATTAGTAACTTTGACAGCTGGTAACGACAAGATGTAAACTGTTTAAGCATGTCTAAAGATAATTGTATAGAACTGAAGAAGGTCAGGGTGAATAACCTGAAGAATGTGAATGTGAAGATCCCGTACGATAAATTGGTGGTGGTCACGGGGGTTTCCGGCTCGGGGAAGTCGTCGCTCGCTTTTGATACGCTGTATGCGGAGGGGCAGCGGCGGTATGTGGTATCGCTTTCGTCTTATGCCCGCCAGTTTCTTGGGCGGATGGACAAGCCGGACTGTGATTTTATCATAGGCATCCCTCCGGCGATCGCTGTGGAACAAAAAGTGAGTAACCGAAGCCCTAGATCGACGGTGGGCACGAGTTCCGAGCTTTCCGAATATATGGGTATGCTTTTCGCGCGCATCGGCAAAACGTTTAGCCCGAAAAGCGGGCAGGAGGTGAAGAAACATAGCGTGGAGGATATTGTGAACTGCATGTTGTCTTATCCGGAGGGGACGAAGTATGTCCTTCTTTCGGCGTTGCCGCTGCCTGAAGGCCGGACGATACAGCAGCAGTTGGAGATCAAGAGGCAGGGTGGCTTCAGCCGCATTGAGGTCAATGGGAAGGCTATCCGCATCGAAGAGTATGTTTACAGGCCGTGGAAGAATGTGTTTCTTTTGATTGACCGTATGGTTGTCGAGAAAACAAAGGATGCGGTGAGCCGCCTGACGGATTCTGCCGAGGCGGCGCTGTCCGAGGGAGAAGGAAGGTGTATGCTGCGTTTTTATCTGGCCGACGGCAGCGAGCAGCTTCATTCGTTCAGCACTGCGTTTGAGGCTGATGGAATGGTTTTCGAGGAACCGAGCGACCAGCTGTTCTCCCGCAATTCGCCTGTAGGTAACTGCCAGCGGTGCTTCGGATGCGGGAGGACCTACGGGATTGATAAGAGCAAGGTCGTTCCCGACAAGACGTTGTCGGTTTACGATGGGGCTGTCAAGTGTTGGTTCGGCCATGTGGATGGTTGGAAAGACCGGTTCATAAACGACGCCGAAAAATCCGGCTTCCCCATATTCACTCCGTATAACAAGTTGACCAAGGAGCAGCAGCGGGTGATCTGGGAGGGCGATTCCAACCTTCATGGCGTCAACGAGTTTTTCCGCTCGCAGAAAGAGGATGGCAAGCGTTATTACCGTTACTTGCAGCAAGAGTTCTACGGGGAGATCGTCTGCCCCGATTGCAAGGGCGCAGGCCTGAGGCCTGAGGCTAATTATGTACGCATAGGCGGCAAGAATATCAGCGAATTGTCGGAGATGCCGATCGGCCGGCTGAAGCAGTTTTTCGATACGCTGGAGCTGGACGAGTACGACAAGGCTGTTTCTTCACGGCTGTTGAAGGAGATAAACAGCCGGATCAAGTTCCTTGTTGATATCGGGTTGGAATATCTGACACTGAACCGGTACAGCGAAACGCTGTCGGGCGGCGAAAGTCAGCGCATCACCTTGGCGACGTTGCTGGGCAGCAACTTGGTGGGCAGCCTGTATGTTCTGGACGAACCAAGCATCGGGATGCACAGCCGCGACACCGGCCGGCTTATCAATGTGCTCAGGCAGCTGCAGAAGCTGGGCAACACGGTGGTGGTGGTCGAACATGACGAGGAGATCATCCGGGCGGCCGATTATATGATCGACATCGGCCCGGATGCGGGCCGGCTGGGCGGCGAAGTTGTCTATCAGGGCGATATGAAGAAGTTGAAGAAGGGAAGCAAAAGCCATACGGTACATTACCTGCTGGGAGAAGAGGAGATACCGGTGCCGCTGTCCCGCCGGAGATGGAATAATTATATTGAGATCAAGAATGCCAACGAGAATAACCTGAAAGGGATCAGTGTGAAGTTTCCGCTGAACGTGATGACGGTAGTGACCGGCGTGTCCGGCTCGGGAAAGAGTACGCTGGTTCACAAGGTGCTCTACCAGGCGTTGAAGCGGGAATTGGAAGAGGAATACACCGATCCCTCCGATACGTATGTCTTTGTCGAAGGCAACATCAGCAGCCTGCGCAGCATAGAATTTGTCGATCAAGGTTCCATCGGACAGTCCACCCGCAGCAATCCTGCCATCTATACCAAAGCCTTCGAGGAGATCCGCAGACTGTGGGCCGAGCAGCCGCTGGCCAGAAAGAGGGGTTATTCCGCCGGACATTTCAGTTTTAATACCGAAGGCGGCGGGCGCTGCACGGAATGTAAGGGCGAAGGCCGGATAATGGTGGACATGCAGTTCATGGCCGACGTGGAGATAGAATGTGAATCGTGCCGCGGCAAACGCTACAAGGACGAGACGCTGCAGGTTTTGTTTCATAAGAAGAGTATCTGCGATGTGCTTGAGATGACGGTCGACAAGGCTGTTGCCTTTTTCTCGACATACGACCAGCTCCGGATCGTCCGGAAGCTGAAGCCGCTGCAGGATGTCGGGCTTGGGTATATCCAGCTGGGACAAAGTACGTCAATGTTGTCGGGCGGCGAGAGTCAGCGCGTAAAATTAGCCTACTACCTGGGCCTGGAGGAGACCAATCCGACCTTGTTTATCTTTGATGAACCGACAATGGGACTTCACTTCCATGACATCCGCAAGCTGCTGGATGCCTTTGACGCGCTGATCTGCCGGGGGCACTCAGTGCTTATCATAGAGCATAATATGGAGGTGATAAAATGTGCGGATTATGTGATCGATCTTGGGCCGGAAGGCGGAGAAGAGGGGGGGAACATCGTCGTGACCGGCACGCCGGAGGAAGTCGCCGCCTGTACCGCCGGCTATACCGGACGGTACCTGAAGGAAAAGCTGAGATGAAACGGGATCGGGCGGCAGTTCGATCCGCTAAAGCCGGGGAGCGTCGCCTTCTTCGTCGGCAAACATCGGATTCCAGGCAGGCAGGCGGATGGGCTTCTGTTGCATGATCTCCTTCACCTTGCCGGTGATGTATTTCTTTTCGACTACCAAGCGGAACATGTATTCGTCGAACCATTTGTCGGTCATGATCAAATGGCCGTTGTTGGCTCCCGGTCCCCAGCTGTTCTCTACCATCCATTTCCGGGGAACGCCGTTGGCGTCAAGGTCTACAGCCATGAGCGTCATAGCATGTGAGGAACTGCTGGCGTAGGTCTGGATGCGCTGCTTTTTGTCCATGCCGAATGTAGTGCCGAGCAATGCGCCGTAATCGTAGTAATTCACATCGAGCACTCCTCTTTCACGGTCGAGGAACTTGTTCACATCGCAGGAGAAGTACATCATCGTGCTGTCTTTAATGGAGGCGACGGCCATCGCCTTGATGTCTTCGATGGGAAGATTGACGTAGGTCCAGTTCTTCCCGTCATAGCGATGCCTGTTGTAATCGACCTCGTATAATTTGTAATATTCGTGGGTCGGGTCGTTCATCAGCATGGCGTAATCGTTTTCGATATCTCCTCCGATAAATTCCTGGAAGAACGACTGCGGGGTGTATTCTTTTGTTTCTACCGGTTCGCCCTTTGCATTTGTGCGCGTCCAGACGAACGAGGCGGGGGGTTCGCCCAGATTCAGCACCAGCATCCGGTAAACAGCACCGAGCATCTCGGTTTTAGCTTTCTCCAACGCGGAGAGCTTGGCTCCTTTTGCCGCTTGGTCGCGCAGCTGTAATCCGTACTCTTTGAGCTTGAGACCGATGAGGTTCGACATGCGGCTTGTGTTTTCGCTGCTGTGTGTTTCCACCATAACTTCTGCCGGAACGACGCCGTATTTGACAAGTATATCGAATACTCCCGTGAATTGACCGCCGTCGCCCAACTCATGCTTGAAAAGCCATTCGACCTGGCGGTCGTCCATCGGTTTGGTCCGGGTATCAATAATGCCTTGCAGGAAAAGATTGGCTTTCTCCAACTGATCCCAGAAAAAAGAATAGTTGGCGGAAAACTTGAAGTCCCCCATCTTATGACCGGCAATGATTTTCGCGCGGAACACATTCAATCCGGTAAAAAGCCAGCAACGTCCGGACGATTTTTGATTGGTGATTCCTTTGCTGTTTACTTTGTGAGAAAAATGCGAGTTAAAATTATTCTTGCTTTCCGTATTGACTGCAAGCCAATTGATACTCGTGTTGGTAATAGCGTTTTGGATGGCCTTATCGGCGCCTGTCCTCTTGTAGGACTGTTTGATCTGCTGTAACATGTCGGGAGTTATACCTCCGTCAGACGACTGTGCGTAGACAGGTGATGTCAAGATAAACGCCAAAATGACCGGCAAGTGCTTATTCGTTTTCATAGAATATATTTATTTATATTGTTTTTGCAAAAGTAGAAATAATAAGCGGATTACTTTTATTTTGTATATTTACGCCAAATAAAAATCCTTATTGTATATGAAAAATGAATATTTACAGATCCTGGATCAGTTTAATCTGGGCGGCCAGGTAAAAGAAGTAACTCCATTCGGTAACGGACATATAAACGATACGTTTAAAACCGTGGCTCCTGATGGTGAATCCAGATACATCCTTCAACGTATCAACCATTCGATCTTCACACGGGTGGATATCCTTCAGAGTAATATCCGTACGGTGACTTCACATATCCGTAAAAAGCTGGAAGAGAAGGGAGAATCTGATATTGACCGGAAGGTATTGACTTTTCTTCCGGCAAGGGATGGGAAGAATTTCTATTGCGACGGCAAAAACTATTGGAGAGTATGCCTGATGATTCCGCGAAGCCAGAGCTTTGAAAAGATCACTCCCGAATTGGCGTGCCAGGCAGGAAAGGCCTTTGGCAAATTTCAGTATATGCTTTCCGATATACCCAAGGGCGTGCTGCAAGAAACCATCCCCGATTTCCACAACATGGAGTTCCGGCTGCAACAGCTCAAAGGAGCTGTGGTAGCGAACACGGCGGGCAGACTTTCCCAAGTACAAACCCTTGTGAACGAAATAGAGAGCCGCGCCGAAGGCATGTGTATCCAGGAACGCCTTTATCGCGAAGGAAGTCTGAAGAAAAGGATCAACCACTGCGACACCAAAGTCAATAATATCCTCTTTGACGAAGACGGCCAGGCGCTTTGTGTGATTGACTTGGATACGGTTATGCCGGGCTTTGTCCTTTCCGACTTTGGCGACTTTGTCCGCACCGGAGCCAACACCGGACTGGAAGATGATGAAGACCTGAGTCGCGTCGGGGTGGATATGGATATATTCAAAGCTTATGCAAAAGGATATCTGGAATATGCCCGCTCCTTCCTTACCCCGCTGGAAATACGCTTGCTTCCTTACGGGGCGCGCTTGCTGACCTATATGCAGACCGTACGCTTCCTGACGGATTACCTGAACGGCGATACATACTATAAAATAAACAGGCCCGACCATAACCTGATACGCACCAAAGCCCAATTCAAATTACTGCTGAGCCTTGAGGCAGCCAAAGAGAAAATGAAGGCTTATATCAAAAGCGTCATACAGGGTTAAGAATACGTTTGATACCCAAAAGCGGCGTATAAAGAAAACGCCGCGCCGCAATATCGCATTATACATGGGAGTGCTTATTATAGATAAGCACTCCTTATTTATATATAACAGGCGCTTCCTTATATCCATTAGCGTTAATTAACTAAGATAATTAGTTTATAAACTATATTATTTAGTTCTTTGCCTTATAAACGTTGAAACACAATGAAAGGATTAACTGCAAAGGAAGAAGAGTTGATGGGTTTTTTCTGGGAAAAAGGCCCGCTGTTTGTCAAAGAGATATTAACGTTCTATGCCGATCCGAAACCCCACTTCAACACCCTCTCTACGATTGTGCGGGGGCTGGAAGAAAAAGGATACCTCGACCATAAAACATTCGGCAATACGTACCAATATTATGCTTTAGTATCCGTGGATGACTTCCGTAAGGGAACCCTGAAGGATGTCATCAGCAAATACTTCAATAATTCGTATTTGAGCGTGGTGTCTTCCTTAGTAAAGGAAGAAGATATTTCTCTTGATGAATTGCGTAAGCTGATTGACGAAGTAGAACGGGCACATCATTCGGAATAGATATGGGATCTTTTTTTGTTTATATCATCAAATCGGCGGTCTGCCTCCTGGCATTCCTTTTGTTTTACCGGCTGCTGCTAAGCCGTGAAACTTTCCATCGGTTCAACCGCTTTGCCATCTCAGGTATCCTTTCCTTATCTCTTCTTATTCCATTTTGTAAGGTCAGTATCATCAATATTGAACGGCAGACCGAAGTACAACAGACCGTGCTGTCGCTGGAGCAGCTGCTGTCACTGGACGACAAGGTGGAAAATCCTGCCGTCCAGCGACAGATGGAGGGAACGGCCTGGGTGAAACTGCTATGGATTGCTTACCTGGCAGGTATCATGTTCTTTGTCGTCCGAAACATCTATTCGCTCATACGTCTGTACCTCCTGCTAAGAACCGGGGAATGGAAGAAACTGGGGAATAAAGCAACCCTGATCATACACGACCGGAACGACCTGGCGCCATTCAGCTGGGTGAAGTATATTGTTATTTCCCGAAAAGACTTTGGCGAGAATGGCAGGGAGATACTCATCCACGAGCTGGCCCATATCTACAACCGCCATTCCCTTGACCTGCTTATATCCAATATCTGTATCCTCTTCCAATGGTTCAACCCGGCCGCATGGCTGTTGAAACAGGAGTTACAGAACATCCACGAGTACGAAGCGGATGAACGGGTGATAAAAGAAGGCGTTGATGCAAAACAATATCAGTTATTAATTATAAAAAAAGCTGCCGGCGCAAGACTCTATTCTATGGCCAGCAGCTTCAATCACAGTAAACTTAAAAAACGTATAACTATGATGCTAAAAGAAAAATCAAATCCATGGGCACGACTGAAGTACCTCTACGTGCTTCCGTTGGCAGCAATTGCAGTATCTGTTTTTGCTCGGCCCGAAACCCCAAACGAGTTGAAAGACCTTTCCGAGGTCAAAGCTAATGTATTTACGGTAGATACAGTAATAAATGCGATAGAAAACGATACGGTGCAGCTGCCGGCCGATTCGTCCAAGACAGAGGACGTACGGACTACACCACCTTCATCGCCGGAGCAGCCTTCTGTCGATTCACCCGAGGCAAAGGAGAAGAGCGGGGATGCAAATACCCGCACATATGTGTTCTCCCGCGAATCCAATTCGGAAGCTGCCATAGCCGTTCGCGCGAACGGGACTCCGGAACCATTGATTTTTATTGATGGAAAAGAAGTCAAAGTGAGTCCGAATCTGGATCCCGACAGGATAGAAAACATAGAAGTCCTTAAAGACCAGGCAGCCGTCGAGCGCTACGGCGACAGGGCAAAACAGGGGGTGATTCTTATCACGCTTAAAAAAGAGGAGAAACAGGAAGAAGTAAAGGAATAACCCTCCTCAGAACTACATACTGATATTGGCAGATAGCCTGGGCTTCCCGTTAAGCCTGGGCTATTTTGTTTTGTCTTGCAGGTAATCCATGATTTCTTTCTCCTGTTCCGGATAAAACCATTGGATTTCTTTGTCACGCCCGAACCATGTCATCTGCTTGCGCGAGTAAATGCGTGAGTTCTGTTTGATCTTGTCTATGGCAAAAGAAAGCTCCCATTTTCCGTCTAAGTAGTTGAACATCTCCTTGTAGCCAACGGTGTTCAAGGAATTGAGATGCCGGTAGGGATAAACGGCTTTGGCTTCTTCGGGCAAGCCTTCTTCTATCATCCTGTCCACGCGCCGGTTGATGCGTTCATATAGTTCCTCGCGGTTGCGGGTCAGGCCGACCTTGATTATGCGGAAGGGCCTTTCTTTTTTCTTTTGCGTGCGGAAGGAAGTATATGTTTTTCCGGTCATATAGCAAATCTCCAGCGCATGTATGATGCGTTTGGGATTCCTTAAGTCTACCTTGTTGTAGTATTCCGGATCCAGAAGTTTGAGTTCTGCAGTGAGGCGTTCCGGACCTTCGTTCTCATATCGTTCCGACAGGAGTTGACGGGTTTCGGCATCAACGGTTGGGATGTCGTCAATGCCTTTGCAAACGGCATCTACATACATCATGGAACCGCCTACCATGACAACCGTATCTTTTTCCAAGAAAAGTTTATCGAGCAATTCCAGCACATCCGTTTCGTACTGTGCGGCGCTGTAATAATCAGTGAGGTGAAGCGTGCCGACGAAGTGGTGGGGCACGCGGGCGAGTTGTTCGGGGGTAGGGGCTGCAGTTCCTATTTTCAGGTCGGCATACAGTTGCCGGGAATCCGAGGATATAATGCTTGTTCCGAACCGCTCTGCTATGCGCAGGCTAAGTTCTGTTTTCCCGACACCTGTAGGCCCAATAAGTACAATGAGGTTTTTAGGCATTGTTACTGCCCATGTCGAATCCTTCGGCATCGAAATCTTCCATGTCAAAGTCCTGGTCGCCATAGAATTCTTCGTCCAGATCTATCGAGCCGCTTGTAGTAGCCAATTCTTCAAAGTCAACGATTTGTTTAGGCGCTTCTCCTTCGTTACGTGTGCAGACTGCCGTTTTGATATTCTTTCCGGTAATGATCTCGGATAGTTCAATGAAGAAACAGCGTTCCGTCATGTTATCGAATACATACAGCAACTTTTGCTTTTCGTCTTCAATCAGTTCGTTTAATATTGTTTCGCTCATTATCCAGCTGTCCACCTCCGAATTGACATTCATCTCTTCTAAGGTGACCTCTTGTTCTTTTTTCCAATCGCTGTCACAAATAAAGAATGAGGTCATTTGGTCGTCTCTATAGTTCGTCGATTTTAATATCGCTTTATGGAAATCGAAGAAAGTGGCTTCCGGATCAATCTGTATCTCTCTTATAAAGTTATCTACCTCGTCGGAGATGATGGTAAATCTGTATATCATGGTTTAACTGTTATTTGACAACTCAAAAGTAGTAGATTTATTTAATGATACCCCTTTCCGAAGCCCGAATGAAATTTACGATATAATCTATTTCAGGACACGTTTCGATTTCGGTTTCTACTTTAACCAAAGCATCCGTCATATTCAGTCCGCACTGGTAAATGATGCGGTACGCATTGTGTATTTTTTCTATTGTCTCGTTCGAGAAATTACGGCGGCGCAAACCAATAACATTGATCCCGCTGTACGTGATCGGGTCACGGCCTGCTATGATGTAGGGCGGAATATCTTTACTGAAACGGCTGCCGCCCTGGATCATCACATATCCGCCTACGCGGCAGAATTGATGCATTAGAACCGCACCGCTGATGATCGCATTATCGTCAATGATGATCTCACCGGCCATCTTTGTAGCATTTCCAATAATACAACCATTACCGATGATTGCGTCGTGGGCAACGTGTACACCTTCCATCAGGAGGTTGTTATTACCAACCGTTGTCTTGCCTTTGGCAGCGGTACCTCGATTGATCGTTACGTTCTCGCGAATCGTATTGTTGTCGCCAATCTCGGCTGTGGTTTCTTCTCCCCGGAACTTTAAATCTTGTGGAATGGCTCCGATAACCGCACCCGGGAATATCGTATTATGGTTTCCGATACGGCTACCATACAAGATATTGGCATTAGGCATGATTTTATTGTTATTTCCGATGATTACATTTTTATCAATATAGACAAAAGGAGCGATCTCTACGTTTTCCCCAATAATAGCTTCGGGATGAATGTAGGCTAAGGGATTGATCATATATACTATGAATTTATTTGTTTTTTATAATTTGAGCCATGAATTCGGCTTCGCAGGTTACTTTTTCGCCAACGAATACATACCCTTTCATCGTTGCAATGCCGCGACGTATCGGAGTCAGCATTTCCACACGGAAGATCAGTGTGTCTCCGGGTACTACTTTCTGGCGGAATTTCACACCGTCTATTTTCATGAAGTAGGTAGAATAGCGTTCCGGTTCGTCTGCAGAGTTCAGCACCAACAGGCCGCCTACCTGTGCCATAGCTTCGATCTGAAGTACTCCCGGCATAACCGGTTCCTGTGGGAAGTGTCCCTGGAAGAAAGGTTCGTTGGCTGTAACGTTTTTCACACCGACGATGTAGTTGGCGCCGATTTCAATGACTTTGTCGACCAATTGGAACGGATAGCGGTGCGGCAGTAATTCGCGGATGCGGTTAACATCCATAACCGGTTCCTCGCTGCAGTTGTATATCGGAGCTTGTACGTCGTGTAAGCGGATCTCTTTCCGCATCTGGCGTGCAAACTTATTATTGATCGTGTGCCCCGGACGGGTGGCGATGATTCTGCCTTTTATGGGTTTGCCGATCAGGGCAAGGTCGCCAATCACATCAAGCAGCTTATGGCGTGCACATTCGTTGGCCCATACCAGCGGTTTGTGGTTGATGTATCCGAGTTTTTTGGCGTCCATATGGGGAACTCTCATTACGTCTGCCAACTTATCAAAGTTTTCTTGCGACATTTCGCGTTCGTATATAACGATGGCGTTGTCTAAGCCTCCTCCTTTGATGAGTCCGGCAGAGAGTAGGGGTTCGATCTCACGCACAAATACGAATGTACGGCTTCCGGCGATTTCCTGTTTGAACTTGCCCATATCTTCCAGCGTGGCAAATTGGTTGGGGATGATCTTGGAATCATGGGAAATAAGCACGTTCAGACTGAAGTTTTCATCGGGCAATACGATGATAGAGGATCCGGTTTCTTCATCACGAAATTCAATCTTGGATTTGATGATATAGAAATCCTTCACGGTATTTTGTTCTTCAATTCCTACCTTCTCGATTTCCTGCACATAGAATTGTGCGCTACCGTCCAGGATTGGAAATTCGGGGCCGTTCACTTCAATAAAACAATTATCAATACCAAGCGCATACAACGCCGCCATTCCATGCTCGACCGTACTGACCCGGGCTTCCCCTTTGGCAAGTACGGTTCCGCGAGTGGTTTCGACAACGTTGTCGGCAACGGCGTCAATGATGGGTTTACCCTCCATATCGGTGCGCTGGATCTTGTATCCGTGGTTTTCCGGTGCGGGATTAAACGTAACGACCAAGTCAAGTCCGGTATGAAGTCCTTTCCCTTTTAACGAGAAACTCCCTTTTAACGTCTTTTGTTTTAACATGCTTATTTAATTATTTGTTTTTTCAATTCGTCCAGCTCTCTGCGAAGGTTATTTATTTCCGAATACATCTCGTCCAGCTTTTTGTGTGCAGCGAATACCCTGAAGTATTTTTTCGCATCTATGGCAGGCGAACCCATGAGCCGGCTGTTATCGCTTACGCTGCTTGCTATTCCCGACTGTGCGGCTATACCGACTTTATTGCCCACCTTGATATGTCCGGCCAAGCCGACTTGTCCGCCGATCATACACCATTCTCCGATTTTTGTAGAGCCGGCTACGCCTGCCTGTGCCGCTATAACCGTGTGTGCGCCGATCTCATCGTTGTGTGCGATCTGGATCAGGTTATCTAATTTGGCGCCGCGGCGGACAATGGTGGCTCCCATCGTAGCCCTGTCAATACAGGTGTTGGCTCCTATTTCCACGTTGTCTTCCAGGATAACCGTACCGATCTGGGGGATTTTTTCATATCCGTCTGCTGTCGGCGCAAAGCCAAAACCGTCGGCGCCGATGACAGCCCCGGAATGGATAATACAGTCATTGCCGATCCGGCATCCGGAATATAGCGTTACATTGGAATACAGAATGCTGTTTTTTCCGAGCGTTACTCCATCGCCTACACAGGCATGGGGATAGATTTTAGCATTGTCGCCAATGACCGTGTTTTCACCGATACAGGCAAATGGGCCGATATATACATTCTCGCCGATCTTTGCATCGGGTGCGATGAATGCAAGCGGGTCTATTCCCCGCTTTTCGGATTTGCCGGCTTCGTAGAGCGACATCAACTTGGCTAAGCTTTCGTAAGCATTGTCTACTTTGATAAGCGTGGCGCCAATGGCCTTTTCCGGAATAAAATCCTTATTGACAAGTACAATGCTGGATTGTGTAGTATAAATATATGAGGTGTATTTCGGATTTGATAAAAAAGAGAGCGCCCCGGGTATTCCTTCTTCTATTTTTGCAAATGTATTGACTATTACATTTTCGTTTCCGATGATCTCCCCTTGGATAAATGATGCTATTTGTTTAGCTGAAAACTCCATATTTCAGTGTGTTATTACGTATTTATATCCGTTTCTTTACGTTTATAAAAGGTTTCATTCATAACTATAATCCCTTAATTGAAACGCAAATAACGGTTTTTTTTCTCAATTTACCTTACTCTTTGGCGTATATTTTGCAGCCGGGCGCCATTCCACAGGCAGTAAATGTGACACTTCTTTACTTTTCCCGAGTGTGAAACGTATTGTTTCCGACATGGCCGGCCATGCTTTGCTGTACCTCCCGGGCAACTTCACGGGCCGTTTCGGCAAACCGGTCTGTTTTGTCGGCATAGATGATGGCGCGTGAAGAGTTAACGATCAGTCCGCAAGTGCTGTTCATTCCGTATTTGCATACTTCTTCGAGCGAACCGCCCTGTGCTCCGACTCCCGGAACTAAGAAGAAGTGGTTCGGTGCGATCTCGCGGACGCGGGTAAGCATTTCGCCCCGGGTAGCTCCCACAACATACATCATATGTTCGTCATCCGCCCATTCTTGTGATTTCCTGAGCACTTTTTCAAAAAGGCGCTCACCGTTTGCATCTTCCGTTAGCTGGAAGTCGTGCGAACCTTTATTGGAAGTCAGCGCTAACAGGATGACCCATTTCCCTGGATAGAAGAGGAACGGCTTCACGCTGTCTTCTCCCATGTAGGGGGCTATGGTGACGGCGTCAATCTGCAGTTCGTCGAAGAATGAACGGGCGTACATCTCACTTGTGTTGCCTATATCACCTCTCTTTGCATCGGCAATGATGAATTGGTCGGGATAATTTTCCTTTATGTAGGTCACCGTTCTTTCAAAAGCGATCCATCCTTTTACACCCAGGCTTTCGTAGAATGCCAGGTTGGGTTTGTAAGCAATACACAGGTCGGCCGTGGCGTCGATGATCGCTTTGTTGAAAGCAAAGACCGGGTCTTTTTCTTTCAGCAAGTGTTCGGGTATCTTTTCGATATCCGTATCCAGACCTATGCAAAGAAATGATTTCTTACGTTTTATGTTTTCAATTAGTTGCTGCTTATTCATGAAAGTAGTTACGAAATGGTGAACGGTAGTTGTGCGGATGTAAACAGAGGGATTTATTCTTCTTCTTCAACCTCACGCGGTTGTATTGTTGTTTCCAAATCCAAGTAATATATGGCTCCTTTGCTGTTCGGAGCTTTGGAATTTAAATAAAAGCCTACCCTGAGTCTTTCTGTCCTGGCTGTTCGTACCGTCAGCTTGACGGCGATGGAAGAATGTTGTATGCCGTCTTTGTATCCCAGCACTCCTTTGTCGGTAAATTCGTCTGCGATTTCATCTGAGGGGAAGGCCGGCATGATGACGGATTCTATGTTTTCATTGTCGTTCTTGACGACGAACGTTTTCAAATCCGTTCCGTTGCCGTCCAATAAAAAGGAAACGTTGATATAATCCCCCTGGCTTAATGGAAGGATGTCGTTGAGGTTCTGGGAATAATCTTTTTCTCCACCGTTCAACAGGATTGTTTCCAGCTCCAAACGAGGCATATTCTTCTCGGTATCGGAACAGGCAAAAAGACATGATACAAACAGAAACAGTAGCGAATATTTCTTCATAATACTATATATCCTATGCCACAAAAGTACGTATAATCTTCATATACGCAAAAATTAGAGCGGGCGCACGGGCAAGTTATAGCGGGATTACGTAACTTTACCACACATTTAAACCGATTCAAGCCATGTATAAAGAGCCGATCAACAACTATCTCCACGTGCACCGTCACACGAAGTTCGACATTAAAGCTATCCTGTTTGACATGGACGGCGTCTTGTTCGACTCCATGCCTTACCATGCCGAAGCCTGGCATCAGGTGATGTGCGCACACCGGATGCCCCTAAGCCGCGAAGAGGTTTATTTGCATGAAGGGAGAACCGGAGAGAGCACCATCCGCATCGTGTGCCGCCGCGAGCAGAACAGGGAGGCCGGACGGGAGGAGATTAATTCTATATATGAAGAGAAAACGAATATGTTCAACCGTTTCCCCGAGGCAAGGCCCATGCCGGGCACCCGGGCGATGCTCGACAGAATTAAGGCGGACGGGCTGACGCCCATGGTGGTGACCGGTTCGGGGCAACATTCCCTCCTGGGGAGGCTCAACAGCAGCTTCCCGGACACATTCCGGCAAGAGCTTATAGTTACCGCTTTTGATGTGAAATGCGGCAAGCCCAATCCCGAACCGTATCTCATGGCCTTGTCCAAAGGTCGTCTTGAACCGAACCAGGCCATCGTTGTAGAGAACGCCCCCTTGGGCGTGGAAGCGGGAGTTGCCGCCGGAATCTTCACCATAGCCGTAAACACCGGGCCGTTGGATGACAGCGTGCTGCTCGACGCCGGCGCCCATTTGTTGTTTCCCTCCATGCAGGCCCTTGCCGATGCGTGGGAGGAGCTTTATACCGCATTTAAATCATTTCCAACTATAGATCCGATAACATATGAAATTTGATGTAGCAATTATTGGTGGCGGCCCTGCCGGGTACAGCGCCGCCGAAACAGCCGGGAAGGCCGGCTTGCGTGTTGTTCTGTTTGAGAAGCAAAGCCTGGGAGGCGTATGCCTGAATGAAGGATGTATCCCCACGAAGACCTTGCTTTATTCGGCCAAGGTTTACGACTTGGCCAAACACGCCTCGAAGTACGCCGTGACCGTTCCCGAAGTGTCTTTTGATCCGGCCCGGATCGTCGCCCGCAAGAGCAAAGTGGTGCGCAAGTTAGTGCTGGGGGTGAAGGCGAAGCTGGCCGAGAGCAAGGTAGTTCTCGTACAGGGCGAGGCCCGGATCGTGGACAAGCACACCATCCGTTGCGGAGAAGAAACCTACACCTGCGACAAGCTGATCCTGTGTACAGGTTCGGAAACGTTTACCCCTCCGGTGAAAGGGGTCGATGCCGTGACATATTGGACGCACCGCGAGGCGCTGGAGTGCAAGGCGTTGCCCGCGTCGCTCGTCATTGTCGGCGGCGGAGTGATCGGCATGGAGTTCGCATCGTTCTTCGGCAGCTTAGGCGTTGAGGTGACGATAGTCGAGCTGCTCGACGAGATCCTGCCCGGCATGGACAGGGAGCTGTCCGGCCTGCTCCGCAGCGAGTATGCCAAGCGTGGCGTGAAGTTCATGTTAAGCACCAGGGTAGCTTCGCTGGCCCAGGCGGGCGAGCAGGTGGTCGTCTCCTGCGAGAATACCGACGGGCAGGAGAGCCTGGCAGCCGACAAACTGTTGCTGAGCGTCGGCCGGCGGCCGGTCATCCACGGCTTCGGCTTGGAAAACCTGGGCCTGAGCATGGCCGGCAACAAAGCTGTGACCGTCAATGACACGATGGAAACATCCGTGCCGGGCGTGTATGCCTGCGGAGATCTGACCGGCTTCTCAATGCTGGCGCATACGGCCGTCCGTGAAGCGGAGGTCGCCGTGCACCACATCCTGGGCAAGGACGATGCGATGAGCTACCGGGCCATCCCCGCAGTAGTATACACCAACCCTGAGCTTGCCGGCGTGGGCCAGACCGAAGAAACATTGCAGTCCGCCGGCATAGCCTATGATACGGTCAAGCTGCCGATGGCCTTCTCCGGTCGCTTCGTAGCCGAGAACGAAGGCGTGAACGGCCTTTGCAAAATCTTGCTCTCCAAGAGCGACCGCCGCGTGCTGGGCGTTCATGTGCTGGGCAATCCGGCATCGGAGATCATCACCCTGGCCGGCATGGCCATCGAATGGAAGCTCACGGCGGAGGAATGGAAAAAGATCGTCTTCCCGCACCCCACCGTCGGCGAAATCTTCAGGGAGGCGGCGCTATGAGAACGAAGATCCTGGCGGCAGCCCTTCTCCTCATTGCCGGGCTGACGGCCTCCCGCGCGCAGGACAGCCTGCAAGACCGGCTGGACCGGCTTGTCGAGACCGCCCTGCCCGAAGCGTCGGAAGTAGGCATCGCCGTCTACGACCTCACCGCAAGGAAGCCGCTATACAGCTACCAGGCGCACAAGCTCTGCCGTCCGGCCTCGACGATGAAACTGCTTACGGTCATCACCGCCCTGTCCCGGCTCAAGACCGGCGAAACCTTCACCACCGAAGTATGGTACAAAGGAACCATCGTGAGCGACACACTGCGGGGCGACCTCTATGTCGTGGGCGGCTTCGACCCCGAGTTCGACGACAACGCCATGGACAAGCTGGCCGGGCGCGTCCGGACGCTACCCTTTTCCGTCATCAAAGGCAAAGTCTACGGCGACGTCACCATGAAAGACTCCCTCTATTGGGGGAGCGGCTGGGCTTGGGACGACAACCCGGCCTCCTTCCAACCCTACCTCTCCCCCCTGATCTACCACAAAGGCATAGTGAAAATCACCGCTACGCCCGCAGCAGCCAAGGGCGAGCCGGCCATCCTGACCTGCGAGCCGGCCTCAACCTTCTACACCCTAAGCAATGAAACAAAGACGGGAACCCCCGCCGCAGGGAAATTCTCCGTGTCGCGCAACTGGCTGGAAAACAAAAACGACCTCGTCGTCAAAGGCAACGTAGACAACCGGCGTGTAGGAGAAGTAAACGTCGTCTCCTCCGGCGACTTCTTCATGCACGCCTTTATCGAACGGCTGCAACAAAAAGGCATCACCGTCCAACAACCCTGCGGCTATGCCGAGTTTGTGCACGACGCGACGGCAGTTCACGTGGCCAGCACGGAATGTCCACTGCAACAAGTTGTCGAACAAACAATGAAAAAGAGCGACAACCTCAATGCCGAAGCCCTGCTCTGCAAGCTGGCCGGCCGGTGGAAAGCCTCTTCGGCCGACGGCCTGGCCGCCATCAAAGAACAAATCAAAAAGGTCGGCCACGATCCGGACAACTACCGCATAGCCGACGGCTGTGGACTGTCCAACTACAACTGCCTGTCGCCCGCCCTGCTTGTCGACTTCCTCAAATACGCCTATTCGCAGACCTACATCTTCCAAAGCCTCTACAAATCACTCCCCATCAGCGGGATAGACGGCACGCTGCAGTTCCGCATGAGAAAAGGCAACGCCGCCTATGGAAAAGTACACGCCAAAACCGGCTCCTTCACCGGCATCAGCGCGCTGGCCGGCTACCTGAGAACCGCCCGGGGGCACGACATCGCCTTCGCCATCATGAACCAGAACATCCTGTCGCCCGCCCGGGCAAACGAATTCCAAAACAGCCTGTGCGAACTGCTTTGCAACAGCAATTAACAATGAACTTAACCAAAACGCATTAACCTCCTTTGATAAGCTAATAAACAAATCTGATTGATTTACCATTCACCTTCCCCCTTTCCTTTGCAGAGGGCTTTGGGCGTTGCCTTCGGCCGGGCCATCCGCTGCAAGTCCTCGCTCCGCTGCACTTCGTTCCGCTCCGCTGTGGGCTTTCCGCTGCTGTCCTTAAACAGGGTTATAAAACCTAACGTTCTATATAGTATCCCCAGCTTGACCGACAGAAGTCTAATTCCCTAAATAGATTATGATATCTTGGCATGAGCATAGTTTACTTCTGTCGGTCGGTTAATTTTCTTCTTTTATACAACAAAAGTAAAAATTTAACCTCAGCTTCTTATTCTGCTGCAAACTTAAGGCCATAAGCGGAAAGCCCACAGCGTAGCGAAACGTAGTGCAGCGAAGCGAGGACTTGCAGCGGATGGCCCGACCCCCTCAGGGACTCGATTATTTCGGCTGAAATTCCCGTTGATATCTGAAAATGAACATTTTAAATCCTTTGATTTGTATTTTTCAAATCCTTTGTTTTTTCTCATTTGGTGGATTTGGTTCTGCAATTTGTTCTGCATTTACTTTTTTGTAGGAAAAAAACGGATGATTCATAAGCATACTGGCATTTTCTTCTGCGGATACTTTAATATATTTGAGAAAAGTAGCTTCGGTAGTATGGCCAGTGATTTTCATTATAGCGATTGTGGGAACTCCGGCTTTATAGGCGTTTGTGGCAAAGGAGCGCCGAGCGGTGTGCGTACATACTAATTTATACTTTTCTGATATTTCGGCTTTGACTTCACCCGAAATATATTTATGTATCAAAACCTTTTCGTTTATTCCGGCTATCATAGCCACCTCTTTAATGTGTTTATTTATTTTTTGGTCTGATACCGTAATATTGGGATTGAAGCCATTCTTTAATATTTCTTCTATAACTGGATGAATTGGAATAACTGTATCAATGCCTGTTTTTACTGTTTTTATTTTGATAAACTTTCCTATATTCATTTCATTAATGCGTCCAAAATCAGATACTCTCAAACCTGTATATGCTCCAATCAAAAATTTGTCTCTTACAATTTTCATACTTTTAATTTTTTGCTCCACATGGAAACTCGGTAAATCAGGAAAATGCCTTGAAATAAGTTCAGGCGTGATTTCAAGCTGGTGTATTTTCAAAAGCTCATCCTCTGTAAGATAAATGTTTTCTGTATTTCTTTTTGTCGTAACAAAGTCTCTATGTTCTATATTGTCGTAATTATGTAGTTTGTCGACAACTTTAGCTTCACGATACACTTGCTTTACGACTTTAATAACTGAACCGAAGTAGTTATCGGAATAACCTTTCTTGTAAAACCATTGTTGAAAATCGTTATAAAAATCAATCGAAACATCTTTAAAGTATAATTTCTTTTTCTTTTTTTCTTCGTATTCTTTTATCTTATTAAGGGCAGTGATATATTTTTTGATTGAGATTTTCGCTCTTGAGTTTCTGTATCGTTCAATATACGTTTCTATATATTCTGTAAGCGTAACAATTTCCTGTTCCTTTATGTCATCCTTATAATACTCTTTATCAAGCTGTGCAAAAAAATCTTCCTGCAAAGGCGGGTAGTAATATTCTTTGAAATGGGACATAGTGCGCAAAGCCGCTACCTCCCATTTATCTAAAACATCATTTAGGATATTTCCGTAGGTATAATCCGATGTTGCTTTGGCTCTTTTCTTCGTGTTATTCCAAAACTTAACAAGTATAGACTCCCCGACAGACCTCCTATATTTTTTCCCGTTGAATGAAACAAGAATAGAAATAGATGAGCTTTTCCGTGATGGATTAACAAGAAAGAACGTTACCATATATTATTTTTCAGGCTTTACGAACATTTCTCCTTTGCCAGTCAATAACCATTCTGCGGATACTTCATAATCAGTAATCAGATATGATAACCATGCCAATTGCAGGATGTCGCGGGACTTATCTTGTTCAAGCAACCAAAAATTCCGGTTATTGATTTTATACTTCCGAGTGAATGTTTGTTTTCCTCTGATTACTTTTTGCTCTTTAAGAGCGTAAATTGCCTCAAAGAAGCGTTCGACTATTTTTTGGCCTTCTTCGTTTTGCATGATTATCCCATAATATCATATACTAAAGCGAAGTACTCATAATCATTATTACGCTTATTATTATGACAATTACACAAATTATAGCCCAAGCAGGAGTTGTATTTTCTTTTGCTTCTCTATTCTCTGAAATATTAATTCCCTTTTCTTTTTTATGCCTTCGTATAAAAGAATATATTTTATTTACATCTCCGCTTATTAAAAGTGATTGTGCTGATTTTGTATTAATATCCCAATAGTTAATGATGATATAATGTTTATCTACAAATTGCTTATTAGTTCCGATCCCAGACATTCCTCCGACAACAGCTCCTAACGGACCGAGTATCAATCCCCCAGCCACAGCTCTTCCAATAACCGACTTTTTAGTTGAGACAATCTTACCTTTCGATGCAGCATTTAAGCTGATTATTTGAGAATTATGGATTGGGAAAAATGTTAATCCGGCCCATATTTGTATACCATGCGTGTGAAGATTTACATTTACTTTTCCATGAGGTATAGAAGAAACGGTATTTTCCGTTCTATCATAGAAACCTCCGATTGAAGCATCAAAACTCCAATTCGTAATTTGTTGTCCAATTTTTAAGTTTTGAGGTAATTCGGGGAACGTTAACAGTTTTTCATCGTCTTCAACTTCCAATCCACTAGTATCATTACGCATAGGAACTCCGCAATTTGGGCAACTAACGGCCTTATCGCTGATTTCTTTCCCACATTCGGGACAATTTATTAATGCCATGAGCTATAATTATTTATTGATTAAATTTCTAACTTTAGAGTGGATTGTAGTTAATTCGGCTTGCGATTTTTCTAAATTATCATGATATTTCAATGACGAAATACATTTGTCTAACAGTACCAACAATTTAGTAACCCGATTCTCTACTGCCATTTTTGATTTTAGCTTAACAACATCATTCTGCAATTTGGCATAATTAAAATTGGCAATTCTTATAATATGAAAGTTTGTTACCCTGTTCAGCGTGGAGTAAAACCCGCAAGACTCTTGGTTAATAATTATAGGCATACCTTTAGCTTTTTGCATTTCCATCCATGACCACTCCTCCGATGCATCCTTGTACCTTCCTAATAATGTATCTATATCATTCGTTGTTTCTATTAATTTCATTGAATCGTTAAGTATCCGCTCATGAGAGGAATATTCTATTGTGAATGCTTGTATAGCTTTTGCTTTTCTTTCGCATTCTTTTGCGGCTGCTTTAGCTCTCCATTCACGTTCTTTAGCAGCTTGCTTTATAGCCTTATCAGCTGCTTTAGCCGCTGAATATATCAAACTTCCGAATAACAATGATTTCCGTGCCATTTTTAATTATTTGTTAAATTATTTATTTTATTGGAATGTGAGTGTAAGTACACTGACTAATAGCAGAGTAATCTTTTTCATATCCCCGATTTTGTTTTGCGAAAAAAAAGTTTGTTAAGTTTGGTTTTTCCATAAACTTTTTATTATTTAAGGCCTTGTTAGCGGTCTTTTAGAACATTTATTAGTTCGTTTTTCGCTGCGATTATTTCGTCTTTTGACTTTATATATGCTTCTAAGCGTTGGATTTCTGCTTTCAGGCTATTGATCTCCTGTAGGTATATTTTACTTTCAGTCTTTTTCTGTGTCAATTCGATACGGTTGCCTTCAATAATTTTTTCATAGTCTTGTCCGTTAGCGATGCTTATCGCATGGCCGCTTGTACTGGTTATGTTATGGTTACCTACAATATCCTTAATTGTTCCAATATCATTAGTAATATCACCTTCGGATTTTAATATTTCGCCCTTACCCATTAATAACCACTCTGGGTTAAGCTGTGGGTATCTTTCTAAAATTTTAGATACCTTATCCGCGCCTATATTTTTAACTGTTTTCAAATAGGTACCACTAACACCAATACTTTCTTGAAACCTGTTAGGGTTAGATCTTATTAATTTTATAAATTGAAAAACTCTTTCCTTAATGTTTTCTGAATCAGCCATATACAATAAATTAACATTAATTAATGTGGTATACATATCTTTTTAACATTAGGTATACTGAATAATTATTAGGTATACCTTATCTTTGCGCCATGATTGATAAATCAACCTACAAATATATAAATATTTTAAAATACAAATGATATGAAAGCAAAAATCTATAAGGTATCAAGGGACATGGCTATTGAGCTGACTATGAACCATAATTGTGTTTCTCACGAGGTAGCGGAGAGGTACACCCCTCAGGGGGTTGAGGGAGGTTTTAAAGCAATCGAAGTTAAAGGCTAATTTTTAAAGGTATGGAAAAAGTGGAAAAAATAAATGTACGAGGTGCGATTAATGCGTTGAGGGTCAGGCAGACCCTCACGCTTGCACGAGGAGTGTATAAGCCTTCGACGGTGAGGCAGACTGCGTCCGCGATAAAGGCGGATACGGGTAAGTGTTTCAGTATAAGGATGGACGAGGGTATGATAAATGTAAAGCGTAGATCCTGATGGACGTCTGGACTTTAAAACAAAGATACAGCAACGATGAATAAGAGTATAAACGCGGAAGAAATCATAGTACATATTCAAAATATGGAATATGAAAATCGAAAACTCAAAGAAGAGTTATCGAAACTTGAAGGGAATAAACTGGATGCCGGTCGGTTTTATGCAGCCACTGTCAATATTGAAACAGTTGCAACCTTGCATAACGTTCACCCGGATACAGTTCGCAAATATGTATGCCTCGGGCTTATTGAAAAGCATCCTGATAGTATGGATGCAAAGATACTCATACGTGCGTCTGATGCTCTGTTACTTGATTTTACCGAGTTAAAAAGACAATGTCGGCTACGCAATTTCAACAAATAACCTTTAGTCAAACAGATAAAAAGAAATGAACTCAAGTAGTATTATGATTAGGAGCCGTTATGGCGAGGTGATTACTTGCAGAGTCAAGTATATCGTTAAACATTCGTCTGGTGCGGTTACGTATGTTATGGATTATGATGTGTGTAATGTTTTGCATAATTCAAGGTTTAACAGGAGTGTCCTGGATTGTATTGTTTTTCGGTTGTATGCGACTCCGGAGGGCTGCTGCGAGGTGTACGGGTTTACGGTGAGATGTACTGAGGAGCGGATTAAATGTTTGGGCGTTGAGCGGCTTTTGGATGTGGTGGTTTTAAATTTTAAATGGGGGATGGTTGTATGAAAGGTGATGTGGTGGTTTCGATGTGTAACGCTTTAATTAAAAGGATATGAGAGTCATCCAATTTTTATTATCAGCTATACTGACCGCTTGTTCGGTCGTGATGCTTTACACCGCGATAACGACGTACAGTCCTATCCGGTCTTTCAACATCGTTATGATGTCTATAATACTTCTATTAACAGTTTTGCTAACGCGGCT
>JAITSN010000074.1 GCA_031287715.1 Mediterranea sp. (in: CFB group bacteria)
AACCCGTCCGGACCTGCAAATCGCAGAAATCTCCGACACGTTCGGCTTCAGCTCGCCCCGCTATTTCAGCAAATGCTTCAAAGAACAGTTCTCCGTATCACCGTTTGAGTACAGGAAGAGCCAAACACAGGCTTAACAAGCCCGAGCAGAATAAAAACAGGGAAAGACAGATCGTAAGATCCTAAAGACTTAATTCTGCCGTTTACCCGTATCGTACGAAGTAAACCTTAGAGTGTAAAGAATAGGGTGATAACCGCGGCGATAGATGGTAGCCGGCGGTAATTTTCACACCAGCTTATTCGTTGCCGGATCCGGAAACAGAACAACAGGTTTAAACCTCTTTGCCTCCTCAAAATCCATGAAAGCGTAAGACATGATGATCACAATGTCGCCCGGTTGAACCTTACGTGCGGCAGCACCATTCAAACAGATCTGTCCCGAACCCCGCTCGCCCTTGATAATGTAGGTTTCAAAACGCTCACCGTTGTTATTATCAACAATCAGAACCTTCTCCCCTGCAATCATGTTGGCGGTATCCATCAGATCTTCATCAATCGTAATGCTACCCATATAATTCAGATTGGCTTCCGTCACACGCACACCATGCAACTTTGACTTCAACACTTCTATCATCATAAGACGACCTTCTTTGCTTAAATGATTATCGTTCTTTATACTTGATGTTATCTATCAGACGTACATCACCGCAAAACACAGTTATGCAGCCAACCACATCGTCCGAGGCGTCCCAGCGTTCTACTGTTTGCAGGGTGTTGCCATCCACGACGGCAAAATATTCCAGCTGCAATCCGGGAACACCGGCAATGGCGTCTTCTACAAACTTCCGTGTCTCGCATACCGTATGTGAGGATGCGAAAGTACGGCTTGCATATAACGTCCGGGATATTTCCGGCGCATATTCGCGTTCTTGCACGGAAAGACGCGTATTCCGGCTGCTCATGGCCAGCCCGTCTTCTTCGCGGACAATCGGACATCCGACAACATCAATATCAAGTTTCATCCGGCGCACCATTTCCCGCACAATTGCCAACTGCTGGAAATCCTTCTCTCCAAAGTAAGCCCGGCGAGGCTTCACGGCCTCAAAAAGTTTACTCACGATCTGACAGACCCCATTAAAATGCCCCGGGCGATACACGCCTTCCATCACCGTGTCCAACGGAGGATAGCTAAACTCGCGGGTATCGGGGGCAGGATACATTTCTTCCACAGAAGGGGCAAAAATATAAGCAACCCCTATCGGATCCAGCAATTTACAATCGGCTTCCAACGTCCGGGGATATTTCTCCAGGTCTTTCTTATCGTTGAATTGAGTCGGATTGACAAAAACACTCACCACCGTTACATCATTCTCATTGGCGCTACGCTTCACGAGCGAAGCGTGGCCGGCATGTAACGCACCCATTGTCGGAACAAAACCGATGGCCCGGCCCTTTGACCTGTCGTTCAAAAGCTCCGTTTGTAACTCCTTAATGGTATGTACTATTTTCATTCCTTACAAGGTTTTATGAGGCTGACCGTTTGATTGAAACGCTGCAAAATAAACCATAAATTACCAGATAAAGAAAAAATAGATTGGATTTATACAAAAGGCACTCATGCCCAAAGCCAAGTCTTCGTCAAAACAAATACTGTTTATCAGCGCATTAACAATTCATAAGGAATTATAGAAAGTCGCGATTTGCTTTAATGCCCGTTTTTTTTTATATCTTTGCAAGATATTTACAAGAATGTTATGACAAAGGCGAAAAAAGTTTTATTTATCACGCAAGAAATCATGCCTTACCTTCCGGAGTCAGAAATGGCAAATATCGGAAGATACCTACCACAAGCCATACAAGAAAAGGGAAGAGAGATCAGAACCTTTATGCCGAAATGGGGAGAGATCAATGAACGAAGGAACCAATTACACGAAGTAATACGTCTTTCCGGCATGAACTTGATCATTGATGATACCGATCATCCGCTTATCATCAAAGTCGCTTCGATTCAATCCGCCCGGATGCAAGTTTATTTCATTGACAATGACGATTACTTCCAAAACCGGCTTCGAACAGCAGACGAAAACGGCGTGGAGTATGACGACAACGATGCCAGAGCTATTTTCTATGCCAGGGGAGTTCTTGAAACCGTAAGAAAACTGCGCTGGTGCCCGGACATTATTCATTGCCACGGCTGGATAAGCGCATTGGCGCCGCTTTATATCAAGAAAACATATAAAGACGACCCTTCTTTCCGTAATGTGAAGATCGTATTCTCCGTATATGATAAAGACTTCAAAAATAAATTCAATCCGGATTTCATAAACAAGCTCTTATTAAAGGGCGTCACAAAGAAAGATGTTGCGGCGCTAGGCAATAAAGGAGTGGATTATGTCACACTGTTGAAGTTCGCCATTAACTACGTTGACGGAGTGATACAAAACAGCGAAACCGTGAATGAGGAAGTGATGGATTATGCTCGCCAAAGCGGTAAAATAATCCTTGATTACCAAAAACCTGATACGTACGCCGCCGCTTGTAATAGCCTCTACGATCAGATATGGGATTTAAAATGAATAATAAACCTAACTATTAATAACAGATGAAGGCAAAATATCTATGGTTGGTACTGATTACACCGGCTTTCTTCGGGTGTGAAGATAATACCGGCGAGCTTGGCTTGGGCATGTTGCCCAAATCGGATGAGATTACCGTTATAAAGAAAACATTCAGCGTTATAACGGGCGATTCACTCTCCGGAGCCGTTTTTGCCAAGACAAACGTCGGCTATGTCGGGCGATTCACCGATCACGAGTACGGGTTCGGTTCCTACGAAGGCGGCTTCCTTACCGAGCTTAACTGTGTGGATGACCTGACATTCCCAAAGGCATACGACGCCGTAACCAATCGAGACCCGTCAAACAATATGATTGGCACTGTAGACGAATCGTTTGAGCTGGCCCGTATAGTTCTAAGCTATTACAACTTTTTCGGCGATTCATTAAACCCCATGCGAGTGAGCATCTATGAGTTGGACAAAAAAAACTTAGAAAAAACGCACTATACAAATACTGATCCGGATGATTACACCACAAAAACAAAGCTGCTCGGCAGAAAAACATTTTCAGCAGTAGATTTAGCCGACTCACTCCGCCATCAAACAAACTATTTATACCAAGTCAGTATTCCCATTGATGATGAGCTGGGATTAAGGATCATGAAAGAAAACCAGGCCAACCCGGATGCCTTTAAAAACTCGGAAACGTTCGGGAAATTCTTCAAAGGTTTATACATTACAAGTGATATAGGCGAGGGCACTGTACTTTACATCCAACACGTCCAGCTCGACGTTGTTTTCAAAAGTTTCCAGCTCGACAGTGTCGGAGACATCCTGAAAAAAACTACCGGCGAAGACTCCACCTATCTGGCCTACCGTTCGTTTGCTTCTACGATGGAAGTTGTTCAATCCAACCGGATCTTGATCTCGGACGAAATAAAAGAGAAGGTAAAAGAAGAGAACCATACCTACCTTAAATCCCCGGCCGGCATATATACCAGAGCCATATTGCCTGTCGGAGAGATCGTGAACGGTATTGACTTCAACAAGGATACGATCAATTCCGTCAAGCTGGTCTTCAATGCTTACCACCACGATACAGAAAGCGAATACAGCATAAGCCCGCCGGCAACCGTATTGCTCATCAGGGAAAAAGAAGTCAAAGATTTCTTTAATGGAAATATGATCCCCAATAACACAACATCATATTATGCCAATTACGCCAGCAACAGCTATTCATTCACAAACATCATGCGTCTGGCAACTACTCTTGCCAAAGAATTGGAAGAAGCAAAGAAAACATCCGGAGCTGCATGGAATGAAGAGAAGGAAAAAGAATGGCTGAATGAGAACGCTTTAGCTGTTATCCCTATAACGTTAGGCACACAGACGTCCTCCTCCGGTTCGACCACAATTACGAACGTGCGGCATGATTTGAAACCTGCGTACGTGAAGCTGAAGGGTGGAAACCCGGAGAAAGGCGGGTCGGCGCTTGAACTTCAAGTGATATACTCTCGATTCCACGAGTAAACCTGCTTGACTAGTCCTAAATAGCCGTTACAGGTTTATCTGACAAAAATAAACTATTTATCAAAGAGTAGCAAGGCTATCCTTGCTACCCTTTAGTTTTTTATAGGTTCTAATTTTCACTTCTTCT
>JAITSN010000008.1 GCA_031287715.1 Mediterranea sp. (in: CFB group bacteria)
GTACTTCCGAATGTCAGTACGGATCTATCAACCTTTACCATATATAAAAACATTTTGTGAGTTGCAAAAATATATATTATTTTCGTAAGCCGATTCTACTTTGGGATGAGTTTAACATATAAAGTTACTCCAGTACCTTAGGGAATCTTTCTTGACTCACCACGGATTCCTTTAAATTTTGTTAAACAGAATGGGGTATTTGTTATGAGTAGATGCTATATCTTTACCTTTACCTATGCAACGTGCTACCACAGACAAGTATTCATAAACAAAATAATAAAGAATAAAATGAAAGCGATTTATTTAATGAAGAAAGCCGGTTTACTCAGATTGTTACCGGCCATGTGCCTATTGTTATTTATCAATTGCAATGGAGATGATTCTGTGAAGGTTGGCGCCGACGATACCAACTGTTTTATCGTTGCACCCAACACCACCCTGAACTTCCCTGTGACGCAGGCTTACTCTTCCAAAACCGGTGCCATGTTGCGTGTGCGCGATACGTATAGCGGAACGTTCGCTGCGGCTGTGGTTTGGGATGATGCCGGCGTTATCAGCGGCACGCCGTCGGTTTCCGGCTCCGGTAATAGCGCCGTGGTGACTGTCAAGACAACCGGCAGCGTAGGCAATGCCGTGGTGAAGATCTACAAATCGACGGACACCGGTAAAACGGCTGTCTGGTCTTATCACATCTGGGTGACGGACTATGACCCGAACCTCAACACCTGGACAAACAACGGCTTTATGTTTATGGATCGCAACCTGGGTGCTACCGAGGCCGGGCTTACCGCAGCAGCCCGCGGGTTGCACTATCAGTGGGGCAGGAAATATCCGTTCCCTACTACCGGTACTGTTAGCACAATCTATGAAATAAACATCAGTACGATTGTCTATTCCATCCAAAATCCGGATAAGTTCATTACGGGAAGTGATTGGATGTATGATAGAGATGATGCGTTGTGGGGTCATGGAACTACGAAATCTGTTTATGATCCCTGTCCTTCCGGTTGGCGGGTTCCGGTCAATTCCGATAAGTCAAGCAGAACAAGCCCTTGGTATGGTGTATCCAGCCATGTGTTTGAGGAAGGCACCGGTATGAATTGGGGAACAAATGCGCTTTTTCCCGCCGGCGGCGGCCGTGACAACAATAGCGGAAGTCTCGACTTCGTAGGCGACTACGGCGACTACTGGACTGCGTCGCCATCCGGTAGCAATAACTCCGACGCCTTAGCCATGGGCTTCGACAACGGCTTTTTCAGTGTTAGTTACAGACTTGGTCGGGCGTACGGGTTGTCCGTTCGGTGCGTTTTAGAATAAATTGATGTTATGATCTACATACATACCTCCAGGCCGGAGGGAGGTTTTAGTCTCCGGCGATATTATCAACAATTCCTGACAATCTCGGGGCCTTCCAAAAGGGCGGTAGGAACAAGGTAGCCTTTAGGTACCATGAGGGTTACCCTTTGCCACCCTAAAGGTAACCCTCAGGGTGCCTAAAGGTAACCCTCATGGTACCCCCCAACAGAAGGCCTCCAGAGGGGGTTGGGAAGCAATACATATTGACTATGGCTTTCTTCAAAAAAAGAAGACAAAAGATCAATGGGAAGTGGTATCCGGAAGCGGTTACCGTGGGTCACCCCGTCACCACCGACCATATTGCCGATCGCCTTTCGGCGATGTCTACTGTTTCCCGTGCGGATACATATGCTGTGCTAAAGGACTTGGCCGGCGTGCTGGCGGATTATATGGCCGAGGGCCGTTCCGTAAAGCTGGAAGGCTTGGGAACGTTCCGCTACACCGCCGTTACCAACGGTAAGGGAGTGGATACGCCCGACAAAGTGTCTGCCTCGCAGATCACCGACGTGCGCGTGCGTTTCGTTCCTGAAGTGGGCAGGAACTCCGCAGGGAAGGTCGTTACCCGCTCGCTCATCTCCAACGACATCTTCTGGGTGGAGCTTGGAGCGGAAGCCGTGCCGGCAACACCCGACACCCAACCGGCAGAACCCCCAAGTCCCCCAAGCGGCGGCGGTGGTGGTTTTATCGACCCGGACGCCTAATCAATTGACAATGGACAATTGATAAATGACAATTAAAGCCCGTTGCGCAGAAAAAAGACGCGTAGCGGGCTTCTTTTTTTATGGTCGCAGTGGAATCCATTGTCATTTGTCAATTGTCCATTGTCAATTAAGAACATATATCTATTTTTACGGCCTATTTAATTCTAACAAGTTCTTTTCTTATGGTTTTAAATTACATCTGGATCGCGTTTTTCGTTATCGCATTCATAGTAGCCCTCGCGAAACTTATCTGGTGGGGAGATACGCAGATCTTCACCGAGATCATGAATTCCACGTTCAGTTCATCCAAAACAGCGTTCGAAATATCATTGGGGCTAACCGGTATTCTCTCCCTCTGGTTGGGCGTCATGAAGATCGGGGAAAACAGCGGGCTGATCCACGCGTTGTCGCGTTTCCTTAGTCCGGCGCTCTGCAAACTGTTTCCCGGAATCCCCAAAGGGCATCCCGTCATGGGTTCCATGTTCATGAACATAGCCGCCAACATGCTGGGGTTGGACAATGCCGCCACCCCTATGGGACTGAAAGCCATGAAAGAACTGCAAGAGCTAAACCCTAAAAAAGATACGGCGACCGACGCCATGATCATGTTCTTGGTGATGAACACTTCCGGACTGATGCTGATCCCCATCAGCATCATGGTCTACCGCGCCCAAATGGGGGCGGCGCAACCCACCGATGTGTTTATCCCCATCCTGCTCACCACGGTTACGTCCACGCTGGCCGGCGTTACGGCCGTAAGCATTTCGCAGCGCATCAATCTTTTCACCCGCGGAGCGCTTCTGTTCATGACAGGATTAAGCCTGTTCATCGGCGGGATGATCTACCTTTTCATTGTGCTGCCCAAAGAAGAAGTCAATACCATATCGACCCTTAGCGCAAACATTATTCTCTTTAGCGTGATCCTTTGTTTCATCACCAGCGGGCTGCGAAAGAAGATCAACGTTTACGATGCGTTTATTGACGGCGCGAAAGAAGGATTCACCACCGCGATACGCATCATCCCCTATCTGGTGGCATTCCTTGTAGGCATTGCCGTGTTCCGTGCATCGGGGGCGATGGATATTATTGTCGACGGAATCGCCGTTTTCTTCGGATGCATGGGTGTAGACACGAGCTTTACGGGCGCCCTGCCTACAGGATTAATGAAATCGCTTAGCGGAAGCGCAGCAAACGGATTGATGATCGACGCCATGGCCGAACACGGGGCCGATTCGTTCGTTGGACGCACAAGCAGCGTGATACGCGGGGCGTCGGATACCACATTCTATATCCTGGCCGTATATTTCGGCAGCGTGGGAATAACAAAGACACGAAACGCAGTGACCTGCGGATTGGTTGCCGACTTCTCGGGCATCGTCGCCGCTATCCTGTTCAGCTACATCTTCTTTTTCTAACCATACAATCACCACACGATGGCAATCAGCTACCAAACAGACGGCGTGAAAATACCGCCCATCGCAAAAAGAAAAACCACAGCCTGGATCAAAGCCGTAGCCGGATCGTATGGGAAAAAGACAGGTGGGATCACCTATATTTTCTGCTCCGACGAGAAGATCCTGGAGATCAACCGCACCTACCTGCAACACAATTATTATACGGACATCATCACCTTCGACAACACGGAAGGAAACCGTATATCGGGCGACCTCTTCATCAGTGTAGACACCGTGGCGACCAATGCGGAACAGTTCAACACCTCCTACGAAGAAGAACTTCACCGGGTAATGATCCACGGCATCCTGCACCTCTGCGGCGTGAACGACAAAGGCCCCGGAGAACGGGAGAAGATGGAAGAAGCCGAAAACAAAGCGCTCAGCCTCCTCTAAGCAAGCTGAAAGCATCTCCACAGCGCCTAATCTACCAGCTCTGCAACTTTTGAGCAGACTGTTTTTTTATATCTTTGCGCGTTACCAATGCTTGAACCCATATGGATTTTAACTACGATGTTATTGTAATCGGCGGTGGACATGCCGGCTGTGAAGCAGCGGCGGCGGCGGCTCATTTAGGTTCCAGGACATGCCTCATCACGATGGACATGAACAAGATCGGCCAAATGAGTTGCAACCCGGCCATCGGAGGAATTGCAAAAGGACAGATCGTTAGGGAGATCGACGCATTAGGCGGGCACATGGGATTGATAACAGATCAAACAGCCATTCAATTTCGCATACTGAACCGCTCAAAAGGCCCGGCCATGTGGAGTCCGCGTGCGCAATGCGACCGCGACAAATTCATCCGGAGCTGGCGCGAGATCTTGGAGAACATGCCGAACCTGCACATCTGGCAAGACACCGTCAGGGAAATCCTCGTTGAACACGGAGAAATTACAGGGCTAACCACACTGCTGGATGCCACCTTCCGCGCCAAAACCGTCATATTGACTGCGGGAACATTCCTCAATGGCTTGATGCATGTCGGCAAGACGAAACTTGCCGGCGGTCGGATGGCAGAACCACCCTCCTATCAACTCACCGAATCCATAGCCAGGCACGGGATAAGATACGGGCGAATGAAAACGGGAACTCCTGTAAGGATTGACGGGCGAAGTGTGGATTACGGGCAAATGGGTACGCAAGACGGGGAATATGATTTCCATAAACTCTCGTTCATGGATACAAGCCTCCGCCCCTTGAAACAATTGCAATGCTGGACTTGCTTCACCAACGAAGAAGTACATCAGGTTCTGCGCGACGGGCTACCTTCTTCTCCTTTATATAATGGGCAGATCCAAAGCATCGGTCCGCGCTATTGTCCAAGCATCGAAACAAAGATCGTAACCTTTCCGGAGAAGGACCGGCACCAACTGTTTCTGGAACCGGAAGGAGAAACAACACAGGAATTATACCTGAATGGATTTTCTTCCTCCCTCCCATTGGATATACAAATAGCAGCGTTACGGAAAATACCGGCCTTCAAAGACATCGTGATCTACCGCCCGGGCTATGCCATTGAATATGACTTTTTCGATCCGACCCAGCTTAAACATACGCTGGAATCGAAGGTTATCAAGAACTTATTCTTTGCCGGACAGGTAAACGGAACAACCGGCTACGAAGAAGCAGGGGGGCAAGGAATCATTGCCGGGATCAACGCCCATATCAATTGCCACGGAGGAGAACCGTTCACGCTCAGACGGGATGAAGCCTATATTGGTGTTTTAATCGATGACCTCGTTACCAAAGGCGTCGATGAACCTTACCGGATGTTTACCTCACGCGCCGAATACCGGATCCTGCTCCGCCAAGACGACGCCGATATTCGATTGACCGAAAAAGCATGGGAGATCGGATTGGCGAAAGAAGATCGATATGCGTTGCTGAAAAGCAAAAAAGAAGCGATTGGCCGCATTATCTCTTTCACTAAAGATTTCTCGGTCAAACCGGAATTAATCAATGAATGGTTGGAACAATTAGGAACAACACCTTTACGGCAAGGATGCAAATTGATTGAATTGATCAACCGTTCGCAAATCACAATCAAAAATATGGCCGAACATCTTCCGGCATTTAAGCAGGAACTGGATAACATTACAGACCGGAACGAAGAGATTGTCGAAGCTGCCGAAATACAAATCAAATATAGAGGTTACATTGAACGCGAAAGAATGATTGCCGGCAAACTATCCCGCCTGGAAAGAATAAGAATAAAAGGGCGCTTCGACTACAACAGTTTGCAGTCGCTCTCTACGGAAGCTCGGCAAAAACTTATCCGGGTAGATCCGGAAACCATTGCACAGGCAAGTCGAATCCCCGGCGTTTCGCCAAGTGACATCAATGTGCTTTTAGTTCTCTGCGGACGATAGCCATCGCCGATAAACAGGCGGATATTTGCCGTGTTCCACGTGAAACAAAACGATTAAAAGAAAGAAAATATAATGAAAACAAACAAAGAACGCTTGATTAAAAGCATAAGAAACATCCCCGATTTTCCCATACCGGGCATACAATTCAAAGACGTAACCACGTTGCTTAAAGACGCAGCGTGTATGCAGATCCTTTCGGAGATGATGTACGAAAAGTATAAAAACAAAGGAATCACCAAAGTCGTAGGAATAGAATCGCGAGGATTTATCATGGGGCCTGTCTTGGCAACTCGTCTAAACGCAGGTTTCATTCCGATCCGGAAACCGGGGAAACTTCCGGCAAATGTAATTGAAGAATGTTACACCAAAGAATATGGCACCGACTGCATACAAATACATAAAGATGCAATAGACAAAAACGACATCGTGCTGCTTCACGACGACCTCTTGGCAACAGGAGGAACAATGAAAGCAGCGTGCAGCTTAGTCAAGAAACTAAATCCCAAGAAAATCTATGTGAACTTCATCATTGAATTGGAAGAATTAAACGGGAAAAGCATTTTCGATAAAGATATAGAAGTTGAATCCATATTGACTCTATAAAGCACCTAAGAACACCAAGCTAAAGAATGGAACAAGAAAAACTAAATACCAGCGACTATCTGAGAGGCATCGTCACAAGCCTTCCGGAAACACCCGGCATATATCAATACTTAGATGAAAACGAAGTTATTATTTATGTCGGCAAAGCAAAGAACCTAAAGCGCCGGGTGTATTCTTACTTTAGCAAAGAACACTCATCCGGAAAAACAAGAGCGCTCGTAAGCCGGATAGCAGATATTCGATATATTATAGTCAATACAGAAGAAGATGCGCTGTTGCTGGAAAACAATCTGATCAAGAAATACAAGCCGCGGTATAATGTTCTGCTCAAAGATGATAAAACATATCCTTCGATCTGTATAAAGAACGAGCATTTCCCCAAGATATTCAAAACCAGAAAGATCATCAAAGACGGTTCGTTCTATTTCGGCCCATACAGCCACGTGCCGTCGATGATGGCCGTATTGAACCTGATCCGGCACCTGTACCCTTTACGCACATGCAACCATCCCCTTTCGCCGGAGAACATACAAGCCGGGAAATTCCGTGCTTGCTTAGAATATCACATCAAGAATTGCGCCGGGCCTTGCGTAGGCTTGCAAACGCACGAAGAATACATGAAGAACATTGAAATGGCCAAAGAAATACTAAAAGGAAACACGCAAAGGATAAGCAAACAGCTCTTTAATCAAATGCAGGCACTGGCCGCAGAGATGAAATTTGAAGAAGCGCAAAAAGTAAAAGCAAAGTATACACTGATAGAAAATTACCGTTCAAAATCGGAGGTAGTAAGTTCGGTCTTACATAATATCGATGTATTCTCTATTGAAGAAAACGGCGAAAGTTCAGCTTTCATCAACTATCTTCATATTACTAACGGGGCCATCAACCAAGCCTTTACGTTTGAGTATAAGAAAAGGCTGAACGAGACGAAAGAAGAACTCTTATCCTTAGGCATCGCCGAAATGCGCGAAAGATACAAAAGCCTTTCCAGCGAAATCATCGTACCCTTTCCATTAGATATAGAATTGAATGCCGTAACATTCACTGTTCCCCAACGGGGCGACAAAAAGAAACTGTTGGAGCTGTCACTACTGAACGTGAAACAATACAAGGTCGACCGGATGAAACAGGCCGAAAAGCTAAACCCGGAACAACGGAGTATTAGCTTAATGAAAGAGATTCAGCAAGAGCTTCATCTCGAACGCCTGCCGCTGCAAATAGAATGTTTCGACAACTCCAACATACAAGGTTCGGACGCGGTGGCGGCATGTGTGGTTTTCAAAAAAGTGAAACCTTCCAAAAAAGATTATCGCAGATATATCATAAAAACAGTGGATGGGCCGGACGATTACGCTTCAATGAAGGAGGTTGTCCGTCGTCGCTATTCACGCGCCATAGAAGAAGAAAGCCCCCTACCCGACCTGATCATAACAGACGGCGGAAAAGGACAAATGGAGGCGGTAAGGCAAATCATTGTAGACGAACTGCACCTGAACATCCCTATTGCCGGATTGGCTAAAGACAAAAAACACCGCACATCCGAGTTGTTATACGGTTTCCCGCCACAAACCATCGGACTCAAGCAAGGCGCTCCCCTATTTCACTTATTAGAGCAGATGCAAAACGAAGTACACCGTTTTGCCATTCGTTTCCACCGCGAAAAACGCAGCAAACGGCAAGTTGCTTCCGCGTTAGACCGTATAGAATGTATTGGAGAAAAAACGAAAACCAAGCTATTGCAAACGTTCAAAAGCGTGAAAAGAATCCGCGAAGCTACAATAGAAGAGCTAACCGCGGTTGTAGGCCCCTCAAGGGCAAAAAAAATACAGGAGAGCCTCACAGACTAATTGTATAACTTGTATCTTTACCACACTTAAACCGTCAAGGATAGAATATGAGGGTAGTCATACAGCGAACATTACACGCTTCGGTCACCATAAACGGTATATGCAAATCTTCGATTGGGAAAGGCCTGTTGATCCTTCTCGGCATAGAAGATGCGGACGGAGAGGACGATATAGACTGGTTATGCAAGAAAATCATCAACCTGAGAATATTCGACGATGAGCATGGCGTAATGAACAAGTCGGTATTGGAAACCCAAGGAGAAATTCTTATCATCAGCCAATTCACACTTCATGCTTCTACCAGAAAGGGCAATCGCCCCTCCTACATCAAAGCAGCAAAACCTGAAACAGCAATACCGCTTTACCAAAAATTCTGCGACAAGCTACGTGCAGAATTGGGAAAAGAAATAGGCACCGGCGAATTTGGCGCCGACATGAAAGTTGAATTACTCAATGACGGCCCGGTAACCATCTGCATAGACACCAAAAACAAAGAATAATGACATTGGAAGAAGCCCAGAAATCGGTGGACAATTGGATAAAAACCTATGGTGTACGTTATTTCAGCGAGCTTACCAACATGGCTATCCTAACCGAAGAAGTGGGAGAATTAGCCCGCGTAATAGCGCGCAAATACGGCGACCAATCGTTTAAAGAAGGTGAAACGGACAATCTGGATGACGAGCTGGCGGATGTACTGTGGGTACTTCTTTGTATTGCTAACCAAACGGGAGTGAACTTGACCGAATCCTTTGCGCGTAACTTGGAAAAGAAAACAAAAAGAGATCATAAAAGACATAGCAATAATCCAAAACTAAAAAATAATGGAACAGAATGATGAAAGCCTGAACAAGTATGAAGTCGCATTGAGTAAATACAATACGAACCTGCAAGAGAGCGACATTCAGAATAAAGCAAAGACATTGATCGAAAGAAAGGTGGCGGAAAACAATACGTTGGAAGCCAAGAAGCTCCTCTTTAACTGTATTGACCTGACAACCCTAAACACAACGGACAGCGAAGAAAGTGTCATGAGGTTCACCGAAAAGGTAAACCGGTTTAGCGACCGGTTCCCCGATCTGCAAAACGTTGCAGCAATTTGTGTATATCCGAACTTCGCCCAGGTAGTGAAGGACACGCTCGAAGTGGAAGACGTCAAGATAGCTTGCGTGTCAGGAGGTTTTCCTTCATCCCAAACCTTCGTGGAGGTTAAAGTAGCCGAAACCGCCATGACGATCATGAATGGCGCTGATGAAATTGACATCGTGATCTCCGTAGGTACATTCCTTAGCGAAGATTATGAAAGCATATGCGAAGAGATCCAGGAAATCAAGGACGTCTGCAAAGAGAAACACCTGAAAGTAATCCTTGAAACCGGAGCGTTGGGAAGCGTTTCAAACATCAAAAAAGCCGCTATCCTATCCATGTATTCCGGCGCCGACTTCATCAAAACATCTACAGGCAAGCAGCAGCCCGCCGCTACTCCAGAAGCCGCTTATGTGATGTGCGAAGCCATCAAGGAGTATTACGAACAAACGGGAAACAAAACAGGATTCAAACCCGCAGGAGGCATCAATACCGTCAACGACGCTTTGATCTACTATACAATCGTAAAAGAAATATTGGGGGAAGAATGGCTGAACAACGGGCTGTTCCGTCTGGGAACAAGCCGGTTAGCTAATCTGTTGCTTTCGGAGATCAAAGGAGAAGAGGTGGTGTTCTTCTGATCATTTATTGCGGTCTATGACATAATCAAGGTAGGCCAATAGCGAAAATTTCGCAGGCGAATCGGCAACGGCACATAAAAGGCCTGCTGCCTTCGCGTGATAATCATACATGATTTTCTCCGCATATTCGATACCACCATTATCTTTGGTAAACGCAATCAGCTTTTTGATTTCATCGGGCGTTGCTTTATCGTTCTTTACCTTGATCGCGATCTCTTTTGCCCAGCCTGTATCTGTAGAATTCAACACATAGATTACAGGCAGGGTAAGTTTGCCTTCCAGCATGTCGTTTCCTGTAGGTTTGCCGATCTCGGCACTATCAAAATAGTCAAAGATGTCATCGCGGATCTGGAAACAAATACCCATATATTCGCCCCATAAACGGGCCACGGCGCACTGTTGCGGATCCGCTTCAACAGAAAGGGCTGCAACCAGCGTGCACGTTGAGAATAGCGCAGCCGTTTTCTGTCGAATGACATTCAAATAAACCTCTTCGGAAAAACAAGGATTGCTTATATTCGAGAGTTGGAGCAATTCGCCTTCAGCCAGGTTCTGTCCAAGTAATGATATTTGTTTTATAATATCCATATCCTTGGTCTTCCCTGCAATAACCAAACAAGAAGCCAGCAGAAAATCGCCTACCAACACGGCCACTTTATTATTAAAAATAGCATTTACAGAGAGCTGGCCGCGACGTTGGGTGCTTTCATCAACTACATCATCATGCAGCAAACTTGCAGTGTGCAAGAGTTCCAAAGCAACAGCAGCATATAAAGTAGAATGTCGCACGCGGCCAAACAGTTTGGCCATCAAAAGAACCAGTATCGGACGCATCATCTTTCCGTCCCTTTGCCGGATATGGCCAATCACCTCTTCCAATAAGGGATTGGAAGTGATTAGAGAACTGTCAAAAATGCGCTTAAATTCTGCCAGCTCATCTGTTACAGGCTGTTTTATAATAGACAAACGATCCATAAGACCGCAAAAATAAGAATAAAACGATTAGCCATGCGTTTAAATGTACGGCTAATCGTTTTATTCTTACTTTTACCATCAGAAAATTGTATGAATATGAATGAGAACAATAAACTTTTCCTTCTGGATGCTTACGCTTTGATCTACAGGGCGTACTATGCATTCATTAAAAACCCCCGGGTCACATCCAAGGGTTTTAATACATCGGCCATTTTGGGATTCGTGAACACATTGGAAGATGTGTTGAAAAAAGAAAGCCCTACACACATCGGCGTCGCCTTTGATCCTGCCGGGCCTACTTTCCGTCACGAAGCCTACGAGCAGTACAAAGCACAACGGGAAGAAACGCCCGAAGCTATCCGGCTTTCTGTTCCTATCATAAAAGATATTATCCGCGCATACAACATCCCTATCCTGGAAGTCCCCGGTTATGAAGCCGACGACGTGATCGGCACATTGGCCACCGAAGCAGGGAAACAAGGGATCACCACCTACATGATGACGCCGGATAAAGACTATGCGCAGCTGGTAACCGATAACGTTCTCATCTATCGCCCCAAATACGGAGACAAAGAATTTGAAGTCATGGATCCCGAAAAGATAAAAGAGAAATATGGTATCGAATCACCCGGACAGATCATCGACATGTTAGGCTTGATGGGCGACGTTTCCGATAATATTCCCGGATGCCCGGGGGTCGGAGAAAAGACCGCTCAAAAATTAATATCCGAATTTGGAAGCATCGAAAACCTGCTGGAGAATACCGGCCAACTGAAAGGTTCTTTAAAAGCAAAAGTAGAATCGAACAGGGAGATGATCGTCTTCTCCAAGTTTTTGGCAACTATCAAAACGGATGTTCCGATTGAACTCAATATGGAGTCGCTTGTTCGTGAAGAGATAAAAGAAGAGGAACTCCGCAAGATTTTTGAGGAGTTGGAGTTTAGAACATTGGCCGACCGGGTTTTCAAAAAGGAAAATAAACTGGTTGCCGCACAAAAACAAGCCCAACAAGCCTCGACGCAAGGCGTTCTTTTTGGCTTCTTTGCGCCCGAAGGGACGGAAGAAAAAATCTATGGAAATCTAGCGCGTTTAGATTCTTTGAATTATGACTATCAACTCATTGATACTGAAGAAAAAAGGAGGGAATTAATTCAAACTTTACTTACAATGGAAATTCTCGCTTTAGATACGGAAACAACCGGAACAGACCCCATCGAGAGCGAATTGGTAGGAATGAGCTTCAGTTTTGCCGAAAATCAGGCATTTTATGTCCCGGTGCCTGCCGACAGGGAAGAAACCTTAAAAATAGTAGAAGAGTTCCGGCCCGTCTTCGAAAACGGGAAATCAGTCAAGGTTGGGCAAAACATAAAGTACGACATGTTGATTCTGCAAAAATATGGGATCCGCATCAAAGGAAAACTTTTCGATACGATGATCGCCCATTATGTGATTCAACCCGAGCTTCGGCATGGAATGGATTATCTTGCCGAAATCTATTTGAATTACCGCACGATACACATTGACGAACTGATCGGCCCAAGGGGAAAGAACCAGAAGAACATGCGCGACCTCTCTCCTGCCGACGTGTATCGCTATGCATGCGAAGACGCTGATGTTACGTTAAAGCTGAAAAACATCCTGGAACAGGAACTGAAAAAATATGGCGCCGAAGAACTGTTCTATGAAATAGAAATGCCCCTTGTCCCCGTGCTGGCCCATATGGAAAGCAACGGCGTGCGTTTGGATACGGAAGCGCTGAAACAATCGTCCGGCTATTTCTCAAACAAAGCCGTCGAACTTGAAAAGGAGATCTACGCCCTTGCCGGCGGAACGTTCAACATCGCATCGCCCAAGCAAGTCGGGGAAATATTGTTCGAGAAATTAAAGATCATAGAAAAACCCAAAAAGACAAAAACCGGCCAGTATACCACTTCGGAAGAAGTGCTGGAAAGTCTCCGCGGAAAGCATGAAATCATAAGCAAAATATTAGAGCACCGGGGATTAAAAAAGCTGCTGGGAACCTATATCGACGCCCTCCCGCTCCTGATCAATCCGCGGACGGGAAAAGTACATACGTCATTCAACCAAACCGTGACTTCCACCGGAAGATTGAGTTCAAGCAACCCCAACCTCCAGAACATTCCCATCCGGGATGAAGAAGGAAAAGAAATACGAAGGGCTTTCATCCCGGACGACGGCTGCCTGTTCTTTTCGGCAGACTATTCGCAAGTTGAGCTTCGTATTATGGCCCACTTGAGCGAAGACAAGAATATGATTGACGCTTTCCTCGACAACCACGATATTCATGCGGCAACGGCAGCCAAAATCTATAAAATAACAATCAATGAGGTTACTCCCGATATGCGTCGTAAAGCAAAGACGGCAAATTTCGGCATCATCTATGGCATTTCCGTATTCGGGTTGGCCGACCGGATGAGTGTAGAACGGAAAGAAGCAAAAGAGCTGATCGATGGTTATTTTGAAACCTATCCGCAGGTGAAGGCATACATGGATAAAAGCATCAAAGCGGCACAGGAAACCGGATATGTGGAAACCGTATTCCACCGCAAACGGTACTTATCCGATATTAACTCAAGGAACGCCGTCGTCAGAGGATATGCCGAACGGAATGCCATAAATGCGCCCATACAAGGCAGCGCAGCCGACATTGTCAAGGTAGCCATGATCCGCATTTATGCGCGTTTCCAGGCCGAACAGATCAAAGCCAAAATGATTCTCCA
>JAITSN010000108.1 GCA_031287715.1 Mediterranea sp. (in: CFB group bacteria)
TTGTGGCAAACGGACAACTCTATCAGGCCGACTACCATAATGCACTTCAAAAAACAACGGCGTGAAAAATAGGAAACTTATTATTCAATATATTGGGAGATTAACATAGAATTCCCTAACGCGGCTGCGCCACATCTCCTACCCTTATCCTTTCAACGGATGTTCCATACTGAAATTCAAATCCCCTGTTTTCCTTGTCGAAAGAACAATTGTTTTTTTCTGAAGCCTCATTGAAACCCTCTGATGAGGCTTCAAAAAAAATCGAAGCCTTATCTGCACACAAAATAGCCCTTCAAAAAAGTTCTAAGTCCTATAAAATAATTTGATGACGCTTTGAAAAAATTCTAAGTCCTATAAAATAATTTGATGACCCTTCGAAAAAAGTATTTGCTCCATAAAATAATTTGATGACCCTTCGAAAAAAGTATATGCCCTATAAAATAATTTGATGATCCTTCGAAAAAAGTATATGCCCCATAAAATAATTTGATGATCCTTCGAAAAAAGTATATGCCCTATAAAATAATTTGATGATCCTTCGAAAAAAGTATTTGCCCTATAAAATAATTTGATGACCCTTCGAAAAAAGTATTTGCCCCATAAAATAATTTGATGATGCTTCGAAAAAAGTATATGCCCTATAAAATAATTTGATGACCCTTCGAAAAAAGTATTTATCTAACACAAGCCCCAGAATGGCGTTTCTGCAAAAAAATAAATCCCGATCTACTTCCCAAACGGTTGGGGAATTGCAGCGGATGACCTCAATCGGCAACGGAAGAGGGTGCTACTTTATTCATCGCCACGTTGCAGCAAAATCATTCTTCTATGAAAATAAAATCCGGGGTTTCTTTGTTGTTAAACCTCTGAAGCCGAATTGCTTCATGCGTTTCCCGAAAAAAAACGGGTGAACCTGTTGCAGGTTTTGCCCAAATATCTACCTTTGTGCCGGGTAAGTCCTATACGGCCAGCTCCCTCGAATCCTCCAGGGCTTGATCGCAGCAAAGGTAGCAGGTTGTAGCGGCGCGATATAGTTAGCTTACCCAACCCCGCCTCTTTAGCTCAGTTGGCCAGAGCACGTGATTTGTAATCTCGGGGTCGTTGGTTCGAATCCGACAAGAGGCTCAAAAAAAAGACCTTTCTTTAATCGTTTTTGCTCCTGTTTTATTTTCCTTTATATTCTCCTTTATTTTTCTTGTCGTCCTTACCGGACAAATAACGCGGTCAGCCGCAAGCGAGGCCTTGCCCACCGTCCATTATTGCATTTGCAAAGCCTTGCCCATCATCTATCTATTATATTTGGGGCGTTGCCTCAGGCCGGGGCTGCGCCAATCTCACGGAGAATGACGCTTTCGAGAATAAAAGAATATATCCGGATCCTTGATTGTATGGGTAGTCGTACCGGTTGTGAAGGGGCTTGGATTTATACCGGCGTGTATACTACCGCAAGTATTTTGGCGGCTTTTCCTTCAAACGCGTGTACATGGTGGGGCACGATCGAGTCGTAGTAGATGCTGTCGCCCTCTTGAAGCGTGTATTTGTTTTCTCCGTAGCTGATCTCCATGGTGCCTTCCATGACTAAGATGAACTCTTCGCCCTCGTGCGAAGAAAGGATGAAGTCGGTTTCTTGCCAAGGGGCTACGTCGATGATGAAGGGTTCCATGTGGCGATCGGCTTTTGCTTTGGCAAGCGAATGGTAGGTCATGTGCCTGCGCGATGGCGTGGCATTGTTGGAGAAGCTGATGGTATCGCTCGCGTCTTGCCTGCGGCAGATGGCAGGGCCTGTCTCGTTGTAGTCGTCAAGGAAAGTGCCCAGGCGTACGCCCAGCACGCGCGCTATTTTGATCAGGGGTGCCAGCGACGGCAGGTCGGTATTGCTTTCGATCCTTTCGATTTGTTCCGGGGCCAGGCCGGAACGTTCGGCCAGTTCCATGGTGGTGATGCCTTTGGCTGTGCGGAGGTTTTTGATTTTTTCTCCAACAATTTTAGTTGTATCCATATAGTATTTCGATAGTGGGTGCGGGTTATGATTTTAAGAGAGGGGATACCCGGCTTTCCCGGATACCCCCTCTCTTTTTCAATCCCCAAGGAAGTTGAAAATCACTTCCTCAGGCCAAGCTCTTTAACGATAGCGCGGTATTTTTCAATATCCTGGTCTTTCAGGTAGTTCAGCAGTCTGCGACGCTTGCCTACCAACTTCGTTAATGATCTTTCGGTACTATAATCTTTTCTGTTGAGCTTGAGGTGCTCGGTCAGGTGAGAAATACGGTATGAAAACAATGCTATCTGCGACTCGGGTGAGCCGGTATCAGTGTTAGACTTTCCGTACTTTTCAAAGATTTCTTTTTTCTTGGTTGAATCTAAATACATAATTCTTGGATTTTTTGATACGTATATTATGTTCTTTGAGGATGCAAATATAGCCATATAAATGGAAAACGGAAGGCGCGAAAAAGAAAATTATCATGGAAAGAGGAGAAAATGACTACCTTTGCGTATGATTTTAACAGATAATTTATGCAAAAGAACAGAAACATTGCAATCATAGCCCATGTTGATCATGGGAAAACAACGCTTGTAGACAAAATGCTCCTGGCCGGACACTTGTTTCGCGAAAATCAGTTGAGCAACGAGTTGATTCTGGATAATAACGACCTGGAACGCGAACGGGGCATAACGATCCTGTCTAAAAACGTTTCCATCAACTATAAAGGGATTAAGATCAATATTATCGATACGCCGGGGCATAGCGACTTTGGCGGCGAAGTAGAACGCGTCCTGAATATGGCAGACGGCTGCCTACTGCTCGTCGATGCGTTTGAAGGCCCCATGCCGCAGACCCGTTTCGTGCTGCAAAAAGCGTTGGAAATCGGATTGAAACCGATCGTTGTGGTGAATAAAGTGGATAAGCCGAATTGCCGTCCGGACGAAGTGCACGAAATGGTGTTTGACCTGATGTTTGCACTGGATGCGACGGAAGATCAGCTGGACTTCCCAACGATATACGGATCGGCCAAGAACGGCTGGATGAGTACGGACTGGAAACAACCGACCGACAGCATTACGCCTTTGCTGGATTGCATCGTTCAACATATCCCGGCCCCAAAGCAGCTCGACGGTACGCCGCAACTGCTGATCACGTCGTTGGATTACTCTCCGTACACCGGCCGCATCGCCATAGGACGTGTCCACCGGGGCACGCTGAAAGAAGGAATGAATGTATCTCTGGTAAAGCGCGACGGCACCGTAAAGAAAACAAAGATCAAGGAAACACATGTGTTCGAAGGGCTTGGACGTGCAAAAACAACCGAGGTTTTTTCGGGCGAGATTTGCGCATTGATTGGCGTCGAAGGTTTTGAGATCGGCGATACCATCTGCGATTTTGAAAACCCCGAGCCTCTGCCGACCATTGCGATAGACGAGCCTACAATGAGCATGACATTTGCAATCAACGATTCGCCCTTCTTTGGGAAAGACGGCAAGTTTGTAACGTCACGCCACATCCACGACCGCCTGATGAAGGAGCTGGACAAAAACCTGGCGCTCCGCGTACAAAAGAGCGAGAACGACGATAAATGGCTGGTGTACGGCCGTGGCGTATTGCATCTGTCCGTACTGATCGAAACCATGCGCCGCGAAGGATACGAGCTGCAAGTGGGGCAACCTCAGGTGATCTACAAAACCATCGACGGAGTGAAGTGCGAACCGGTTGAAGAACTGACGATCAATGTGCCCGAAGAGTTCTCCGGTAAGATGATCGATATGGTGACCCGCCGCAAAGGCGAAATGACCCGGATGGAGAGCAACGGCGACCGGGTGACCCTGGAGTTCGATGTGCCTTCGCGCGGCATTATCGGCTTGCGCACCCATGTGCTGACCGCTTCTACCGGCGAAGCGATCATGGCGCACCGCTTCAAGGCATACCAACCGTATAAAGGCGAAATAGAAAGGCGGGTCAACGGCTCGATCATCGCCATGGAATCCGGAACGGCTTTCGCTTATGCCATAGACAAGCTGCAAGACCGCGGCCGCTTCTTTATCTTTCCGCAAGACGAGATCTATGCCGGCCAGGTGGTAGGCGAACATACGCATGACAAAGACCTGGTGGTGAACGTAACCAAATCCAAGAAACTGACCAATATGCGCGCCTCCGGTGCGGACGATAAAGCGCGCATCATCCCTCCCGTACAGTTCTCGCTTGAAGAAGCGCTGGAATATATAAAGGAAGACGAGTACGTTGAAATAACCCCGAAGAAGATGCGTATGCGCAAGATCCTCCTGGACGAAAACGACCGGAAACGGGCAGGCAAGAGCTGAACTTGCCGGCCATTTGATATTCCCCGTGCCGGAAAACAAAAAGGGCTGCTTCATTTGAAGCAGCCCTTTCTTTTTAAACCTGGTGCAGTCCCGCTGTTACAGTTTCGGACCGGCAGCAACCAATGCTTTACCAGCTTCGTTTCCTGTAAACTTGGAGAAGTTCTTGATGAACCGGCCGGCAAGGTCTTGCGCTTTTTCATCCCATTGGGAAGCATCGGCGTACGTGTCGCGCGGGTCAAGGATCTTCGGATCAACTCCCGGAAGTGCTGTCGGAACAACGAAGTCAAAGTAAGGAATGGTCTTCGTTGGAGCCTTGTTGATAGAACCGTCGAGGATAGCGTCGATAATGCCGCGGGTATCTTTGATGGAGATACGTTTGCCGCTGCCGTTCCAACCCGTATTGACCAAGTATGCCTTAGCGCCCGATTTCTCCATCTTCTTCACTAATTCTTCAGCATATTTAGTGGGGTGCAATGAAAGGAATGCAGCACCGAAGCAAGCTGAGAAAGTAGGAGTAGGTTCGGTGATGCCCCGTTCCGTACCGGCCAGCTTAGCTGTAAATCCGGACAGGAAGTAGTATTTGGTTTGTTCCGAATCCAGGATAGATACCGGAGGCAATACGCCGAATGCATCGGCCGACAGGAAGATCACCTGTTTTGCATCAGGTCCTTTGGACACCGGCTTAACGATGTTGACGATGTGATCGATCGGGTAAGAAACGCGCGTATTTTCAGTTACGCTCTTATCGTTGAAATCAATCTTGCCGTTGGCATCAACCGTTACGTTTTCAAGGAGTGCGTCGCGACGGATGGCATTGTAGATATCCGGTTCGGCTTCTTTGCTCAGGTTGATCACCTTAGCATAGCAGCCGCCTTCAAAATTGAATACACCTTCGTCGTCCCAGCCGTGCTCGTCATCGCCGATAAGCAAGCGTTTCGGGTCGGTGGAAAGCGTAGTCTTGCCTGTTCCCGAAAGGCCGAAGAAGATAGCCGTATTTTCACCATTCATATCCGTGTTGGCGGAACAGTGCATGGAAGCCATACCCTGCAACGGAAGCAGATAGTTCATATAAGAGAACATACCTTTCTTCATTTCACCACCATACCAAGTATTCAGGATAACCTGTATCTTTTCCGTCAGGTTGAATACAACAGCCGTTTCCGAGTTCAAGCCCAGTTCTTTATAGTTCTCAACCTTCGACTTGGAAGCGTTCATGATAACGAAATCCGGTTCGCCGAAGCCGGCCAGTTCTTCAGCCGTAGGACGGATGAACATGTTTGTAACGAAGTGTGCCTGCCAGGCTACTTCCATGATAAAACGGAGTTTCAACCGGCTGTTTTCGTTCGTACCGCAAAAAGCATCAACAACGAAGAGTCTTTTGCCGGAAAGCTGTTTGGTCGCCAGATCTTTAACGGCAGCCCAACATTTAGCATCAACAGGTTTGTTGTCATTTTTATATTCGTCGGAAGTCCACCAGACCGTATTCTTGCTGGTTTGGTCCATAACGAAGAATTTATCTTTAGGGGAACGACCCGTATAAACGCCGGTCATTACGTTAACAGCGCCCAATTCGGTCACCTGGCCTTTTTCAAAGCCTTCCAAACCCGGTTTTGTTTCTTCTGCAAACAATACGTCAAACGACGGATTGTATACAACATCAGTTACTCCGGTAATACCGTACTTGCTTAGATCTAAATTTGCCATTTTCTTTTTTAATTTATTCTTTGGTATAATAATTACTATATAATCTCTCTCTGCCTTACTATTTGGCTTATGCCTCGGCAAACCGGTTACAAAAGTAGTATTTTGCACGGGAAATGGCTCCTACTTAAAAGAAGTTTTTCCCTAATTCGATTTGTTTTATAAAACGATAGCAATAACTGCAATGTGAATATTGCAAATCGAATTTATATTTGTTCCTTTATGGCCTGATTTGTTGAATAAATATCACTCCCAGACATGAAGATCATTAATTTAAGTGAGGCCAATTCCGTACTGAACCAGTATATTTCGGAGATAAGAGACGTCCGGATACAAAAAGACAGGTTGCGCTTTCGCCGCAACATTGAGCGTATCGGCGAGATCATGGCCTATGAGATGAGCAAGTCTTTCCGCTATGAAGTGAGAGATGTGCAGACGCCGCTTGGCATTGCCCCCGTCAGCCTGCCTGTTGACTCGTTGGTTATCAGTACGATTCTCCGGGCCGGAGTTCCCTTCCATCAAGGTTTCCTGAGTTATTTTGATTATGCGGAGAACGCTTTTGTATCAGCTTACCGCAAGTATAAAGATACGCTGAAATTCGATATATATATAGAATATATAGCTTCGCCCCGCATTGACGGCAAGACGTTGATCATTACCGATCCGATGCTGGCCACCGGCGGGTCTATGGAATTAACCTACCAGGCCATGCTGACCAAGGGTCATCCGGCGAAAATACACGTTGCTTCGATCATTGCAAGCCGGCAGGCGGTGGAGCATATTGCAAAGGCCTTTCCCCAAGAGATGACAACGATTTGGTGTGCCGCCATTGATCCGGAAATAGACAGCCATTCGTACATTGTTCCCGGCTTGGGCGATGCCGGCGATTTGGCTTACGGAGAGAAAGAGTAAAACGCCGCCGAAGCCTACGACAGCATTTATATTCCCATCGAAATGCCGCTTCGTGCTTTGGGCGTTCCCCCCTGCGGGGGTCGGGCCATCCGCTGCAAGTCCTCGCTTCGCTGCACTACGTTCCGCTCCGCTGTGGGCTTTCCGCTGCTCGCCCTAACGCGGCTGCGCCTTCACATTTACCATCTCTTCATTTACCATTTACCGTTTACCATTTACTATTTAATACCGGCGTAAATGGTAAATGGTAAACGGTAAATGGTAAATGAAGAGATGGTAAATAGCAATATTTGTCTTCCTTTTTCGTAAAACCCCACACTCAATAAATCTGCCTTTCTACCCCCTCCAGGATACCTTCTGTTGGGGGGTACCCAGAAAGGTGCTTTCTCGTACCCAGAAAGGTAATCTTTGGGTACGACAAAGCACCTTCCTGGGTACGACAAAGTACCTTCCTCCCTACCACCCTTTTTGAAGGCCCTAAGAATGTCAGGAATTGTTGATGATAGCCCCGCGCATTTCCTTCCCCCTCTCCTTTGGA
>JAITSN010000109.1 GCA_031287715.1 Mediterranea sp. (in: CFB group bacteria)
TATTAAATCATTTAACCACCTCTATACCTAATAGGTAAAAAGCTGACGGTCTAATTCATCCAATAATAATTGGCTTGTACTACTTGTATAGTTATGTAAATAATTCAAAGAACGAAAGCTCCGTTTTAAACGAAACCGGATGCAAAGATAACAAGTCTGATGTATTACTTCCAAATCAAATCGAAAGTTTTTATCGAATAATATAATTCAGTACCAAAACCCGAATCATCTGTGAACAGTGTATCAAAAACATCGGCCCTGTTCTCTAGCAAAGCGGGTGCAAAGATAGAAACTCTTAAAACAAAAAACAAATAAATCCAAGAAAATAATTACTGTCTAATAAAAAATCTGATTATGGCTAATTCCAAGATCGCTTATCACTATGTATTCAAAGAGAGCTACACTCAGTCCGGCACTATCCCCGACATGCTTTCGGCACACGGGGAGATCATCCGGGAATGAGAGATAGAAGATCGTCAGTGTTTCAGAAAATCCGCCCTCATTGGACTGAAGCAGTCTATCAGGATACCGGCTTCGAGGCATACACATTCGTGCAGTACATCGGGTTCGATGTATATTCCATCGCCGGTCGAGACAGTCTTTCTCTCTCCATCCACTGTAAATTCAAACTTCCCGCTTGCTACGTAGGTAGTTTGCGTGTGGTAGTGCGTATGGGCTGTGCCGACGGCGCCTTTTTCAAACTTCACTTTCACCAGCATCACTTGTCCGTCGTATCCCATAACCTGGCGTACTACGCTCTCACCGGCAGGTTCCCACGGAATTTGGTTCTCATACAGAAACGTTTCACTTCTTGTCTTCATATTATATTTATTTATTCCCCAAAGGTAGTTATAATTCGTATTGTACATCTTCGTCCCCGACGGGAAAAATTCCCGCCTCTCCTTTTCCTGCTAAATTATACCGTTGTTTATATAAAATTTCCACATTGATAAATTGAGAAAGGGTTTACTTTGTATCATATCTATACATTATTATAACGGACAATAAAGATGAAGAAGATCGTGCTTTGTTTTATGTTACTGCTTGCATGTGCTGCCGGACAGGCGGCGAATAAGCAGATGCTCCAAGCTATGAAACGCGCCACACAGTATATGATGGAGGTGGCAAGCTACAACGGAGGATTCGTTTGGAGCTACCTGCCCGACCTGTCCCGCCAGTGGGGTGAACTGGAAGCCCGCCGCACCATGGTATGGGTACAGCCTCCCGGTACTCCGGCTGTCGGCCACCTGATGCTGGATGCCTGGCATGCCACACACGACGAGTATTACTACCGCTGTGCCGAACGTATCGCCGCTGCGCTGGTATGGGGGCAGCTACCCTGCGGCGGCTGGAATTATATGTTCGACTTCGCCGGTGAAACTTCTACCCGCCAATGGTACGCCACCGTCGGCAAGAATGCCTGGCGACTGGAAGAATTCCAGCATTACTACGGTAATGCCACCTACGACGACGGTGGGACTATGCAGGCCGCCAAGTTCTTCCTGCGCCTCTATCTGGAGAAGAACGACCCGGTTTGGCGAACGCCGCTGGAGAAGGTCATCCGCTTTGTGCTCACGAGCCAGTATCCTGTTGGAGGGTGGCCGCAGCGCTATCCGCTGATGCACGACCATCCCTCCGGGGGGATGGCAGACTATTCATCGTTCATCACCCTCAATGACGATGTAATACCGGAGATCATCGACTTCCTCTTGCAATGCTACCAGACGTTGGGACTTGCATCCCTGAAAGAACCCATTGTGCGCGCCATGAACCTGGCTATCCTCCTGCAACAGGGTGAGCCTTATCCGGGCTGGGCCGACCAATACACGGTGGACGACCTGCAACCGGCACACGCCCGCAGTTACGAACCCCGCAGCGTGAATACCGGCACCACGGCATACATGATACACAAACTTATGGAGTATTACGTCCTCACGGGAGGCGATACCAAATACCTGGCGGGCATACCGGCTGCCATCCGTTTCATCGAATCACAGAAGCTACCCGAAACGGAAGTGGCAAAATGGAAGCGCCGGCCCAACAGCCCGGACGAGATACTTGTCCCCCGCTTCGTCCACCCCGAAAGCGGCAACCCGCTTTACGTACACCGTAAAGGCTCGAACGTAAAGAATGGACATTACTATACCGACCGGAATCTGGAACAGACGATTGTCCATTATACCTCCGCCGCCCTGATCGATGTAAATAAGCTGAAAGCGGAATACGAACGCGTGAAAGCCATCCCGAAAGAAGAGCTGAAGCGCAACTCCCCATTCTTTCAAGACTCACTGGTGTCACTGCCTCCATTCTACTACTATCCGCGCCGGCGTTTCGGACAGAAAGACATGACGCCGGACGAAATCATCAGCGGATTGACGAAGGATGGCTACTGGCTTGGCCCCATCCGGCAAATATCCCATCCTTACAAACCGCTGCCGGAAGACTTACCCGCCAGCAACGAATCTAAGTTTGCGGAAACAATGGTCGGTGACGAGTACGATACTTCTCCCTTCCCAAATACGGAAGTAATGGGGATCTCCACTGGTGTATTCATTGAAAATATGACCCGTTTGATCCACGCAGTGGCCGGCGATAAATAAATCAAGCCGGCCCCTTGCCTATTCCACAGTAGCCTGCCTTTTCCACTTCCCGTATTCCTCCAGAACCTTCTGTCCGTCGTGGGTGTACCATGAATAGCCGTTCCGGCGTTCGTGGCCTATTTGGTCGAGGGTGGGGACTTTTATGCCGTCGCGGTCGCAGAAGAAGGGTTGGTTTGTGGCGAGGTCGTAGAAGCGCGCCCAAAGGGGCGGACAGCCGGCGCAAGCTGCCATACGGTAGTCTCTCTTGCCGTCGTCGGTGGTGTAGTATTCTCTTTTCAGTCCTTCTATCTTCGAGGCTTCGAACCATGCTACGGCACTCTCGACAGCTGTGACAACGGCAGGCGACGGGTCGGGCAGAGACAAGAGCAGCAGCACGATGCCGATGGATTCGCTCCCGCTGAGCGAAGGCAGCTCGTAGGAGCGGGCTTTGATGGGTTCGAGGGTGACGTGGTCGTGCTGTGCGCACCATACAGTTAGCTTGCCGTTTTGGCGGACTTGGGTTTTCAGGATGCAGTCTACGCCTTTATCGAAGGCGGCGCGCGCTTTGGTGATATATTGGTCGGCGACGAAGCTATACGGCGGTTGTTTTTCGTAGATGCTGCGGAGCAGCTTCATGACGTTGACCATCGCGTTGTCATTGTAGGTTATTTCGGTGTAGTAGCCTTCGGAGCGGGGCCAGAATTGCGGCCATCCGCCGTTGGGATACTGCGCATTGAGCAGGTATTGTATGCCGTCTTCGGCGCCTTTCCTGTAGCGTTCGTCTTGTGTGGCCTGGTACATGCGCGCCAGGTAGTAGATTTCGGTGGAGGTAGCGCCGTTGTCGATCGTGCTTTCGTTCACGTCGTTCTTGCGGGCGGCCACTTCCTTCCTTTCCCGCTTATCCAGCTCGGCCGGAATATAGATGTTCTTGGGCCATCCTCCCGTGGTTTGTTGGTAGAGCAGCACATTGTCTGCGATGCGTTTGGCTTCTTTGGTTTGGTAAAAACCGTCGTCGAAGGTACGTACAAGCCCTGTCCAGCTTTTGTAGGGCTGCCTGTTTTTGTAGGAGACTTCTTGCGCGTTAGCTGTTAGGATCAATGCAAGGCATAATCCGATACATGATAGTTTTTTCATTGTGGTTCATTATTTAGATACATGGTTACTTTCCCGCTGATTTGCAGCAGGGATATCTCACATAATTTGGTGTCGTATTCTGCCGAGAGTATTCTCTCTTCGGCGTCTAAGAGGCTCTTCTGGGCTTCCCGCATTTCGATACCCGACAGGTCGCCCAGCAGGTATCGTTCCATGGCTATCTCGTGGTTTTCCTTGGCGGCCACACGGTTTTCCCTTTCGAGCTTCAGTATTTTGCTGTTGTTCTGGTAGGCCTGCCAGAGATTGTTCATGTCGGCTTGCAGGGATTGTTCGAGTTGCAGGCGGGCCAGCCGCGCGTTCTCGATGGCGATGTTTGCGTTTGCGCGTTCGCGCTTCCGGTTGCCGTCGAAAAGGTTGACGCCCGCGGTCAATCCGAAATGAGGCCCGTGGTTGCTGCGTTGCCTGTTCGTTGCTATCTCGTACTTGTTGAGCGTGTAGCCGTATCCGGAGTTGAGCTTCAGGTAGGGATAGTTCCGTGCGTTCACGGTTTGCAGGTCGAGGGCGGCGAGCGTGCGGCTCTGTTCGGCTTTGAGCAGGGCGGCGTTGGCGAGTAGAGTGGCGTTCCACAGTTCGTCGAAAGAGAGGAGCATGTTGGGCACGATGATGGAATCGGCCGCGTGGAGTTCCATGTCCAGGTCGCGGCGCGCCATGAGTTCGTTCAGCCGGATGCGCGAGGTGTGGAGCAGCTCTTGCTGTTTCATGTATTGCGAGCTGTCGGCGTTGAAGTCCACGCGGGCCTGTTGCAGGTCGAGGCGGGAGAAGCTGCCGATGCTGTAGCGTGCTTCCACGATGCGCAGTCGTTCTTTGGAGAGCGACACGGCGTAGCGGAAATTCTTCAGGCGGATGGTTTGCCGCACGTAGTTGTAATACTCCGCCGTCAGGCTGGCGATGAAGTCTTCGATGGCGATCCGCGTATTGGTTTCGCCTTGCCGTTGGAGTTCCTTCAGTCGCCGGTAGGTTGTGGTGATCTTGAACCCGTCGAAGATCGTCCAGTTCAGGTTGAGGCCGACGTTGAATGTCTGGTCGAAGACACCGCTGTCTTTCAGCTTGTCTTGCGTGGCGCGCACGGTTGTTTCCGTATTGTCGATGGCGCCGTTGTAGCTGCCTGTCAGGTCGATTACCGGCAGCGCTCCGGCGTTGGCCCATGTGGCGTTGTTCTTGCCGATCTGCTCTTCGTTGCGGCTGATGCGGATGGAATAGTTGTTCTCCAATCCGGTGGCTAAGCAGGTTTGCAGGTCGAAAGGCTGCTGGGCGTACACGCCCGCAACCGGTGAGCCGATGGCCGTAAATAGGATGATGAAGATTCGTTTCATATATATACGTCTGATTGTTTTGTTCCTGCTCCGGTTTGCCTGTCCGCTACCTGTGCGGATGGTCGACCGTGTAGTGCAGCCCCCGGCTTTCTTTCCGCTCGATGGCTTGGCGCATCACCAAGTAGCCGACGTTGATCGCGTTCCGCAGTTCGCATATCTCCCTCGAAGCGAAGCTCCGCTTAAAGAGGTCTTCCGTTTCTTCGTAAATAATATCCAGCCTCGCCCAGGCGCGTTTCAGCCGCAGGTCGGAGCGTACGATGCCGACGTATGAACTCATAATCTGGTTTACCTCTTTCATGCTTTGGGTGATGAGCACCATCTCTTCGGGCGAGCGGGTGCCTTCGTCGTTCCACACGGGTATATCGTCGTTGTAGCTATAGTCCTTCACAGCCTCCAAACTGTGCCTGGCAGCTGCGTCGGCATAGACGACCGCTTCGATCAGGGAGTTGGATGCCAGGCGGTTTCCGCCGTGCAGGCCCGTGCAGGAACATTCGCCGACGGCATACAGCCTTTCGATGGACGACTGCCCGTTGAGGTCTACCTGAATGCCTCCGCATAGATAATGCGCCGCCGGAGCAACGGGGATGTAGTCTTTCGTAATGTCGATGCCCAAGCTCAGGCACTTCTCGTATATGTTGGGGAAGTGTTCCCGGGTCTCTTCGGGGTCTTTGTGCGTCACGTCCAAATAGACGTGGTCGTCTCCCCTGTTCTTCATTTCGTTGTCGATGGCACGGGCGACGATGTCCCTTGGCGCCAGCGACAGGCGCGGGTCGTATTTCTGCATGAACTCCTTGCCGTCCGTCGTGCGGAGCGCGGCCCCATAGCCCCTCATGGCTTCCGAGATCAGGAAAGACGGCCGGTCGCCCGGGTGGTAGAGCGCCGTGGGGTGGAATTGTATGAACTCCATGTCTTTCACAGTTCCCTTGGCGCGGTAGACCATCGCGATACCATCTCCCGTGGCTGTTGGCGGGTTGGTCGTCGTCTGGTAGATTGCCCCTGCGCCCCCTGTCGCCATCAGGGTGACTTTGGAGAGAAACGTATCTACCTTTCCCGCCGCCTCGTTGAGGATGTACGCCCCGTAGCATTTGATGCCGGACGTCTGGCGGGTCACGGTGACGCCCAGATGATGCTGCGTCAGTATTTCAATGGCAAAGTGATGTTCAAAGACCTCAATGCCGGGATGCCGTTTGATTGCCCGGATAAGGCTCTGTTGTATCTCCGCCCCCGTATTGTCTTTATGGTGCAGGATCCGGAATTCGGAATGGCCGCCTTCCCTGTGCAGGTCGAACGCACCCTGTTCGTTCTTGTCGAAGTCCACTCCCCAGCGGATAAGCTCCTTTATCTGCCCGGGCGCTTCACGCACCACCATCTCCACGGCCTTCCGGTCGCTGAGCCAATCCCCCGCAACCATCGTATCTTCGATGTGTTTATCGAAATTATCCGCCGGTATATTCGTCACCGACGCAATTCCGCCCTGGGCGTAATACGTATTCGCCTCCTCCATTGCTGTTTTGCAGATCAGCGCTACCCTGCCCCTATGTGCCGCCTTCAAGGCGAAACTCATGCCGGCTATCCCCGATCCGATCACAAGGAAATCGAACTTCTTTATCATATTATCTTAGTTTTCTTGGACACAAAACTACGAAAAATTGACAATGGACAATGGACAACGGAGAATTAAAAACCCCCTGCACGTCTTTGTTTTGAAGAGCGCAGGGGGAGGATTTAGAAAAATACAAGTGGCAATTCATCCGGCTCCCTCTTCTTTGGAGAAGATTAGAATGAGGTTTCGCTTTGTGCCGGATTAAGAATATGTTTGACAGCTAAAAATATACTGTAAAGAAAATTACAAGCTATAACATGCTGACAATCAATCTATTAAGTTAAGGGGTGCTTAAGGGGGGGGTTAAGGCATGCTTAACCCCCCCCCTTAAGGCATGCTTAACCCCCTCCTTAAGCATGCCTTAACCCCCCCCTTAAGCATGCCTTAACCCCCCCCTTAAGGATTTCTTATCTATGGGGGTATGATTTTTCTTAACATCCCTGACATGTTACCCTGTTGCTACCAGCCCGGATTTTGGGTCAATGTATATCCTTTGTCCTTATAGGCTGTGATTTGGCCGGATGGTACGGCTCTGAGGTAGTTTCTTTCGGAGTTCAGTTCTCCTTTGGTAAACGTGCGCCAGGTGGCCGCGTTGCGGTGGTAGTAGTTGATGTATCCCTGGGTTGCGGTTCCTGCCGTGTTACCAGGTTCATACAGAACTACTGCTGTCGATATGCCCGGGTAATCGGTTTTGTTTATCCATGCTCCGAGGATGGTTTTGCTTAGACGGGTTCCATCTGTTGTAGAATTCAGATAGTCAAATTTGGCCCATCTGTTCAGGTCGTCCGAGCGTCTGCCTTCCATGATCAGTTCGGCGCGGCGTTCCCTGCGGATCTCCCAAAGGATGGGGTCTACGGTGGTGTCGCGTGCAGGGTCGTTGATCACCGTTCCATTTACGCTTAGGTTGCTTCCCGACAGGGTTACCGGCGGTAACTTCCGCTCAACGGCAGGCGTTTCGCCCCACTTTTTTAGTGTCCTTTTCCGGATCTCATTGATCGATTTGTCCAGATCGGCTTGCGTAAAGGCATCCCCACCTGTCTTGCTGATCTCATAGCGGGCTTCCGCATAATTGAGCAACACTTCCGCATAGCGGATGACGGGTGCATCGGCAGGACTTAGCAGTCCGGTCACATAGGGTGATTTGGCTACCCTCCACTCTTCGTTCAGGAACTTCTTCGATGCAAATCCGGTTGGGGAAGCGGCAGAATGGAGGCCGGAGCTATATATACGGAGCGAATCGACAAAGGTGTCATAGATTCTTGGGTCACGGTCGACGAACGCATTCCGGATGCTGGGATCGGTAGCACCCTGGTAGCTTGACGATTGGCCGATCGGCAGACCGTCGAGGCAAAGGTAACTTTCGATGGCATCAATCGTTGCCCCGCCAAGGTTCTGGGTTTCACCGGCGTTGTATGCCATAAGAGCGTTGCAGGAAACGCCGGTTGTGTATTCCTTGTAGAAGATGATTTCGCTGTTGGTCGAAATATCATCTGTCGTGAATAAGGCGTTATACGTGTTGCCTATGCTGTATTTGCCGGATTCCATTACAACTTTCGCCCCGTTGATGGCTCCTTCAAAGAACTTCTTCAGATCGGCGTCCGCTACGGGCTGTGACGTGGAGCCTACGGTTGTTCCGTGGTACTTTAGCCAGGTGGCATGATAGAGCATGTTGCGGGACATCAGCCCACCAACCAAGTATTTGTGTACTTGCAGCTTGGTGTCGTTTGCCCTTACATTGTCGAGCGCATACTGGTAGTCTTCCAGGATCTTTCCGACCACGGTCAGTTGCGGGTCTCTGTCTTTGTAGAGCGTTTCGTTGTCGGCAGGGTCTACAACGATGTCAAT
>JAITSN010000117.1 GCA_031287715.1 Mediterranea sp. (in: CFB group bacteria)
GAACGGAATGCCATAAATGCGCCCATACAAGGCAGCGCAGCCGACATTGTCAAGGTAGCCATGATCCGCATTTATGCGCGTTTCCAGGCCGAACAGATCAAAGCCAAAATGATTCTCCAAGTTCACGACGAATTGAACTTCAGCGTACCGGTAGAAGAAAAAGAACGCGTGGAAAAGATCGTCATCGAAGAAATGGAAAACGCTTATGCCATGCACGTTCCGCTAAAAGCCGATTGCGGCTGGGGAAAAAACTGGCTGGAAGCACACTAAAAAAACAGCCCAATTCTCCTCGCAGCCATCTTATAGTTATTCTAAAGGAGCGAGTAGCAGGATGTATTCCCTATCAACAACGACCCCCTGAACGTCTTTAAACTGTTCAGGGGGTCTTTTGTTTTCCTTTTCTTTCTATCGAAAGGGAACCTGTGCGAGGCTCAACGGGTTGAAGCTAAAATTCAAATCCGAATTTGATGCTAAACCCGTTTGTATCTGTTACTTCGTCGTAATGTCCCATAGAATAAGAATAATCATAATCCTGGTACGAAGAGCCTATTGTGAGGTTTAGCGCCTTTCTCTCGCTAATACCAAAGCGAAGACCGATGCCGATAGATGCATATTCGCCTTCTAAATCGCCTTGGGAATAACCTGTTTTAAGGTATCCGAACGGGGTGACTTTCTTGTTTATGTTTACAAAATTAACTCTGAAATGAATAAATAAAGGTATGGCGTAAGTCTCGGCCTTATTATAGTAGTGATAACCCACACCTCCTCCGAGGAATATGTGGTTATTAAACTGATAGCCGTGGGTGGTGTTGAGTTCCAAGCGGCCTGCGTCGCCGCCTGAGGAAGTATGGCCAAAAGTTACAAAGCCTTTATAGCCTCTCATAATTTTTTTATCGACGACAACTGGGGTTAGCTGTTCTTTGGTCATTTTTTCTACTTCGGTAATGTCGTATGCAAAAATGCTGCCGTCTGAGGTTTTGATCTTTAAAGACTGGTTCGGTCTTTGTTCAATGATCTGTCCGCGAATCATGCTTCCGTTCTTCAAATACACCACATCAACGATTTTGTCTTGCGCGTAGCAAAAAGAAGAAACGACGAAAAAAGAAAAGAATACTGCGATAATTGTTTTCATAATAATATGGTTTTAAATAATATGGTTTTTTGTCTCATTGCTCTATTGTTCAACTGTTCAGCGGGCGGGTTTCATCTTATCCCATTTCTTTCCTAAGAGAAGGCTTGCTATGCCAACGATAACTATGGGGATACTCAGCAATTGTCCCATATTGAAAGACATTTCGTTTTCAAAAGCTACCTGGTTTTCTTTGAGGTATTCGATGAAGAAGCGAAAGGTGAATATATACGTCAGGCAAAGGCCGAAAAAGAATCCGCGATGCAGTTTCTTCCTGTAGTTCCGGTATAGAAAGACCATGATCAGGAAGAGGATAAGGTAGGCTATCGCTTCGTAGAGTTGTGCCGGATGGCGGGCGAGGCGATCTACACTTTCGAAGACGAATGCCCAGGGCAGATTTGAGGGTTGCCCGATGATCTCGGAGTTCATCAGGTTAGCCAAGCGGATAAAACAGGCGGTGATGGGTGCTGCCACGGCGATCATATCCAGCACATCCATGGTGTTCATCTTTACTTTCCGGGCGTAAAGCAGCAGGGCGATGGCCAAGCCTATCGTACCTCCGTGGCTGGCCAATCCGGCATAGCCGGTGTATTTCCAGCTGCCGTCCGGCAAAAACCTGACAGGGAAGATCATTTCTATAAAGTGGCCCAAGCTGCCCAGGTAGTATTCCGGTTCATAGAACAAGCAGTGGCCCAGGCGCGCGCCGATAAAGATGCCGAAGAAGCAATAATAGAAGAGGGGTTCAAATTTTTTCTCTTCTATTTTCTTTTCTCTGTATTGGTAGTGTACGATAAAATAGGCTAAAGCAAGGCCAATGCCCCAGAGCAGCCCGTAGTACCGGATCGAAATACCAAAAAGACGGGTTAATTCCGTATCCGGATTCCAGTTGATGGACAATAAAAGTTCGTTCATACAGCTTTATTCTTTGATTTGATTTTCATATTCGGTTGAGCCTTAACCTACCGGTTAAACATTGAAACGGAAGTGCATGATGTCTCCGTCCTGCACCACATATTCTTTTCCTTCGACGCTCATTTTTCCGGCTTCCTTCACGGCGGCTTCGGCGCCATATTGGACGAAGTCGGCGTATTTGATGACTTCGGCGCGGATGAATCCTTTTTCAAAGTCGGTGTGGATCACTCCGGCGCATTGCGGCGCTTTGCTGCCTTTCGGATAAGTCCACGCGCGTACTTCCTGCGCCCCGGCGGTGAGGAATGTTTCCAGGTTCAGGAGTTTATAAGCAGCTTTGATCAGGCGGGTTACTCCCGACTCTTCCAATCCTATTTCCTGAAGAAACATCCGGCGGTCTTCGTACGTTTCCAATTCGGCTATGTCGGATTCTGTTTTTGCCGCCACGACCAGGATTTCTGCGTGCTCGTCCTTTATGACTTCACGCACCCTGTCGACGTAGTTATTTCCGTTTATGGCGCTTGCTTCATCCACATTGCAGACATACATGACCGGTTTATTTGTGAGAAGAAAGAGTTCTTTAGCGATTTTCTGCTCGTCTTTGGTTTCAAACGTCACGGTGCGCGCCGATTTGCCTTGTTCGAGCGCTTCTTTGATCCGTACAAGTATGTCATATGTTTGTTTGGCGTTTTTATCTCCGCCGGTCTGGGCCTGTTTCTGTACGCGTTGGATACGGTTTTCGATCGTCTCCAGGTCTTTCAGTTGCAGTTCGTAATCAATGATCTCCTTATCGCGAACGGGATCTACACTTCCGTCTACATGTGTTACGTTTTCATCATCAAAGCATCGGAGGACATGCAGAATCGCATCCGTCTCACGGATATTGGCAAGGAATTTATTTCCCAAGCCTTCGCCTTTGTTGGCGCCTTTCACCAACCCGGCAATATCTACGATCTCCACCGTTGTAGGAACGATTCTTTGCGGGTGGACCAGCTCGGCCAATTTATTTAAACGTTCGTCGGGAACGGTAATCACTCCAACATTCGGTTCGATCGTACAAAAAGGAAAATTTGCCGCCTGTGCTTTAGCATTCGATAAACAATTAAAAAGGGTCGATTTGCCTACATTCGGCAATCCTACAATACCACATTGTAAAGCCATTAATCCGTTTTTGTTTTAAAAATTATGTAATCCGTTAATGGTTGCAAATATAGCTATTCTTTTGAATTGTCTTTCCCTCTGTTTAAGCGCCTGCCTTTCCCGCCGTTATTTGCATTTCTTGAATAAAATCCATAAACTTGCGAAGAGTTAACCATAAATTTAGAAGATCATGAAAAAGAAACTTTTATTTTTTCTGTGTGCAGTTTCATTTCTTACTGTAGCCTGCACAAATGACGACGACCTGATTACAGTGGTAAATCCGGAAACCGAAACATCTGCCGATGCGGATAATGACGGATTGATTGTGCTTGGGGAAAAAATTTGAAAACCCTTATTCTGTAGAGAATATGAAGGCTGTGTATAACGAAATGGCTAAAACCCGTTCAGGAGGAGAAGATCTGGAAATTGAAGTCACTGACTGGTACGTCCGTTTCTTACCAACAGATTCTGCGGAATATAATACCCTGAAAGAAGATTTACAGCTGGAACTTTTTGATTATCCGTTAGACCATGATGTGTTAACGGAAGGCACCGGCTATCACGACCCGTCCATACCGGATGATCTGATGACCTGGCAATATACCACCGTAAAGCCGGGATTTCAATTTCCGGCAGGGATCAGGCACGAGATCTTGGATGAGTGCTTTATTCCCCGTGACGAAGATATGGGAGATGATGAAGGTGAAGAAGAAACCGCAACGAGAAGTTCGAAAGCCTCTTTTATTGGAGAACTGGAGTACAGGGCGCTGGAAAAAGTAGGTTATATACAGTGCCTTGAGAAGAAAGGGCTTATCCCGGCAGGCACAAGGGGATTGTTCTCGTTCCTGTCCGGAAGCAAACCCAAAGGATATATTAAAGTGAACGACTCATCTCTGAAAAAAGATGTTCCGGTGAAAGGAATAAAAGTGCGTGCAACTTCCCTTGTAAAATGGTCGTCGGCAAGTACTGACGAAAACGGCTATTACAGTATGGGTACAAAACACTATTGGGGTCCGCTGTATTCTGTTTCGTTTGAAAACAACCAGGGATTTGACGTTTGGGGATATGCCGGTCCGCTCACAGGAGCCGCTCTGTATATCATGGGCTTTCACAACAAGAAAGGCCACGATAAAACGTTCGGCAGAAGTTCTTGCGCCTGGGAGTGGGCCACGGTGAACAATGCGGCTTACGATTGGTATCGGAATTGTAAAACCAAAAGCGACTATCCCGCATGTCCTACGACAGGCAGTCTCAAAATTTGGGTTTGGCCGGATGTGGGAGCCAGCTCGGCGCCTATGATTAGAAGAATTTATCATCCCATCGGTGCAAATTCAAATGCCGCTTGGTCCAACTTCTTCACGAATATGGCTGTAGGTTCCTCTCTTACATATTTGATGTACTATCTTCGTTTGCCCTACCGGATGTTACAATAGGCACAAAAGGCAAAGAGTCCGATGGTATATATGAACATGTAAGCCATGAACTTTCTCATGCCAGCCATTTCCAGCAGGTAGGCAGTGCGTATTGGGCTAAATACGTCAGCTATATCATCACTTACGGTATAGCCGGTTCCAGCAGTCCATATGGAGATGGAACAGGCAACAACTCCGGAATTTGTGCGGTTGGTGAGATGTGGGGATATGCAATAGGGTATATAGAAGAATATGAAAAGTATAAAGGAGGAGTTCGTGGCACAAACAATGATTTTCCTTTGGGCAAAAAATATTGGTTCAAGCCTAACATTATTTGGGATATTTACAGAGACAAAGTACTGAATAAACGGGAAATCTTTAATTGCATGACTTCTGATGTGAAAAGCCACGAACAGTTGAAACAAAAGATGGTCTCCAAATATCCATCAAAAAAAACATCAATAATTACGATATTTAATAACCATGGATTCTAAAAAAATAATATGTTTAATTCTTTTGAACATAACTTTCTTATCTTGTATATTGTTTACTTATGATGGGGAAGAAGCCGATTATTATGCTGCGTGGCACCTAAAGAATTCAACAGATTCTATTCTAACATTTCATCCTCGCTATGAAAAAGGTGAAGTTAATAGGAGAGAGATATGCATAGATCCTAAGACAACTGTTGAATTTGAGATTTTTGGCTCCGGCAGAAAAATAAAATTTAGTGGCATAAATACATATATCAATGATTCGGTTAGTTGGATAGGAAAGAATAATAGAATCAGAATATGGCGAAAATCCGAGAAAAATCATTCCGGCAAACAATTTTTTAATGAATCCTATTGGACAGAAAGTGCAGAAACAAGAGAGAATAAACCGTGTACTATTTGGACTTTTGAAGTTTTGCCCGAAGATATTGAACCATAAAAAAAATACATTATGAGCTTTAAAAGAATCATTGTAATCCTGTGCTGTACTGTATGTTTGTCTTCCTGCCAAGACTGGACGGACGAGAAATTCATAGCAACAGTAGCCAAGGAATGTAACTATAACGTTATCGGAATATCCGGGCCGCCATCGGCAGAGCCTTATGTGGAGATTCAATATAACAAGGATGACGGCCATGGGAACAAGGATGGAGAAATGATAAATCCAAGTATAAGATTACCGGATATGATTTGATTGTACATCACGCTTATGAAGAAACTGACGGCGAATACTTGCGCATCATCAATCACTCTGTAGACAAAACCATCGAGTTTTTCATAGCCGGCTCACGCGGGATGGAGACGAGATATAAAGGTTGCAGCGGCTTCCCTTTGATAAAGACAATGCCTGCCGTATATTACAGGCATGCACCTGTTTACTACTTACTCTTTCCCGACAGGAAATACACACAAAACGTGCAAGGAAT
>JAITSN010000024.1 GCA_031287715.1 Mediterranea sp. (in: CFB group bacteria)
ATACACATACAAAAAGTGAAATTCAGACACCTGGGCCAAAGAGGAGAAGCGCTATTCATGTACAACACCACGAACGGACGCTATGTCCCCTGCGAAATCGACGAACAAACCGGAAAGGCCCGGAAAGCTACGTTCGACAACACCCCCTTCTTAAATACCACCACAATGGAAGCATAGCCAAGAGCCCGGCATTATTACTTGAATAAGAAGAAAGTTATAGCTTAACTAAACGACATTGGATATACAACTTACCATATACCATTTGATACCATTTACCATTTAATGCCCGGGGTAAAGGGTATCAAATGGTAAATGGTAAATGAAGAGATGGTAAATGTGTTGGCGGTTTACAGCGCTGCGGGGGTGAGTTTTGCGTATTTGATGCGCTGGCGCCGCCAGGTGTAGACGATGTGGATGGCGCCGTCTTTGCCTTGGATTACGGACGGGTAGGAGTATTGGCTGATGGGGCTGCTTTCGAGTGTGAGGGTTTGTTGCCAGTTTATGCCGTCGGCCGACAGGGCTACGCTTAGTGGGGTGCGGGGGCCTTTGGGGGTGCCGGGCAGGGTGCGGAAGTTGTTGTACACGAGCAGGTGGCGGCCGTCTTTGAGGGTTTGGGCGTCGATGCCGGAGTTGTTGTTGGGGGTGGCGGTGAGGGCCAGGGTGGTCCAGGTGTCGCCGTTGTCGGTGCTCCAGGTGGTGGCTAAGTGGCCGTTGCGGGTGCGGGCGAGTGCTTGCAGGCGGCCGTCGGGGTGTTTGAGGATGGCGGGTTGGATGGCTTGGATGGGGCGTTGGCTCCGGTCTTGGGTGAGTTCGGCTTCGGCGGCGGGTATGGGGCCTACTTTGCGCCATGTTTTGCCGTTGTCGTCGGACAGTTCGAAGTGGAGTTGCCAGCCGCCGATGCCTTCGGTGCTGGAGGGGCTGATGATCCGGCCATTGATGTACTCGGGTTTGTTTTTCACGGGGCCAAGGAGGCCTTCGGGGAGGTCTTCGGGGTTGCTCCATGTTTTGCCGCCGTCGGTGCTGCGGATGAGGTGGCCTGTCCAGTCGGATACTTTGGTGCCTACTTTATAGAACAGCAGCAGTTCGGCTCCGGGCAGTTGAAAGAGTACGGGGTTCCAGCAGGCTTTCTGGCCGGGGTGGAGGGTGCTTCCTCCGGCGCTCCAGGTGTTGGTTCCGGTGCCGGCCGGCCGGCCTGCGGCGACTTCAACGGGGGTTGTCCAGTCGTCGGCTCCTTTGGGTTTGCGGCTTACCCAGATGACGCAGTCGGGGTTGCGTTCTTTGGTTCCCCCGAAGAAGGCGGTCACCAGGTCGCCGTTGGTGGTTTCGGCTATCGTGGCGCTGTGACATTCGGGGAAGTGGGCTTGACGGTAGAGGAATTCGTCCGTCAGGATGGCTTTGTGGCTGGTGGGGATGGTGGCGTCGTAGCGGTGGGTTCCCGAGCCGGTGTGTTCTATCCGTCCGTCGGGCAGGTGTACTTCGGCGGTGGTGTTGGGGGGCACGGTCACTGTCCAGCTCAGCCGGGTGGCGGTTTTGGTCCACTCGCTCGCGGCTTTGCCGTATGGTGTGGCGTATGAAACGTTTACCTTGTCGAGCTCTTGTATGTTGAAGTCGGGCCGGAAGATGATGTGTTTGAAGCCTGGTTTTTCGCGGCTGCTGCGGATGCCTCCGAGGTGTTGGTAGCACCACGGGATGAGGTCGCCCAGGAGCATGACGTGGTTGGCGCTGTTCATTTCGGGGTTGGCGGTGTTGCCGTTCCACAGTTCCCAGATGGTGGTTGCGCCTTGGCTTGCCATGTATCCCCAGCCCGGGTATGTTTTGTTGGTGGCGATGAGCCAGGCGACGTCGGCGCGCCCCATGCCGCTAAGTTGTCGCATGAGCCATTGGGTGCCGATCACTCCGGTACTGATGTGTCCGTTGTTTGTGGTGGTGATGGTGTTGATGATGTTCTTTTCGACTTCTGCGCGGTAGCGTTCGGGTACCAGGTCGAAGGCCAGCGGCAGGATGTTGGCCGTCACGGTGTTGTTGCCGTAGAAGATGCTGTCGGGGTATAGCAGGTGTCCGGGCACGGGCGATGTGTTCGGTTTCACCGTCAGGAAGCGGTTGTTGAAGGCTTCTTTTATTTGGGCGTGGAGCGATTCGTAGGCGTAGGCATCGGCGGGGATGTTCAGCAGCCGTGCGAAGCGGGCCAGGTAGTCCAGCATCTTGCAGGTGTATGCTGTGGCGATGAGCGTTCCGTCGGTCCGTCGGCGGGGGTCTTGGCTGTGGATCATTCCGGGCGATTCGGGGGGCACGCACCAGTCGCCGTACTTGTCTTTGGCCACGATGTGGTCGCTGCCCATGTATTCCTTTATGATGTGTGCCATCCAGCGTTTCATTGCGGGGTAGTTTTTGGCGACGGGTGCGATGTTGCCGTATTGGGTGAGGAGCATGTCGCAGTCGATGATGAAGGTTGCCGGCCAGGTGACGTTGTCGGAGTAGTAGTTCCAAAAGGCGGGGGCTACGTCGGGGATGCAGCCGTCTTCGCGTTGTGCTTCCCGGATGTCGTCCATCCATTTGGCATAGAGGTTTCCGCAGTCGAACATGTAGCTTTCGCCCCAGGCACCCACGGCGTGGTCGCCCAGCCAGGGTTGGCGTTCGTTGCGTTGCGGGCAGTCTACGGGCATGCCTTTGTAGTTGCCCTTGACGCTCCATTGTGCGTTTTTGTAGATTTGGTTGAGCGTTGGGTTTGAACATTCGAATGTTCCGGCGATGTTCATGTCGTCGCTCACGACTTCTCCCAGGAAGTCATCCGGCGTGGGGTTTGCGTAGCCGGTGACTTCTACGTAGCGGAAGCCGTGGTAGACGAAGCGCGGCGCCCACAGGGCGTCTTTGCCTTCGTTTCCACCGACGATGTAGAGGTCTGTCGCCCGCGCGTCGCGCAGGTTACGGACAAAGAGTCCGCCGTCGTCCTTCAGGGTTTCGGCAAACCGCAGCCGGATGGTGTCGCCGGCAGTTCCTTTGACTTTCATCCGTATCCAGCCGGCCATGTTCTGCCCCATGTCGAGGATGTGGCTGCCGGCGTGCTGTTGGATGGCAACGGGCTTGAGGGTGTCTACCACTTTCATGTTGGCCGTCATGGCTGCACGCAGTGTGCCGTCGGGGATGGCCACGCGTTGCGCGGCGCTCCAGGCGGTGTCGTCGTAGCCGGCTTCGGTCCACCGGCCCAGCTCTTTCCGCGCGTCGTATTCTTCGCCGTCGTATTCGTTGTTGCTGCGGACAGGCCCGTCGGCTGTGAGTTTCCAGGTTGTGCCGGTGGCGATGGTTTCTGTTGTGCCGTCGGTATACTCCACAATCAGGTTGAGGCGCATTTTGGGGTAGCCGAAGGTTGGGATCTTGTAGGGTTTGTAGTTTTGGCGCATGGTGTAGAAGCGTCCGTTGCCCAGCGTTGTTCCGATGGCGTTTTGGTTCGACAGCAGGGCGGTCACGTCGAAGCTGTTGTAGAGGATCGTTTTGCGGTAGTCCGTCGGCGCGGGGGCCAGCACTTGGTTGCCTACCCTGTTGCCGTTGATGAAGAGTTCATACAGTCCCATGCCTGCGATGTGCACGGTGGCTTGCTTGACTTCTTTGGCTATCGTGAACTCCGTGCGGAGGTAGCGTGCGCTTAGCCGGCTCCATTGCGTGGGGCTGTCCCAGGGCGCCGGCGCGTCCATGCCGATCCATTGCCCTTTCCAGTGGGTTTCGCCCAGCAGCCCCATCGTCCATCGGGCGGGTTGGCTCCAGGGTGTTTCGCTCTTGGTGGTGTAGCTCTTTACTTTCCAGTAGCAGCGCAGGTTGCTCCGCATGGGTTTTCCGGCGTAGGGCACGAGGTGCGAGGCTTCGGTGGCGATCTTCCCGGAGTCCCAGAGGTCTCCTTCGTTCTTCGCCAGCCGTTCGGGCGACGAGGCTACCAGGATGTGGCAGGCCGTTTGCATGACTCCTTGCCGGTCGGACACGAGTTGCCAACTCAGGCGCGGTGTTTCCGCATCTATGCCCACCGGCGCGGTGAGTTGTTCGACGCGGAGGGTCGTTACCGTCACAGCCTCCCGACCAAAGGCGTGGGAGGGGATCGCCAGCCAGAGGACGGCGGCGAAGAGGGGTTGTATGGCTTTCATAACGTTGTTTGGTCTTTGGTGATGTATTCCTTTGCGGCGTCGACGGCGATGAGCACCTGGTCGTTGCCACTGATATAGCCGCTGTCGTGTTGGAAGACGGTTACTTTGCCGTCGAACTCGCCGAGGTAGGTCAACTTGCCGTCTTTAGCGCCGTACCACCAGACGTTCTTCTTGCCGGCGCCGATCTTGCCCAGGTCGATCTCCATCGGCCGGCCGGTGTGGTTGTACACCATCAGGTAGCCGTTTCCGCGCGTGGCGATGGCCCGGTCATAGCGTTCGCCGTTGGTTCCGGCAATGATGTGTTGGTCGGGTATGCGGTCGAAGTAGGGGAAGGCCAGCATCAGGTTCTTGAGATGTTTCATCTGGTTGAAGCCCGGCGCGTTGAGCGCGTCGTACCACGGCGTTGTTGCGCCGTAGGCCGCGCCGAGGCCCGGGCGGATGAACTGCATGATGGAGTTGTGCCCGTAGGTGTGCCCGCACGCTCCGGCAAAGACCGACCAATAGGCATAGCGGCGCACGTCGGCGGCGTTCCAGCGTGTTTCGGCGGGGTCGTGCAGGCCCTGGGGTATGTCTTCGTACGAGGGTTCGCCGTCCAGCACCGGCTTCATGGGTTGCATGGCCATGCTGCGTTCAACGAAACGCCAGTTGTCTTCTTCGGTGTTCTCTTCAATGGGATAGTCGCCGTCGCCTTTGCGTTGTCCGTAGCGGCGGTGCCCGCTCTGGAACATGTTGAAGTCCAGCCAGGCGGAGGCGTTGAACCATTGGGCGGAGGTCGTCCGGCCGCGGGGGTGGAAGGTCATCAGGTGGTTGCGGTCGATGGACCGGATGGTTTCGGCCAGGGCTTCCCACTCGGCGGTTTTGACGTCGCCGCGGATGTCTCCCCCGATGATCCAGACGATGTTCGGGTCGTCCTTATAGCGTTCGGCCAGGAATTTGCCGTAGGCTTGCGCCTGCTTCACATTCATGTCTCCGCGGGCCACGGGGCTTCCCCAGATGCACACCATGCCGATGTAGATTCCCTTGCGGGCCGCCGTCCGGATGATGTAGTCCATATGTTCCCAATAGCCGTAGGCACCTTCTTTTCCGGTGCTTTTGAGATTGAAGCCGCCGGTGTTGGAATATTGTCCGTAGGCATTGATCGAGGGCACGCCGTTGAGCGTTTGTATTTGTACGACGTTGTAGCCGGCGCGGCTGCACTGTTCGAGGTAGAACGCGGCTTCGTCGCGGTTGAGGCGTTGGGGCAGCAGCCATCCGGTGTCGCCGAGCCAGAAGAACGGCGTTCCATCTTCGTGCTTCAGGTAGCGGCCTTCTTCCGACACGCCGAGCTTGCCGTGTTCCCACGGGAGGACTTGCGCGGAGGCTGTTTCGCTCCGGCTTCCCATGCAGCAGAGAATGAGGATGATAATGAGTTTGGTCTTCATATCTTATCGTTTTGGGTGAGTACTTGTGAGGACGTACGATTTGCCGGCTTCCGTCGGCAGGTCATACAGGTATGTTTTTGTTTGCCGCGCGGCCTTCGGCCTTGCGCCCGTCGTGTGGATGAGCGGCGCGGGCGTTTCCGGCAGGGTGTAGATCGGGTTCGGGTTTTCCCCGCCGGCTTTCTTCAGGCCCGCTCCGGCGATGGGGGTACGTGTGCGCAAACGGCAGTTCCCTCCGTTGCGCGAGCGGATGGTGATCGTCTCTACGTTGCCGGCCTTCCAACGCAGGTCGATCTCGAAGCCGCCGCGCGCCACGATCCCTTTGACCTCCCCCGTCGGCCACAGGGCGGGCAGGGCGGGCAGGATGTAGACGAAGGCGTCGTGGCTTTGCATCAGCATCTCGATAATTCCGGCGGTGCAGCCGAAGTTCCCGTCAATTTGGAAGGGCGGGTGCGCATCGAATAGGTTCGGATAGGTGCCGCCCTTCTTTTCGTTGCGAACGAGCGTGAGCTGGTCGGTGATCAACTTATAGGCATGGTCGCCGTCGAGCAGCCGCGCCCAGAGGCAGACCTTCCATCCCATGCTCCAGCCGGTGGATGGGTCGCCGCGGGCGATGAGCGAGGTTCGGGCGGCGTCAAAAAGCTCGGGCGTGCGGTAAGGGGAGATCTGGTTGCCGGGGAAAAGACCGTAGAGGTGCGACACGTGCCGGTGTTTGTCGTCCGGATCGTCCCAGTCGGACAACCATTCTTGCAGTTGCCCCCAGCGCCCGATTTGCATGGGCGGCATTTCGGCCAGACGCTGCTCCAACCGTCCGGCCAGCTGAGCATCGACGTCCAGCAGACGCGCTGCGGTGATGACGGTGTTCCACAGGTCGAAGATCAACTGGTTGTCCATGGTGCATCCCGCGGCCGTCGTGGCTTTGCCCTGGCTTCCGGCATGGGGATTCTCGGGCGAGAGGCTCGGGCAGACCACCAGCCAGCGGTGGGACGGTTCATATACCATTATTTCGTCGAAGAAGCGCGCGGCTTCTTTAAGTATGGGGTAGATTGAGCGCAGAAAGTCGCGGTCGGCCGTGTAGAGGTAGTGCTCCCAGAGGTGCCGGCACAGCCAGGCTCCTCCCGTGGGCCACATCCCCGAGGGCGCGCGGTCTACCGGGCCGGTGATGCGCCAGAGGTCGGTGTTGTGGTGCAGCACCCATCCGCCTGCGCCATACATCACCTCCGCCGTTTCGCGGCCGGTCCGGCTCACTTCGGCGGCCAGACGCAGCAGGGGTTCGTGCAGCTCGCTCAGGTTGGCGGGTTCGGCGGGCCAGTAGTTCATCTCCGCGTTGATGTTGCAGGTGTACTTGCTGTCCCACGGGGGGAGCATTTTGTCGTTCCAGATCCCCTGGAGATTGGCCGGTTGCCCTCCGGGTTGTGAGGAGCAGATCAGGAGGTAGCGTCCGAAATGGAAATAGGTGGCCACCAGATGCGCATCGTGAGTCAGGTGGAAGTCGCGCACGCGGATGTCCGTGGGCAGATGGGCGTAGTTGTCTTCTCCCAGCTGAAGGGCGACGCGATCCATGCAGGCTTTGAAGAGCGCCGTGTGGCGGGCTTTCAATTCACGGTAGTCTCCGGCCATAGCCTTCTCCAAGTATCCGCGCGCCCGCGCTGCGGGGTCGCCGCTGATGTCGTTGTACGTATTGAAAGCGGTGGCGATGGAGACGTAGAAGACGGCTTCGTTGGCCTGCTCTATGGCGATGGCCCCGTCCTTGCAGGTTGTTCGCCCGCCGCTGGTGCGGACAGACAGGCGCCCCTGGAACCGGAGCTTCCCGCTCTGCCGTTCGTGCGTGGCCGTGACGCCGGAGAGCGCAACGGTATCTCCCCGCGTCTCTACCGTCGCGTCCTGATGGGGCGAGGTGAGCAGGGCGCTGCACGTGATCATCCCCGGCCGGTCGGCCGTGAGGCGCACGGTGACGACCTGTCCGGAGAACGACGCGATCGTTTCCCGCCGGTACCCCACCCCATCCACGTTGTATGTCACCACGGCCCGGGCCGAGTCTAGGCTCAGCTCGCGGCGATAGTCTCCGTAGCGTGCGTGGGCGGATGGGAAGGCGATGCGCAGGTCGCCGAAAGGTTGGTAGGGCATTCCGGAGTTGGTTTGCGCCATCACCTTTTGGGTGGCCAGCGTCTGGGCTTCGAGGTAGTCGCCCCTGAACACGAGTTCGCGAACCTTGGGGATGTATTCCAGCCCGTCGGGGTTGGCGTTGTTGTTTGGGCTTCCCGCCCAGATGGTCTCTTCGTTGAGTTGTATCTGCTCTGTCACGGGGTTGCCGTAAACCATGGCGCCAAGCCGTCCGTTGCCCAAGGGCAGGGCTTCCGTCCAGGTCTGTGCCGGCCGGTCGTACCAGAGGTTGCCGTTTTGCGCCCGCGCGGAGGCCGTTCCTGCGAGCAGTCCTCCGGTCAGGAGCAGTTGTATCGTCGTCTTTGCTTTCATTTCCGTTCGGGGCTTACTTTTTGGCGGCAGCCTTCTCGGCATTCCGCTTGTCTACGTACGCCTTGAAGAGTTGGCGCCAGTTGCGGCCGTTGCCGTTGAGGTACTGCTCGCATTTGGTCTTGTATATCTCGAATATTGCCGAAATCTGCGTCATGTTCTTGTAGTCGATGGCCTGCTCGCGGGCCTGTTTGAGGTGGCCCAGGATGACGGTTTCCTCTTCGGCCGTCAGGTCGGGAACGATGGCGTAGTAGCCTTTGAGGGTGAAGGCCACTTTGCCCACGGTGTACTTGTCGAGCACGTACTCCACCTGTTCGTCGGTCAGGATGTTGCGCAGGCCTTTCATCAGCTTTTCGTGTACCGCCTTGGGCATGGCCGAGTCTGCGATCATCTCGCGGTCGAGCTTGCTGAGTTTCTGTCCGGTAAAGGGATTGATGCCTTCGGCGATGGTGGTGTAGGGGTGGTCATTGTGCCAGTCGCGCACTTGCTTCAGATGGTTGTAGACCAGTGTGCTCACGGCGGCCTGTTTCTCTTTGTCCAGCCCGAGGCCCTCCACCCATCCGGCGGCTTTCTTCTCCAAGGCCTGGTCGGCGATCTGTTTGGCGTGCAGTTTCTTGTCAACGCAGGCCGCTACCGCTTCAAACGACCGTGCGGCGTCCTTGGGCAGGCGTTCGCCGGCGGGGCCGAAGCTCAGCAGGGCGGCGTCCGGTTCGATGGTTACTTTGCTTTCGTCTTCCTTCGTCTTGTCCAATCCGAAAGTCGAGGCAAAGAAGTCGTATACGGCGTTGCGCTTGTTGGGGCCGAAGTCGTGGCCTTCGGTGGGCAGGTGAACATTGGCCACCCTTCCGGCGGCGCCGTAGAAGCCGTAGATGCGTTGGAGGTAAGGATACTCAAGCTCCGGCACCGAGGCCGTCCAGTCTTTCCCGTCGGATACCACCAGCAGCGGCCGCGGGGCGAACATCGCCATCAGTTCGGCGTTGTTTGTTCCGCCGCAGGAAAGCGATATGGGCAGTCCGCTCTCGCAGGGGCAGCCCCCGTCGAAGTGCGACGCCAAGCTCACCACGGGGGCCGCCGCGGTGAAGCGGTTGTCCAGCGCCGTGAGCAGCACCACTTGCGAGCCGCCGCCCGAGCCGCCGTTCACGCCGATGCGCGCCGGGTCGATGTCTTTGCGCGTAAGCATATAGTCCAGCAGCGACAGGCCGTTGAGGGCTTGTATCACGTGTGCGGCGCTCGAGCGGTGTGCGGCGGCGCCCACTTGCAGGGCCGACTCGCCCCAGCCAAACAGGTCATAGTCTACGCAAACGGCTCCCATGCGGGCCAGCGTCGCCATGCGTTGTTGTTGGTCTTTGCGGTAGCGCCCGTCGGCAAAATGCCCGTTGGGGCAGACGATCAGCGGGTGCCGGCCTTTTGCGGCGGGGGTGTAGATGGAGCCGCAGACGTAGAGGCCCGGCAGCGTCTCGAGCGCGATGTTCTGCACGGTGTAGCCGTCGAACTTACGCAGGGCCGACACGATCGGCCGCGCACCGCTGCGTTGCTTGAGCAGTGTGTCGATGCCCAGCTGTCCGCGCACTTCCCGTCGCAGGTCGGCCGCGCGCGCTTCCCACGCCTCGCGGTCTGCGTACAGCGTGTTCAGGTAGTCCAGCATCTTCCGCCCGTCTGCCGGCGTCCGCCGCGGGTACTCATACGGCTTGATCTTATACCGGCCGTCGGCTTGCTTGACAAAGGCATAGTCGAAATAGGCCAGCACGCCGGCCAACGACTCATCTACCGAATAGGGGCGGATGCGGAAGCCCGCGTATGGCAGCACCTTTCCAACCGTATCAATGTTATACTCCAGGCCGACGCCGAAGCGTGCCTGTATTTCATTCAGCACATCGCCGAGCGGGCGTGCAAAACTGTTCTCGACAGCAAGTCTCTGGGCGCTGAGCGCGCACGAAGCGGCCAACATGCAGAGCAGGATGATTTTCTTCTTCATAATCGTTGATATTTGAGTTTAAATTACTATTCTTTTTCACCTTATTCGGTTGGGCGTTGCCTGCGGCCCGTGCCATCCGCTGCAAGTCCTCGCTTCGCTGCGGGCTTTCCGCTTATGTCACTAACGCGGCTGCGCCAATATACTCACCGGCAACCAACATAAGTAATAAGAAGCGGCCAATTGTTAATTGAAATATTAAAAATGCCGATTGAAAGAGGGTACCCCGTAATTGTACCCGGTAAATTATTAATAAATCGCCTCCTCTCCTGTCGGAGAGACGCCAACTTTATCATAAATTATCTCCTCTCCTGTCGGAGATATGGCAACTTTATCATTAGTTATCTCTTCTCCGGTCGGGAAGAGTAAAACTGCCTTACAAGTTACCTCCTCTCCGGTCGGAGAAACGTCAACCTTGTCATAAGTTACCTTCTCTCCGGTCGGGGAGACATCAACCTTGTCATAAGTTATCTCCTCTCCGATCGGGGAGACGACAACTTGTAAGGCAGTTTTACTCTCTCCGGTCGGGGAGACGTCAACTTGTAAGGCAGTTTTACTGTCTCCAGTCGGTGAGACGTCAACTTGTAAGGCAGTTTTACTGTCTCCGGTCGGAGAGACGATAACCTTGTCATAGGTTGCCTCCTCTCCGGTCTGGGGCGAGGTCGCCGGTATACAGGAAGCTGTGCTTTCCGCTACCCACCACCTTCCCTTCTTCGCTGCCGGGCAGATAAACCGTGGCCGTGGCGTTTGGCGGTATCGTGACTTCAAGCTCCAGGCTTTCGCCTTTGCGCCTCCATTCCACGCTGACTTTTCCCCAAGGGGTTTCGGTGGATGCGCTAACGCGGGTCAGGCCCTCCACCGGTTGCGGACGGATGATGATGGCTTCGTTTCCTTCGGCCGCGGCGTCGATCTGTATGCCGGCCAGCGCGTTGAAAAACCACTCATCGATCTGCCCCATCATGAAGTGGTTCCACGACGATCCCTGCCGGGGATCCCATTGCTCGGTGAGCGTGGTGGCGCCCATCTTGAGTTGGAAGCCGTAGCCGGGGGCCTCGTCGTGGTCGAACATGCGGTAGATCAGTCCGTGCATCCCGTTGCGGGCCAGCGCCCCGATGAGGTAGCGGTTGCCTACGTCGCCAGTGGTGAGGCGGTTGCCGTGGGCCTGTATGTCCTGCACCAAGTTGTGGAGCGTCCGGACATACTGTCCGTCGTCTTCGGGCAGGTTCAGGAAGAGCGGAAGGGCGTTGCTGCATTGGCTTCCCGTGCCGTACTGCGTGGTTTTCCGGTCGAGGAATCGGTTGTTGAAGGCGCTCTTCACCTCACCGGCCAGGCGGCGGTAGCGGTCGGCGTCCGGTGTGTTGCCGGTCAGTCGCGCGGCGTCTTCCATGTGCAGTATATACATATAATAGTGTGCGGTGGCGACGAGGGGCACCGGCGTGTTGCGCGAGAATCCCGCCCTGAAAGGCCCGTAGTCGTACCAGTCGCCCAACCCGAAGGAGACGATGTGGTGTTCGGCGCGCGCGGTCAAATAGTCTACGTAGGCGCGCATCCGCGGATAGAACGTCCTGATGAGCATGTCATCGCCGTAAATGCGGCGGTACATAAAGGGTAGCATCACGATTGCGCCGCCCCACTCGGGCGACTCGGCGAAGTCGTCCATTCCCGGGCCTTCAAAGTGTACGTATTGCGGGGCGATGCTGGGGATGGCGCCGTTGGGTTGTTGGGCGTCGGCCATGTCCTGTATCAGTTTTGGGGCGTAGCTGCGCAGGTCGTAGTTGTAGAGCAGTCCGGGGCCGTTGAGGTGCACCTGTTCGAGCCATCCGAGCTTCTCGCGGTGCGGACAGTCGGTGAAGACGGCTTGCATATTGCTCCGCACGGCCTTTTCGATCAGCCGGTGTGTGGCGTTGAAGAGTGCGTTGGAGGTTTCAAAGGAAGAGATCTTGCGCGCGGCGTTGTGGACGAAGCAGGCTCGAGCCTGTTTGAGCACCGGCAGTCCGGCGGGGTTGGGATCGCCTTGCGGTGCGGCGCCTTCAACCTGTATGTAGCGGAAACCGTAGTAGGCGAAGCGCGGGTGCCACGTCTCGTCGCCGCCACCTTTGAGCGTGTACTCGTAATAGTGCGGGCTTCCCGTGCGGCGCTGGTCTACGGCGACGGAGTCTTCCGTCAGGGCTTCGCCTGTGCGCAGGACTACCTTTTGCCCCCGCTTCCCGTTCAGGGTGATCTCGGGGAATCCGGCCATGTTCTGCCCCATGTCGAGCAAAAAGACGGCGGGGTTGGTGGGGTGGCGGGTCAGTTTCTGCACGCCATAGCGCTCCATGATCTTCACGGGCGGCGCTTGTTGCGGACGGAGCGTGCCCTTGGGCGGTTCCTGCACAACGACGGGCTGCCATGCGGCCGCATCGTAGCCGGGGCAGTCCCAGCCGTCCCGCTCCAGCCGCGCGTCGTAGCTCTCCCCGCCGTAGATGCAGTTGAAGGTGACGGGGCTAAGGGCATACGTCCAATCGGGGCCGGAACAAATGGTCTCTTCCGTGCCGTCGGCGTAGCAAATCAGCAGACTGAACAGCAGTGTCGGCGGACCGAAGCCGATGCGGAGCTTCGCGTATCGCTCGCCACGGACGTGGTAGAAGCCGTTGCCGAGGATGACGCCTGCCACGTTGCCGCCCGCCTTCAGGTATTCCGTCACGTCGTAGGTGTTGTAGTACACCGTTTTGTCGAAGTCGCTCCACAGCGGTGCAAACACGTCTTCGCCACCCACCTTGCGGCCGTTGAGCGAGAGTTCGTAGTTGCCCAGCCCGCAGACGCAGGCCGTGGCTTCCGTTACGGCCTTGCCGATGCCGAAGGCCTTGCGCAGGCAGATGCTCTTGGAGGCAAGGGTGTCTACGCGTCCCCAACCGGCTTTGACTTCGGGCTTTTTCAGCTCCGCGCCGTGGTAGTTGCGTCCTTCGGGCAGGCGGGCTTCCTTTTGGGAGATGGCGCCGATCCACAGGGCGCCTTCGATCTGCGGGGGGACGAGACGAAACGCGGCTTGCGCGCTCCAGGGCGACGGGGCGCCGGCCCCATCCCATACCCTGACGCGCCAGGCGTAGGTGTAGGGGCTGTTTTCGGGCGTCAGGCCGGCGGCATCGGTCGGGACCAGATGGCTTCTTGCCGAACGCACCTTGCCCGAACTCCAAACGGGACGGCCCGTGCGCAGTTCGCTAATCTCCACCTCGTAGGCGCTCTGCGTTGCGTTGCCGGCGTCGGCCGCCATCGTCCAGCTCAGGCGCGGGGCGTGCTCCACGACGGCAAATCCCTCCTGCGTTCCGGTGGTGAGGCGCTCCACGCGGAGGCCTTCCGCCCGTAGCGGAAGGGCCAGGCAGACCAGCGCGGATGCGATCGTGTATTTACAGTACATCTTCGAGGAGGATACGTGAGAGTGTGCTTGAGTGGCCGGCTTCCCTGCCGTCTATCAGCACGCGCAGCCCCTTGCCGCAGTGGTAGCGGCTGCCGTGCTTGTCCCACAGGATTGTCAGGTTGCGCCCGTGGTAGCGGATATTATCCAGACAAAACCATTCCCAGACGCCATCAGGTATCAGCGGATTGACTTCGATCGTGCGATCCAGGCGGGGGCGGAGGCCAACCAGCCCGCTAATCAGCAAATCGTTGAAGGTGGAGTGGTTGTAGTAGCGCGAGCGTTCCTGGTCGCCTTTCAGCCAGTAGCCGGTGGTCTCGTCCAGGTATTCGCCGATGTACGGCCGGCCGCGGTGGTACTGCGATTCCACGTACAGCTCCAGCTGACGGAAGTATACGCTGTCTGCCAGTACCGTTTGCGGGTAGTTGTTCATGAAGTTGGCCATGGCGGTGAGCGTTTGCGCCGTGGCGAACGGCCAGATGGCGCCGTCCCACTCGCATTTGCCCACCCCGTGGGTGCGGAACTCCGGATGCCGGCGTTCGGCGGTGGTCAGCCCGTAGGGTGCTGCGAACCCGCCACTGTCGGTGACCTGCTTCCAAGCCGCGTCGTAGGTGTGGGCGTCGGGCAGATTGAAATACCAGGGCAGGTAGCCGATCGCTTCGCGGACGCCGGCCGGCGAGTCGGCCCGCAGGGTCTCGAAGAACGCGCGGGGCGCGTTCCAGAGGCGATCCTGCACGTATTGTTTCAGGGTGTCGGCCTTCATGCCGTAGGTGCGGGCCATCGCTCCGTCGCCAAACAGTAGCCCGATCCGGTGCAGGGCCTTGGCGTTGCCATACATGTAGCTGTTGATCGTCGGGCGGGCGTACGTCTTCCGGCGCCCCCCGCTGATGGACTCTTCCATGCCGTCTTGCACGTCGGCTTGCCAGTACAGCCCGTCGGGTAGGCGGTGGGTGTTTTCCCAGCGCTTGTATTCCTCTTCCAGGTCGGGTTTCAGGGCGAGCAGGAAGTCTTTGTCGCCGTCTACTTTGTATTTGTTCAGCAGGGCGTCGATGTTCCAGGAGCTGAAGTTCATCATCCGGGGCCACGGCTTGCCGCCGTCTCCGCGGTACCAGGTGCGGACGATCCCGTTCAGGTAACTGCTGTTGCGCAGCCAGCGGCTTTCGTATATGTGATGCCCTACGGCGCAGGCGATCAGGTTGTCCGGTCCGGCGTACGAGCGGTTTACCAGGAACTCTGTCATGCCGTAGCCCGCCGGGGTGTGTTTGATGTGTTTGCGCAGGCTCCACCAGCGGTAGTAGTACATTTCTTCGAAGTTCTTCTGCGGGCACTCAAACAGGGGGATGTTTTGCTCCATCCATGCAGAAGCCCCGGCGTTGGGGATGGCCTGGACGATGTTCTCGTCTTCCATAGCGTTGAAGGATCCGGCGTAGTGGGCGAAGCGGGCATACTTCAGGATGGCGGCGCTGCCGTCGGCATCGGCCGATGCCGTCTTGAGGTTGGCTATGCGGTAGACGGCAGCCGGCAGGGACCTCCCGCCCGCGTTGGGGAGGTCGAAGTCCTGGTCGGCGGGAGTTTCGGGCGTGGGAAACAGGCGGACGTCACCCGTGCAGAACGCAATGCGCTCGATGGCCGGCACGGGGGCGTAGAACATGCGCGTGCCGGCCTTCCGTCCGTCGACGAACACGTTGATGCTGCGATTGGCCACAGACAGCCAGGCTTCCACCTTGTAGACCTTGTTTGGCTCGTAGGATGCCAGGTTGCCGAAGCGGGCGCCGCCCTTTGCGCGGATCAGCCCGTTGCCGGTTAGTTCGATGCGGGAGCAGGCGATGCCGCTCGCGTCGAGGAACTCAATCTGGAACGTCCCCCGGTCGTTCTGTCCGGCAACCAGATCGAAAGAAACGGTTAGTTCCTTCGTAGCGGGGATGACGCGCTCGGCCTTGGCATAGTCGAACGGGTCTTTATCCCTGAACGTGAGCCAGCCCTGCCCGTCGGCCTGCTCGATGGTCACGGGCGCCCAAGCCGGCGAGTAGATGTTCCACGCGCCCAAGTCGGACAGCTTGCCGCAGGCCGACAGATCGTCGTTCGCATGTTCGCTGGCCTTAAGCCGGACGGGCACAGGGATGCGGGCCACCCACATATCTTCTTTGTTCACGCTGTAGGCCACCCACAGGTCGCCGTCGGGCGGCAAGCCGTTGCCTTCGAGGATGCCGCGGACGTATTGCGGGCCGAACGATTTGTAGTTGCCCCCGTAACGCATCGGGGGGATCTCGCCGTGAACGAGGTTCAGGGTGGTGTATTCCAGCCCGTCGCGGCTGAGCGAGATAGCCAGCGGCCAGCGGAACTCCGAGGGGTTGTAGACCGTGGCATACAGCCCGTCGCTCAGGCGCTGCCCCCAGATCTTGGCGTTGCTGTTCACGAAACCCTTGGCGCGCAGAACAGGCTCTGCCCACGTCCGGCCGCCGTCGCTGCTCGTGGAGGTCAGCGCGTGCTTCCACAGGCCGGCTATCCGCCCGTCGGGCAACGTATGCCCGTTGAACGCCTTATACTCTTTGTGCAGCGGGATGAGCGGGTCGTCGCGGTCGGCCTCTTCCACCCATTGCATCATATACAGCGGATTGTCCAGGATCTCCTTGCACGAGCGCATAAAGTCGGCGTCCTTGCTTCTTTTATAATAAGGATAGCCGGTGTTCTTCTCGCCGAAGCCGTGGTTGTAGCAGATGAAATGGATCGGGCCATACGTGCCGTCTTTCTTCACCTCCCGAACCACGCGCCCGATGCCGTTGCCGTCGTTAGGGTCGTCGCGCTTGTCGAAGGCTACCCCATAGTAGCCCATCGTCAGCAGGCGTCCCGACTTGGAAACATAAAACCCCACCCGCTGGTGCATAACGGCAATCAAGCCGCTGGCCGCATCCGTCCGCCCGGGTTTGGTGTATCCGTCGGGAACAGGATAGGGCGGGAAAACGACGTCCGGAGCCGTCCACGTGTATCCGTCCGTCGAACGCATCAGCAGCGTCTGCGAAGGCGGCACATGCTCGTCGGCCGGGTCAGACAGGTATTGCAGGTAAAACTTCCCCTCCCACCACGCCAGCATGGGCTGGTGGTTGTAGGTCCATCCGTTGCCGTTCGCCGCATCAGGATACTCCCGGTTGGCGCGCATCGTCTGGATAGCGTGCACCCCAACCACCGGCGACAGCTGCCCGTCGTGGTATGCCGGATTAGAAAGCTCGCTGCCGGTATAGTGCAGGTTGTCCTGGGCATAGCTTCCGCCCATAGCTAAGAGGGCCGCCGCAAGGCAGCACAGTATATTTCTTTTCATATGCTTACGGTTATGGATTAATCTTTTCTTGTTGCGGTTCCAGCAGCCTCTCTATCAGGGAAGCCGGAGCTTTGAAGACCGTGCCGTGCTTGTGCAGCTTGGGGACTGTGATGTTTTGCGTCTCGTCCGTAAAAGTAATGAAGTCGGTAGTCTTTGCGGCGCCATAGGTCTTTTCGCGGTAGGCGTCGAAGTAGATCCAGTACGCATCGCCCAGCTTAACCACGGCAGGCCCTTCGACGAACGTGCCGGTAAAGGGTTCCGACGCCGGCGAGTACGGCCCCACAGGCGAGCTTGCGAAAGCCACTTTCAGGTTGCGGTTCGGGCGCGTATTATCTTTGAACACCAGCACATAATCGTCCTTGCCCCGCTCGACGATAACGGCGTCTATCACGCTGAAGCCCGGATCATAGAACAGCTGCGTCCCGGAAACGGTCTTGAAGTCTTTCGTTGTGATATAATACAGCCGGTGGTTGTTGTTGTCTTCCTCCACCCCCTTCTCGAAGCGCCCGGGGATGCAAGACGCCCACACGACAATAAAAACCTCCTTCCGGTCGTCATAAAAGATCTCGGGCGCCCAGGTATTGACCGTCGTCGGCTCATCCCGCATAACAGGAATAAATTGCTGTTCCGACCAGTGCACCAGGTCTTTCGTGTTGGCATATCCGAAACCCAGATCCCCGTTCCAGCTCGACGTCCACACCAAGTGAAACACGCCGTCGGGGGTGCGCACCATCGACGGGTCTCTCATCAGCTTCTGCTTTCCCGCCCCGGGCTTCAGCCACACTCCCGGAATACTATCCCAACGGATGCCATCCTTGCTGTATAGAAAACGCAGCCCCTCGTCGGCCGGCTCATGAAAAGAAGTAAACACGTAATACTCCTTTTCTGTCGAACGGTTGCACGAAATAAAAGCCAGAGAGACTGGTATCAAGGCGAGAAGAGTCACAGAGAAAAGAATCCCCCGCAGGTTTATTATTTTCTTCATATCCGGTTTGATTGCTATATAATATATGTAAAAAGACGGCAGGAAAGATGCGCTGTACTCAAAAACAACCCATTCAGGGCCGATTCGCCGGAGGATTATCAAACAATGAGATGGATATTCATCCGGTAGCTACCTTTATTTCTCCTTTTTTTCCTTCCTTACCGCACCACCCGTTGTCAATTGTCCATTGTTTGGGCATTCCCCCCTGCGGGTGTACCGGAAGAGAGGTTATGAAAATAGCCTCTCTTTTATTTTATGGCATAATTCATTGAATCTTAGATAAGAAGTGGTGGGTGAAAAGGGGGAATTAGTTTTATAATATGAATGAAAAAGAGAAATAAAAATATTCTATATATGAAGAAAGTAGTATTTATAGTAAATTTGGTCGTTGGTTTGAATATAAAAAACATAAAACTGATATAATTATGAGAAAAATAGCAGGAATCAGATATACCAAAGACGTCTTCGGGCGTAAGCGTTACGTTCATATCGATTTAGATACGTACGGGGATAACCAATTAGTTGAGGACTTGCTGGACTTGTTGGACTTGTTGGATATTAAAGCAAGCAAAAGAAGTGAAAAAATAAGTCTTGACGAGCTCAACCAATACATTGATAAGAGACTGGAAGCGGATGTATAAGATCATCATCGACAAACAAATCTTAAGAATCGCTTGATAAAATACCTGTTGTTTACCTTTCCGGCATTAAAGAGGCCGTTAATAAGTTAGCGCATAACCTCCGTCCACAGGGTTGCGCTAAACTCGCGGGCTCTAAAAATGCTTACCGTATCCGTGTGGGCGTTTGCTCAATCAAAGCACATTCAATTTTATAAATGCAGTTTCTCCACTGTGGTTTGGCGCCCCGACGAAAAAGCGCTGTCGCAGCGTTTGGAACAGCGCTTCTTAAAATAACAAAGCCTCACTCCCTACCCTCTCTTTTGGAGAGGGCGCGGGGTGAGGCTTTGTTTGCTTTTTATGGTTGTATTATCCGTTAAATGCCAAGATCGGTAGTGGTGGGGTTATCCCATGCTGCGACTGTCAGGTCGGTGTCGAATTCCACAGGATTCAGTGTAAGGGTAAATCTGTAGATGTATTGTTTACCCTTTTCATACGTCGCGACAGGCAGTTGGTAGGTAACCGGATAGGTAACCGTTTCGCCAGTGCCAGTGCCTGTTTTGATCGTATAGGTCAGTTTTACCGTTAGATCGCCGGCGGTGGTAGGACCCTGCGGGATAAGCATCAGGAATTTGGTATCATCGTTCTGCTGGACCTCTGAGGTAGTCAGTGCAGCGGGAGCGGGTGATGTCTTCTGCAGCTCCCCGCTGTTGCCGCTCAGATAGGTTGTTCCCGTCGCCCAGTCTCCTTGGACTGCATCTGAGGTGGTTCCGTTGGTTTCGAAGGTGTATGTCCCGCTATTCGCTACCTTGTTGGCTGTGTATTCAACCTGAAGTTTGGTTATCTTGAGTTCTGTATCCGCATAGTCTTTGTCCAACTTGGCGGTAAAGCCGATTTTGGAAAGGATGTGGTTGAAATTGAACTTAACCTTTTTGCCGCCTGACCAAGATTCGTCGAACAGCACGTCGGCCACTAAATCTTCCTGGTCGGTAGCAGTAGCCGGGGTGGTGTAGGTGTATTCCGGCACTTTTGAAGTGCTGTTATAGGCAATCGTCAGGTCGGTGAGTTCTCTTCCGCCAAGAGCGAAGAAGGTGACATGGCCGTAGTTGGTTCCGTCGATCTTGCCGGGCCAGTACTTGATGGGGGAATATGTCCATTTATCGGTGCTCCAGCTGACTTGCGTATTGTTCATAAAGTCGGGGGTAGCAGGCAAGCCCGGGTTGGTCATGAATGTGCTCCACGATGTGACTTCCCCTTGTGTGTAGGCGGCTACCGAGAAGCCGTAACCGGTGCCTTGCAACTTGGTTTTATCAAATACCGCACTGCGGGTTTGGACTGTGCTGAATCCTATCTCCTGGCCGCTGTTTTCGACCAGGTTGATGATCGCATCATTGGTACAGGCTACTGCTGTCAGCGCCCATACGCTCAAATATAAAAAATGCTTCTTAACCATAATACTGTTCTATTTTTAATTGTTGATACTATATTTTTTTTAATTGCTTTCCTAATTGTTTTTTCGCTTCTGCCGGCCTTAGAGGTCGAGGTCGAAGATGATGTTATCGCCCCAGCTGTCGATTTCCACATCAAATTCGGAACCGGCTCCGCCGGTGTCGGGTGTTGTGGGCAGTTCGACGGGCGGGTCGGGATCGTTGGGACTGCCGCTGACTCCGGTGCCGACTTCGACGTAGAAGGTGAGCTGTATCTTTCCGTCGATCTGTTCTTCTTCTTCGAGGCGGCCGGTGATGTCGCGTTCCATTACGGGGAGCGGGTATCCGTCGCGCAGGGTGAAGTAGAGTCCCAGCATGTTTGCGACGTTGGCGCCGTCTTCTTCTTCGAGAAGTCCGAAGGTGAGACTTTCGCCCCTCAGGGTTCCGTCGGTTTCCGAATTTTCATAGAACTGACGGTGATTGATGTTGAAGTAGTGCGCCACCAGCGCGGTTCCTTTCCGGCCGGAGGCCAGGAAGACGCTTTCGGCCAGGCCGTTCACGGAGGCGATGTTGGCGCCTTCGATGGTTGCGGCGCTGATCAGGTTCTGCACGTGTACCACCACGCGCAGCATTGCAACGATCGGTACGGGCACGAAGTTGAGCGTGGGGCGGATGTCTTTGTCCACCATTTCGGTGGTGAGGCTGAGCACGTCTCCGGTAGCGGCGTCGCGGTAGTGGTCGGCGGCCAGCATTTCGGGCGCTGCCATCGGAGCGGAGACGTCTCCCGGCGCCCGCGAGTATCTGGACGAGAGGATGAGCGGCGTGCGGCAGAAGGCCTCGAAGGTTTCGTAGCGTTCGGTTCCACGGAAGCCGATGTGTTGGAAGCTGGCGCTGTTCTGGACGGTTCTCGCGGGGCTGTACTCAAGCAGTCCGTTGAAGGCGAGTATGTGATAGCGTCCGGGGGGCAGGCTGATGCTGTCGACGATCTCGTCGGTGGTCATCACGTAGGGCAGCCGTTCGCTGTCGTCGTCGGGGAAGAACCATACGCTGGCGGTGATGCGTCCGTCGGGCGTTTCCGGTTCCAGTCCGGCGCGGTTCCAGTCCATCCGTACGCGGACGGTGATGCGCAGGGCGCCTTCGTCCGTGATGGTGCGGCGGGAGTCTTGCCATCCGGCGGCTTCGCAGGCGATGAGCAGGATGCAGGGCAGGAAGAGGAACAGACCTCGCAGACTTTGCAGACCCAGCAGCCTCACCCCGGCCTGGTTCAAAGGAGAGGGGGAAGGCGCAGCCGCGTTAGGGACAGCAGTGGAAAGCCCGCAGCGGAGCGCAGCGCAGCGAGGACTTGCAGCGGATGGCCCGGGCCGAAGGCAACGCCCAATGGCTCGTATACTATTATAGTATAGGTGTTTTAGTTTTTCCATACTATTATTATTGTATAGGTGTTTCGATTTGTTCATGGTTACCTTCCTTTCATTTCTTTTTTGCTTTGGAACAGGTATGCCAGCGATACTTTGGCTTTCAGGGGTGCCAGGCCGCTGAAGCGCATTTGGGGGCCGTAGCGGGTGAGCTTGTCCTGGTAGATCTGGTAGCGGGTGTAGTCGGTGGTGAGGAATCCGCCGCCGGCTGAAAATTCCATTCGCCAGGGGGAGTTGCCCAGCTGCTTCATGTAGCCGAGCGAGAGGCCGGCGGAGATGTAGAAGTCGCCTTGTATGCCGCGGTTACGTTCGAGCTGGAAGTCGTAGACGCCCATGCCGGCGAAGGCGCCCATGAACCATCCGGTGAGCACGCGGCGGCGGCGGCGGTTGCCCAGCCAGTAGCGGCCTTCGAGGCCGAGTGTTTCGACTTGCCAGCAGAAGGTGTTGTCTTTCTTGAGCCACCAGCCGTGTTGAAATTCGCCGCAGACGCTCAGCCGCCAGTTCAGGGGGATTTCCACTTCGATGTTGGGCGTCATGGCCAGATCGAAGAGCAGGTTGGTCTTTACGGCAAAGAGCGGGATGCGGTCGCGCTTTTGGCGGACGGCGGGGATAGACGGCCGGATGAAGGTTTCTACGGACGGGAATTTGACGAAGCCTTGTTCGGCGTCTTGCGCGGGCGGGGCTATCGCCGGCATAGGTAGCGGGCCGGCGGGTTTCACTGTGAAGTGCAGGGCGGCACGGCGCATTTGCCTGCTGATGTCGCCGCGTGAGAAGCCGATGGTTTTGGTGAGCAGGCGGTAGAGGCGGTCGCTGTCTTCGATGGAGTAGCGTATCGGGACGTGATTCAGGTTGGGGTATTTGGTGCGCATGTAGCTGGCCAGCCGGCGGTTGCGTTTCTTCGAGATTTTCATGTTGATGTCTGCCGGGCCTGTTTTGCAGGCGCTGCCGATGATCTCGATGGAGATGACACGGCCGCTGAATCCTGCGGTGCGCAGCAGGACGTCTAAGGCTTCGAAGGCGGCTTTGTTGCCCTGGTAGTCGTACATCAGGAAGTCACTATTGAAGGGGTAGTAGAAGCAGAATACGCTGTCTTTGCCGGCGGTGTTGCCAACCACGACTGCGGCGATCTCTTCTGCAGCGATCTCTTCCAGCACGCCCGGTGCGGCGCCGGCTTGCGCCGACATCGCCGGTATCAGACCGGAAAAGTACACGAGACTCATAATTTTGTTCCGTATTTTTTTATTCAAAGTATTCATCATCTCCACTATATAAACCTATCTTTTTTCTTCTATAATATCATTACGGAGGATAAGTCGTATTGCTTATCAATTGTTTTGTCTCCCAAAAAACATTGGTTTAATGACACAAAGCTATTCGTTTTGATTGAACGATGCAAATTCTACAACAACTTTTTTCTTGTTTTGTCCCAAAAAACGTTGGTTTAATGACACAAAAATATTCTTTTTGATTAAACAATGCAAGTTTCACAACAATTTTTTCAAAAAAACGTTTGCATAGCCCATTCGACCAGCGTTTGCAATTTATTGCTTAGTATTTTAAATAACATTTTTGCGATGTGGCGCAGAAGCACCATCACCACTGCACCTCCCGCTCATTAAACCAACGTTTAATGAGCCACTTTACACAACACGACCTGACCGCCTCACAGATCTATTCTACAAGCCTGCAAATCCACCTCGCAAGCCTCATCCTTATTATATTATGGACTGATTTTTTTTAGGAGCCTCTATGGGATCTTTTCATAGCGCCCTCCGCTGAGTGGAGAGGGTAGGTTTTTCGTCGAAAGCCTTCTCTGTTGAGCAGAGAGGGCAAAAACTTCGTCGAAGTCTTCTCTGCTGAGCGGAGAGCGCAAAAACTTCGTCAAATCATTTTTCTGCTGAGCGGAGAGCGCAAAAACTTTGTCGAAGCCTTCTCTGCTGAGCGGAGAGCGCAAATATTTCGTCCAATCGTTTCTCTGCCGAGCGGAGAGCGCAAAAACTTTGTCGAAGTCTTCTCTGCTGAGCGGAGAGCGCAAATATTTCGTCCAATCATTTCTCTGCTGAGCGGAGAGCGCAAAAACTTTGTCGAAGCATTCTCTGCTGAGCGGAGAGCACAAAAACTTTGTCGAAGCCTTCTCTGCTGAGCGGAGAACACAAAAACTTTGTCGAAGCCTTCTCTGCTGAGCGGAGAGCACAAAGTTTTCGTCGAAAGCATCCTCCGTTGAGCGGATAGCGTAAAAAATTTTCCGAAAGCCTCTCCGTTGAGCGGAGAATGTTTAAAAAAATATAAAACACAGTTTTTTTATCAGAAAGATAGTAGAATTAAAATATAAATATCTATTTTTACGGTGAAATTAAAACTTGAAAACATTATGATAAAGAAATTGATTAGGTTTTTTAAGTTCCATGAATTGAAACTCGTGGAATTTTTTGATGCGACATTGCTTATCGTCGGAAACATATTTACGGTCGCTATTGCGCAGTCATTAGGCCTGGACAAGGTCTACGGTGAAGTAAATGTTCTGTTTGATAAATTGGTAGAGATCTTCCGGCGCAATCCGGCTATGTTTCAAACAGAAGAGCTAACAGAAACCGTTGCCGGCATCCGCCGGAAAATGATCCTACTTAAAAACATGCTCAAAGACACCGTGGCCAGCGCAAAAGGCGATGACCTCCAGAAGGCGAAGTTGCTGGAATACACCGCTCATCCTTATCTGAAAAATGCAGCACACGACACGCAGTCAGCCATTGCCGCCAACGGCATAGAACTGAGCGCCGCCCTGCGCACAAGCGCTAACCTGCCGGCATTGACGACATTCGGATTGAAGGCTGTTGTAGACGACATCGCAACAATGGCAACCAAGGCCAACAGCATCCTGCTGCTGCGCGGTGAAGAGGAAGAGTTCAGGAAACAGGTGGGCAGCGCCAATGCCGTACGCAAGGAATTGGAGAAAAAGCTCCGCTTCCTGCTGTATTCCTCCATCCCCGCTCATTATGCGGAGGCTACCGGAGCGCAGATCACTGAGTTTGAACACTTGGCCAACGAGATCAACGGGGCGCTGAATAGCTTCCGGCACCTCACCTCCTCTACCGGCGACACTACCGGCGGCAGCGGATACCCCGAAGAACCCGATGACAACGATGACAACGAACCCGGAGGCAGCGAGCCTGATACGCAGCCGGCAGATCCTCCAAGCGGCGGCGGATTTACCGACCCGGATGCCTAATTTCATTTACCATTTACCATTTACTATTTACCATTTGGCCTGCGGAATAAATGGTAAATGAAGTTCCGCAGGCTAAATGGTAAATGGTAAATGAGATGGTTTTTTTTTGCAAAGAGATTGTGTAATTCAAAATATCCTATTATTTTTGCCTCGCATTTGAGAAAAGACCATTCTTCCTTAGCTCAGTCGGTTAGAGCATCTGACTGTTAATCAGAGGGTCCTTGGTTCAAGTCCAAGAGGGAGAGCAAAAAAAGAAAAGGCTGATTCGTACGAATCAGCCTTTTCTTTTTAGATGCGGGTCATTCTTTTTAGATGCGGGTGATCACTTTGAGAGGGTAACAGTGACCGGGTTACGTACTTTTTGAGCATATTCCGATACGTATTTATTCCAGCTTGCAGCGTCTTTTACGGCTGCTTTGCTCCATGCCGAACCGAAATAATAGATATAGTCCGTCCCAGGCTCGTAATCGCTGATCGCCAGCAGATGGCCGTCGGCTCCGCCTCTTTCTTTTTTTCTTTCTTCTTCGGAGAAATATACGATTTTAATTTCTTTGGCAATACCCGCCGGCACGACCACACCCAGAAAGATCTTTCCGTTATCTGCGTTCACATTATCGGTCGGATCGACATAAGTCATGTATCCATTGGCGGCATCGGCGGCAACAACTGCTGTTCCTTCGGGTTCGTGAAGCACAAGACCGGCGGCGATCTTTACGGATTCGTTCAGGCCCGAATAAGAGATCACGGCTTTGTTCATGTACGAACCGGCGTCGAGGCTGATCGTACGGGTTTCAACGACGTTAGGGTTATCTGTTACCGTCAATGGGTTGTATTGCAGTTGCAAGGTAAAGCGCAGCGGTCCGTTATCGAGGATCTCGTACGTTTTATAGCAGTAGGGGTAGATGATCTGGTCGCCGGCTATCAACGCGGCTGTGCCTCCGCCCAATGTAGGGCCTACTTTGTAGCAGTCCAACCCGTTGCCGTGATCAACATGATAGGATGTTGCCGCACGCAGTTCGCGGGCCGCCTGGGGGTCGGTCGATTTCAGGCTGTCGATCCCGGCCAGTGTTTCAGGATTCAATTCCATATCATAACGGGCTTCGACGACAGGCTCTGCCGTGTTGTATTTTGTCCATACGTCGTAGCCGAAAGCTCTTTCTCCGGTAGCTTGCAGGGCCGGGCCGTAGGTTCGGAACGCAACCCGGTCGTTTTCCCAGGCGATGTCATCCACACGTTCGGGATAATGTTTTCCACATGCGATGACGGGTACGTCGGCGGGAGTCCCTGTCTTGACGGTATAGGTAACTGTTGTACCGGCAGGTACGTCGGCAGGGAAGATCAGTTTTTCATCAAATGTGATTTGATAAGGAATTTCTTTCCCTTCGGCATCGCTGATGACGATCTGTTCGTCATTGGACAATTGCAGCAGCGCGGCTACTTCGCTCATGGGTATTTCAACGATCTGGCCGGCTCTGTCCAGCGCCGTATCGTTGGCTACGGTTACGGTCGCTGTCTTGTTGTTGCAACAGGCTGTTATGGCAAAGGCGGCCGTTAATGCAAAAAGAATTTTTTTCATATGCTTTTAAGTTATGCGTTGAAGCATTAAGGTTGTTTTCCGATGTAGGCCAGGATACCGCCGTCTACATATAATATATGGCCATTGACAAAGCCGGACGCTTCGGATGCCAGGAATACGGCGGGGCCAACCAGGTCTTCGGGCGTACCCCAGCGGGCGGCGGGCGTTTTAGCGATAATGAACTGGTCGAAAGGATGGGCGGAGCCGTCGGCTTGTTTTTCTCTGAGCGGGGCTGTTTGGGGAGTAGCGATATAGCCCGGCCCGATGCCGTTGCATTGGATGTTGTATCCGCCGTATTCGGAAGCGATATTACGGGTCAGCATCTTTAGTCCGCCCTTGGCCGCTGCGTAAGCCGATACGGTTTCACGGCCCAATTCGCTCATCATCGAACAGATGTTGATGATCTTGCCGCTGTTTTTCTTCATCATGGAAGGAAGGACGGCTTTGGAAACGATGAAGGGGCCGTTCAGGTCGATGTCAATCACCTGGCGGAATTCGGCGGCTTTCATTTCGTGCATGGGAATGCGTTTGATAATACCGGCATTGTTTACCAATATGTCAATTGTGCCTACTTCTTTTTCGATTTGAGCGACCATTGCGTTTACTTGATCTTCGTTGGTGACGTCGCAAACATAGCCGTGCGCCCGGATGTTTTCTGCTTTATAAGCAGCAATTCCTTTGTCGACCAAGTCTTGATTAATATCGTTAAAGATAACTGTTGCGCCTGCCTTTGCATATCCGCAGGCAATAGCGAAACCGATGCCGTAAGACGCACCTGTTACAAGTGCGACTTTACCTTCTAATGAGAACTGTGCCATTTGTTTTAGTTTAATGGATTGGTAACTTGTTATTTTAAATCTGTGATCTGTGAGAAGTCCTGGTCGCCGTAGTCCAGATTCTCGCCTCCCATCCCCCAGATGAATGTATAGTTGTGGGTGGCTGCGGCCGAGTGTATCGACCATTCGGGTGAAAGCACAGCCTGGTCGCCCTTCATCCATACGTGGCGGGTTTCGTCTACTTCGCCCATGAAGTGGCATACGGCATGTTCTTCGGGTACTTCAAAATAGAAATAGGCTTCCATGCGGCGGGAGTGTACGTGGGCGGGCATTGTGTTCCATACGCTACCGGGGGCCAGCTCGGTCATACCCATTTGCAATTGGCAGGTAGGCAGTACTTGATTGACCAGCATTTTGTTGATGTTGCGGTGGTTGGAGCCTTCCAGCGTTCCCATCTCTGCAACCACGGCATCGGCTTTGGTTACTTTCTTGTCCGGATAATTACGGTGTGCGGTGAGCGAGTTGAAATAGAATTTGGCCGGCTTGGAGGCGTCTTTGCTTTCAAAGGTTACTTCTCTGTCGCCCGATCCTAAGTAGAGCGCTTCTTTGTAATCCAATTCAAACACGGCGTCGCCGGCTTTTACGATACCGGAACCGCCTACGTTATAGATACCTATTTCGCGGCGGGTAAGGAAGAAAGGTGCTTTCAACGGATCAATCGCTTCGAGGAAGAGCCGTTCGCCGACGGGCATAGCGCCGCCTACAACCATACGATCGTACATGGAGTACACCATGTTTACTTCATTTCCGGAGAAGACTTTTTCTATCAGAAAGTCTTTGCGGATTCTTTTCGTGTCATAGCTTTTGGCATCTTGGGGATGTGCCGCATAGCGAATTTCATACGTTGTTTTCATCATGCATACTGTTTATTCATTAATATAGTATTCAATAGATCTCTATTTCGTCCAGGTACATATCCGACGGAATGAGATCTTGTGGCGAATCTTTCCGGCAGTCGATGCCGTTCCTGAGCAGGCCTCCGCTTTTGAGACGCAGCTTGACCCAGGTTGCTTCGACCGGTTCAAAGGCTATGGTATCTGTAAATGCTTTCCTTCCTCTTTCGGGACATTGGCGCGTGAAGGTTTCTTCTTTTACCGTTGTGTATTCCAGGCCGTCGCTTGATACCTGAACGGTGGCGGCGCTTGCCGGAAGGATGCGGAATGCGGGATTGAACAATGTTCCGAATACCACCTGTCCGATTCGTGCCGGGCTGCCTAAGTTCACGGTAAATTCAAGTTCATTGTTTGTCTTTTCGTTTACCCTGAAGCTGGTCCATGGTGTGTAGGAAGCGATGTTTCCGCGCTTGCCGTTGGTCAATCCGAACGTTGTCTTATCGGCTCCCAGCGCGTCGTTTTCTCCGAAGATGTCGCCGGACCATCCCATTCTCGAGCTTGTGGTGAATGTTTTCCCGCTGATCAGGTTGGCGTACAGCATTCTTGATGTGACTTTACCCAGCATTTTGCCTTCCTTGAACACTGCCGCTTGCAGGTTGATGGCTCCGGTCCAGGTGAAGGGTGCCGTGTATTGTTCGGATTTCGGCGTTGGCGTGCTGCCGTCGGTGGTATAATGTATGGTTGCGTCCGGGTGGAATGTTTCCAAGACGGCTTTCAGTTCTTTGCCTTCGTCTGCATGTGTATTGATGTTGACGTCGAAGAAGTTGCGGCACGCTTTTACGTTTTTAACGTCCATGCGTTGGTAGGCGCTCACCATGCGGTTGCAGAAGCTGCTCCAGTTTTTGTTCCGGTCTTCGGTCCATCCGGTTTCCGCCAGGGCGATCGCCCGCGGGAAAGCCTGGTAATCGCATTGTTCTTCTGTTTGTATGTATTCGCTCCAAACGTTTCCCTGCACGCCGATGATGTGTTTCTTCACCAGCTCGTCCGCATCGTCCGGCACCGGATTGTATCCGTATGTTTTTTTGAGCGTATTGTATCCGCCGATGGTTGTCGGGGCGATCGACGGCTCTTCCTGGTAGTGGTCCAGATAGGCGTAGGGACTTGGGGTCATAATGGCGTCGTGTCCGGACTTCGCAGCGTTCAGTCCGCCCTGTACGCCCCGCCATGACATTACGGTTGCGTTCGGCGCCAGCCCGCCTTCGAGGATCTCGTCCCAGCCGATGATGCTTTTGCCTTTGGTGTTGATGTATTTTTCCATCCGTGTGATAAAGTAGCTTTGGAGTTTATCTTCCTTGCTATGCTTGATCCCGTCCACGGGGTTGGGTGTTGTATCATCTTTCAGTCCGAGCTTTTTAATGAGCGCCTGGCTATATGCGCATTTCTTCCATGCGTCTTTGGGACATTCGTCTCCTCCGATGTGTATGTATGGGCTGGGGAAGAGTTCGATCACTTCGTCTATTACGTTTTCGAGGAATTGGAATGTTTCTTCTTTGGGGCAGAGCACTTCTTTGAATACGCCCCACAACCCTGGCACCTCGTAAGTGGCGCTGGTGTCGCACGACAGTTCCGGATAGGCTGCCAGCGCTGCCAGCGCATGTCCGGGCATTTCTATTTCGGGGATGACCGTGATATATCTTTCTGCGGCGTAAGCCACGATGTCTTTAATCTGTTCTTGGGTATAGAAGAAGGGGCCGTAGGCTGTTCCGTCAAAGACGTGCGGCCAGTTCACGTAGTAGTAATCTACCAGCGTATGCTTGCGTTTGGCGCCGGTTTCGGTCAGCTTCGGGTATTTCTTGATCTCGATTCTCCAGCCCTGGTCGTCGGTCAGATGGAAATGGAACGTATTCATTTTGTGCATGGCCAGCATGTCGATATACTTATAGATGTATTCCACGGGGAAGAAGTGGCGGCAGACGTCCAAGTGCAGGCCGCGGTATCCGAAGCGCGGCGCGTCCGAAATATCAACGGCAGGTATGGACCATTCGGCGCGTTTTACCGTCTGCTCGCCGTATACGGCCGGGGGCAGGAGTTGGTAGAGGGTTTGTACGGCATAAAAGAACCCGTTCGGTTCCGATGCGCTGATGGTTATATGTTCGGGGCTAACGATCAGGTCGTATGCTTCTTTTGCCATCTCGCCGACAGTCACGAAACGGATGGCCGGCGTTTGCGGATGCTCTTCTTCCGTCGTTTTGAGGGAGATGCCCGAAGTCAGTTCGATCCGGTCGATAAAAGCGCCGGCAATGGCTTTCACTTCGGGGCTGGCGTATGCCGTAACAACTTGTACGTTGCGGGTCAGCTTGAATCGTCCGTTTTGGGCGACTAACGTATTGGGTTGCGGAATGACAGGGTATTCATTTACGATTTCTTTGGCCTGTTGGCACCCGGTAGAGATGAGCATCAGGCAGAAGAAGGAGAGATAATTTCTTTTTTTCATAGTTCAACTGTTGTATTAAGTTATTAGTTGCGGATAGCTGCCTATCCTGTTTTACTTATTTTTCTGAGTTTTTCTTCATCAATGATCTTGATCTTGCGTCCGTCGATAGTAACCAGCCGTTCGTTGGCAAAATTGGATAGCGTACGGATGGCGTTGGAAGTGGTCATGTTGGACAGGTTGGCCAGATCTTCCCGTGAGAGGTAAATGCTCAGCGTAGAGCCGTCTTCTTCCAGCCCGTAGCTTTCTTTGAGGAAAAGAAGCGATTCGGCAAGGCGGCCGCGGATATGTTTCTGCGTCAGGCTGACGGTTCTTTCGTCTGCAATACCCAGGTCGACGGATAGCTGGCGGATGAAGAACATGGCGATGTCACTGTTTTGTTTGACCAAGGTCAGTATGGCCTGCATGGGAACCAAGCAAAGAACAGATGGTTCTACGGCCGTTGCCGTCGTGACGTATTCTTCTTTGGCAAAAAAGGCGCGGTAGCCGAAGTATTCTACGGGTTTGATCATCCGGATGATCTGGCTTCTGCCGCCCACGCCGTCTTTATAGACTTTAACCTTACCGGATAGAAGACACATCAGGTGTGTCGCGTTCTCGCCCTCGCTATAGATCGTTTCGTTCTTTTTATAATTACGTACAGTAAAGTTGTTGGATAAAAATTCTCTCTGCTCCGCAGTCAACGGAGCCCATACATCAACAATATAGTCCGGTACGGCAATATCCGATAAGTTCATTTTTATCATAAATGTAACAAAACAGTATTATTAAGCGCAAATATATAAAAAAAACCAAATCATTGAGAATCCCCATTCGCATTGAAAAAAGCGCTCATCCATTCATGGTTGAGCGCTTCGACAAAACAATTGCGCCTACATATATTAAATATATTCTCCTTATACGTTACGGGCAAACGTATGTGTTTAATGGCAATGTTCGCCGCAACTCTGATGATCGTCGCAACCGTCGCCGCAGCTGTCGCATCCGCAGTTGCAGCCTTCGCTTGCCATCATGTTGATCATACCCTGGACTTCTTCGGCGGTTGCCGGACGGCTTTCGACGATCTGGCCGACGAAGTTCAGGTCTGCACCGGCCAGCGGATGGTTCATATCCACAATCACCACTTTATCTTTCACTTCAACAACCATTCCGTTCAGGCGCCGGCCTTCGGCATCCGTCAAAGGAACTATACTTCCTTCCCTGACTGCTTTAGCATCGAATTTGCCTTCGATCTCAAAGATATGTTTAGGCAGCTCAATCACGTAATCGTCTTCAAAATCGCCATACGCGTCTTTGCTTGCGATGGTGAAATCGAATGTATCTCCTTCCTTCAGGTTTACCGTTTGGTTCTCAAAAGACTCAAGCGCGCTACCCAATCCGGAAATGAATTGGAACGGATGCTCAACCTTTGCTTCTTCAATTAATTCTCTCTCTTGGTCTTCTATCGTATACAACTTATATGCTACGGTAATGTACTTGTTTGATTCCATTTTTTTATAATATAATTAATACCGGATAAAACTTATCCTGCAAAGATATAAATACCCTGTTTCTTTCCCAATCGCTTAGTGATAAAAAATGAGTTTAATCCGATGTTTTCTTACGAATATTCATCTTTAGCTGTTTTTTTCATTCAATTTGTTTGGAGTTAATGAGAATGCTTTTACCTTTGCCACGTATTTAAGCGAATATCAGTTATGATCAATAATACATCAATCAACCTGTCTCTAAGTATTGTCAGCCTTGTGGTAATCCTCCCGTCAAGGGCGTGAGAAAGGATATGTGATGTCGTTTAATAAAAAGATATTTTTCCAAAGCCTTTCTCACTTAACGTGAGAGAGGCTTTTTGATTAGAAAGAAACCGAAGAAAAATGAAGAAGCAGCTACGCAGTTCGTTCAGCACTCAAGGGCGCCGTATGGCGGGCGCCCGTGCATTGTGGGTGGCTAACGGAATGAAAAAGGAACAGATGGGGCAACCCCTCATTGCCATCGTGAACTCTTTTACCCAATTTGTACCGGGACACGTGCACTTGCATGAGATCGGCCAGCTGGTGAAGGCCGAGATCGAAAAGCTGGGCTGCTTTGCAGCGGAGTTCAATACGATAGCCATTGACGACGGTATCGCTATGGGTCACGACGGTATGCTGTATTCATTGCCTTCCAGAGATATTATCGCCGATAGCGTGGAGTATATGGTGAATGCCCACAAAGCAGACGCTATGATCTGTATCAGCAACTGCGACAAGATCACTCCGGGTATGCTGATGGCCGCCATGCGGTTGAACATCCCCGCCGTGTTTGTATCGGGCGGCCCGATGGAAGCCGGCGAACTCGACGGGAAACACTTAGACTTGATTGACGCCATGATCCGCTCGGCTGACGATAGCGTAAGCGACCAACAGGTTGCCGAAATAGAAGCAAGCGCCTGCCCGACCTGCGGCAGCTGCTCAGGAATGTTCACGGCCAACTCCATGAACTGCCTGAACGAAGCTATCGGATTGGCTTTACCCGGCAATGGCACCATTGTCGCCACCCACGCCAACCGTACGCAACTGTTCGGGAATGCGGCAAAGATGATCGTAGAGAATGCGTACCGCTATTACAGAGACGGAGACGAATCCGTTCTTCCCCGAAGCATCGCCACCCGTCCGGCATTCCTGAACGCGATGACGCTGGACATTGCTATGGGAGGATCAACCAATACCGTGCTGCACTTGCTGGCGATCGCCCACGAAGCCGGAGTTGATTTCACGATGGATGATATTGACGGACTGTCGCGCAAAACCCCTTGCCTGTGCAAGGTCGCTCCCAATACACAGAAATACCACATCCAGGATGTGAACCGCGCCGGAGGTGTTCTTTCAATTTTGAACGAGCTGGCTAAAGCCGGGCTGATTGACACAACGGTTGGACGGGTTGACGGAATGACGTTGGGCGAAGCGCTGGACAACTACGCCATTACAAGCCCGCATGTATTGCCCCAAGCCATCCAACTGTATAAGAGCGCCCCCGCCGGCAAATTCAATCTCACGATGGGATCGCAAGACACATATTACGGAGAAACAGATACCGACAGGACCGAAGGATGTATTCGCGACGTGCAACACGCCTATTCCAAAGACGGCGGACTGGCCGTACTGAAAGGCAATATCGCCATAGACGGCTGCGTTGTTAAAACAGCCGGTGTAGACGAAAGCATCCGGGCGTTCACAGGTCCGGCTAAGGTTTTCGACTCACAGGAAGCCGCTTGCGAAGGCATCCTCAAAGGCGAAGTTTCCGCCGGCGATGTTGTTGTCATCACACACGAAGGCCCTAAAGGCGGCCCGGGAATGCAAGAAATGCTATACCCCACTTCCTATATAAAATCCCGCCACCTGGGAGCAGTCTGTGCGCTGATTACCGACGGGCGTTTCAGCGGAGGCACCTCCGGCTTGAGCATCGGCCATATATCCCCCGAAGCCGCTGCCGGTGGAAACATCGGGAAAGTCAGAGACGGCGATGTCATTGAGATCAACATTCCCGAAAGGACGATCCGTGTAAAACTGAGCGACGAAGAACTTGCCGCCCGCCCAATGACACCCGTAACCCGTCAACGCCACGTGCCCAAGAGCCTGAAGGCTTACGCCGGCATGGTGAGTTCCGCAGACAAAGGAGCGGTGAGGATCATAGACTAAAAACAAACGAATATATGAACGATAATATACAGAAAAACCAGGGCGAGACTTCCTGCATAACCGGCGCCGAGGCTTTGATCCGGGCGCTGGAGCATCACGGAGTGAAAACCATATTCGGCTATCCGGGCGGAACGATCATGCCGACCTACGACGTCCTGTACGATCATCTGGATAAGATAAACCACGTGCTGGTTCGCCACGAGCAGGGAGCTGCACATGCCGCGCAAGGCTTTGCCCGCGTATCGGGAGAAGTAGGAGTTTGCCTGGTGACAAGCGGGCCGGGAGCTACGAATACCGTGACAGGCATTGCAGATGCCATGATCGACAGCACGCCTGTCGTTGTCATCTCCGGCCAGGTCGCTACCCCTTTCCTGGGCACGGACTTTTTCCAGGAAGTAGACTTGGTAGGCATCACCCAGCCCATTTCCAAATGGAGTTATCAGATACAACGTGCGGAAGATGTGTCTTGGGCTGTGGCCCGCGCATTCTATATCGCGAAAAGCGGAAGGCCCGGCCCGGTCGTATTGGACTTTGCCAAGAACGCCCAGACAGAAACGGTTGAATATAAACCGGCAACGTTCGATTTCATCCGCAGCTACGATCCCGACCCGACTACAGACGAAGAATACCTGCAAGCCGCCGCCGAATCAATCAACCAAGCAAAGAAACCGCTGGTACTTGTCGGGCAAGGCGTCGAGCTGGGAAATGCCAGAGAAGAACTCCGCCGGTTTGTAGAAAAGGCCGACCTCCCTTGCGGATGTACGCTGCTGGGCCTGTCAGCCATCCCCACAGACCATCCGCTGAATAAAGGCATGTTGGGAATGCACGGAAACCTCGCCCCCAATGTAAAGACCAACGAGTGCGACGTGCTGATCGCTGTAGGTATGCGTTTCGACGACCGTGTGACGGGAACGCTCAATACGTACGCCAAACAAGCCAAGATCATACATCTCGATATCGACCCCTCCGAAATCAACAAAAACGTAAAAGTAGATATACCTTTACTTGGCGATTGCAAGAAGACGCTGGCCCGCTTGACCGGACTTATCCGGGAAAACAAGCACACCGGATGGATCGACAGCTTCGCCGAATACGCAAGAATAGAAGACGAGCGCGTGATCCAAAAAGAGATCAATCCCAAAGAAGGCCCGTTGAATATGGGAGAAGTTGTCCGCGCCGTGAGCGAAGCAACAAAGAACGAGGCCATCCTGGTGACAGACGTCGGCCAAAACCAGATGATGGCAGCGCGTTACTTTAAATTCAGCAAAGGCCGGAGCATGATATCCTCCGGAGGCCTGGGCACTATGGGATTCTCACTTCCGGCGGCGATCGGCGCGACCTTTGGCGCCCCCGGCCGAACCGTTTGCGCCTTTATGGGCGACGGAGGCCTGCAAATGACCATCCAAGAGCTGGGCACCATCATGGAACAAAAAGCGCCGGTGAAAGTGATCGTGCTCAACAATAACTTCCTTGGCAATGTACGCCAATGGCAAGCCATGTTCTTCGGAGGCCGGTACGCCTTCACCCCGATGGTAAACCCCGACTACAGAAAGATCGCCGAAGCCTACGGAATACCCTCGAAACGAGTGACGCAACGGGAAGAACTCCACACCGCCATCCGCGAAATGCTGCACGCCGACGGGCCATTCATCCTGGAAGCCTGCGTCATCGAAGAAGGAAACGTACTCCCGATGACCCCTCCGGGATCTTCAGTAGACCAAATGTTATACTAAAACACATGATTCGCATTAGAAAATATGGATAAGACATTATATACATTAATTGTTCATTCGGAAAACATCGCAGGCCTCCTCAATCAGGTCACCGCCGTTTTCACCCGCCGCCAGCTCAACATTGAAAGCCTCAACGTGTCGGCATCCTCCATCAAAGGAATACATAAGTACACCATCACCACCTGGGCCAACAAAGACATCATCGAAAAAGTAGTCAAGCAGATCGAAAAAAAAATAGACGTGATACAAGCCCATTACTTTACCGATGATCAGATCTATTTCCACGAAATAGCCCTCTACAAACTGTCCACCGCCGAATTTCAGAACGACCCGCTCGCCTCGAAAATCATCCGGCGCTACAACGCCCGTGTGGTAGAAGTAAACCCCGTATTCTGCATCGTCGAAAAAAACGGGATGAGCGAAGAGATCACCTCCATGTACGACGAACTGCGCACCCTCAAATGCGTCTTGCAGTTCGTACGCTCGGGACGCGTAGCCATTACCACCAGCTGTTTTGAACGCGTCAATGAATATTTGACCATGCGGGAAGAAAAACACCTCCAAAACAGAAACCATGAAAAACAATAAAATAGGAACCTACAACTTTGTTGCAGAACCCTTTCATGTAGACTTCAACGGAAAACTAACCCTGGGCGTGCTGGGAAACCATCTGCTGAACTGCGCCGGATTCCATGCAACAGAACGCGGATTCGGAATAGCCGCACTGAACGAAGGAAACCACACCTGGGTACTCTCCCGCCTGGCCGTTGAAATGAACGATATGCCCGGACAATACGAACACTTCACCATCCGGACATGGGTAGAGAACGTCTACCGGCTCTTCACAGACCGCAACTTCGCCATCATCGACAAAGACGGAGCAACGATCGGCTACGCCCGGTCCATCTGGGCAATGATCAACAGAGACACCCGTAAACCGGCCGACCTGCTGAACATACACGGAGGAAACATTACCGAATACATCTGCCAAAGCGAAAAATGTCCGATCGAAAAACCAACCCGCATCAAAATAGAAGCGAAAGAAGAAACGGCAACCCTGACCGCTAAATACAACGATATTGACATCAACGGACACGTAAACAGCGTCCGCTACATCGAACACATCCTGGACCTCTTCCATCTGGAATACTACCGGACAATGCGCATCCACCGCTTTGAGATCGCCTACATCACCGAAAGCTACTACGGCGACCAACTGAAATTCTATAAAGAAGAAACCGGTAACGGAGAATACAGCGTAGAAATCAGAAAAAACAACAGCGAAGAAGCCGTATGCCGCAGCAAGATCACCTATAAACAACCCGCACCGGAAAAAGAAGATCAATAAACCCGAATATTAACCCGCCTGTGATCTTTAAAAACCCGCAGGCACAAAAAATTAAACTAAAATGGCACAAATGAATTTCGGCGGAGTTACCGAAAACGTCGTAACCCGCGAAGAATTCCCTCTGGGAAAAGCACGTGAAGTATTGGAAAAAGAAACCATCGCCGTTATCGGTTACGGCGTTCAAGGCCCCGGACAAGCCCTCAACCTCCGCGACAACGGCTTCAACGTCATCGTCGGACAACGCAAGGGCGGCAAAACCTGGGACAAAGCCATCGCCGACGGCTGGGTGCCCGGACAAACACTCTTCGAGATCGAAGAAGCCTGCAAGCGCGGCACCATCATCCAATACCTCCTTTCCGACGCCGCACAGATCGAACTCTGGCCCACCGTAAAGAAACACCTCAGCCCGGGCAAAGCACTCTACTTCTCCCACGGCTTCGGCATCACCTACAAAGAACGGACAAACATCATCCCCCCCGCCGACGTAGACGTCATCCTGGTTGCGCCCAAAGGCTCAGGCACATCCCTGCGCGCCATGTTTCTCGAAGGCCGCGGGCTGAACTCCTCCTTCGCCATCTTCCAAGACACAACAGGCAAAGCATGGGAGCGCGTCATCGCACTCGGCATCGGAGTCGGCTCAGGCTACCTCTTTGAAACCACCTTTGAACGCGAAGTATACTCCGACCTCACCGGCGAACGCGGCACGCTCATGGGCGCCATCCAGGGAATCCTCCTCGCCCAATACGAAGTACTGCGCGAAAACGGCCACACCCCCTCCGAAGCCTTCAACGAAACCGTAGAAGAACTCACCCAATCCCTCATGCCCCTGTTTGCCAAAAACGGCATGGACTGGATGTATGCAAACTGCTCCACAACCGCCCAACGCGGCGCATTAGACTGGATGGGAGCCTTTCACGACGCAACCAAACCCACATTCGAGAAACTCTACAACGAAGTAAAAACAGGCAACGAAGCACAACGCTCCATCGACACCAACTCCAAGCCCGACTACCGCGAAGGATTGGAAGCCGAACTGAAAAAACTCCGCGAAAGCGAAATGTGGCAAGCCGGCGCCGTAGTCCGCAAGCTCCGTCCCGAAAACAACTGATCGCGAATCAAGCACCTCGGCGGCGCTGCCAACCCGCATCCCGTCACCCAAACAATTACCTCGATTTTGATATTTACATTCAAGATCGAGGTAATTTGTTTTCCATTACACCGGCAAATCGTAAATGGCAAATCGTAAATGGTAAATGTTTGGGCGTTCCCCCCTTCGGGGGTCGGGCCATCCGCTGCAAGTCCTCGCTCCGCTGCGCTCCGTTCCGGGCTTTCCGCTTCTCTCCCTAACGCGGCTGCGCCTTCACATTTACCATTTTCTACTCCTCGAAAACGATATTTTTCATGAAAACGAAGCTTTCTACTCCTCGAAAACGATATTTTTCATGAAAACGAAGCTTTCTACTCCTCGAAAACGATATTTTTCATGAAAACGAGGCTTTCTACTCCTCGAAAACGATATTTTTCATGAAAACGAGGCTTTCTACTCCTCAAAATAAATATTTTTCATGAAAACGAGGCTTTCTACTCCTCAAAATAAATATTTTTCATGAAAACGAGGCTTTCTACTCCTCAAAATAAATATTTTTCATGAAAATGAGGCTTTCTACCCCTCGAAAGCGCTATCCATAGCGCCTGAAATGTAAAAATGTAGTTGAAAAACTTTACCTTCTCCGATCGGCTATGGTTGCAGTGAATAAAGGAAGGGATAAAACAGAGCGGCTCATTAAACGTTGGTTTAATGAGCCGCTTTAAAAACAAATTCACTCCGCGGAAGATGCGGGGTTATGGGTGTTTTCTTCGTCTTCATCTTCGTCTTCGCCTTCTGCTTTCAGCTCTTCATGCAGGCGGCTGACGTCTTTGGAGCGGTGCGCCATAGGGTTGGCGGCTTCTATCTTATTGCTTTCCCGGTTCAACTCTTCCCAAAGAATATCTTTCAGTGCGGAGATTCCCAGTCCGGTCACGGAGGAGATGAAGATGTGCGGAATGTTTTCGGGAAGGGCCGGTTTGATTTCATCCATCAGTTCGCGGTCGAGCATATCGCACTTTGTTATGGCAAGTACGCGCTGCTTATCAAGCATTTCGGGGCTAAACAGGCGCAGCTCGTTGAGCAATATCTCGTATTCTTTGCGGATGTCATTGCTGTCGGCCGGAACCATGAACAGCAGCAGGGAGTTGCGTTCGATGTGCCTGAGGAAGCGCAGTCCAAGCCCGCGCCCTTCGCTGGCGCCTTCGATGATGCCCGGTATGTCGGCCATAACGAATGATTTTCCGTCGCGGTAGGAGACGATTCCCAGGTTGGGTTCGAGTGTGGTGAAGGGGTAGTCGGCGATTTTGGGTTTGGCTGCCGAAAGGGTGGACAGCAGCGTGGATTTGCCTGCGTTGGGGAATCCGACCAGGCCTACGTCCGCCAGGAGTTTGAGTTCCATGATGACGGTCATTTCCTGCATCGGTTCACCCGGTTGGGCGAAGCGTGGCGCCTGGCGGGTTGCTGTGCGGAAGTGCCAGTTGCCCAATCCGCCCCGCCCGCCTTTCAGGAGGGTGACTTCTTGCCCGTGTTCCATCACGTCGCAGATGTATTCGCCGGTTTCGGCATGATAGACGACCGTTCCGCAGGGTACTTCGATGATCTTGTCGCTGCCGTCTTTGCCGAAGCTGCGGTTTCTGCTGCCCGATTCTCCGTGACCGGCCATGACATGGCGTTCGTACTTCAGGTGCAGCAGCGTCCAGTAGTTGCGGTTTCCGCGCAGGATAACGTGGCCGCCCCGCCCGCCGTCTCCTCCGTCGGGGCCTCCGTTGGGAACATATTTTTCGCGCCGCATGTGCGTGGAACCTCGTCCGCCCTTTCCGGAGCGGCAGTATATCTTTACGTAGTCAATAAAATTGGATTCGGGCATCTGGGATCAGTTATTCTTTACTGCTGTTATTGCGTTTACGATTTGCTCGGTGATTTCTTCCAGCTCGCCGCAGCCTTTGATGTGGACGTATTTTCCTTCGTTTTTATACCATTGGATCAGCGGGCTGGTTTGTGTGTTGTAGACCAGCAGGCGTTTCTTGATGGTTTCTTCGTTGTCGTCTGCACGTCCGGAGATTTGTCCGCGTTTGATCAGGCGTTCGATCAGTTCTTCTTCCGGTACGTCCAGGTCGAGCATGACGGATACTTCCTGTCCTCTGGCGGCCAGCATTTTCTTCAGTTCGTCCGCCTGGGCTACGGTGCGTGGGAAGCCGTCGAAGATTACGCCTTTGCTTGCTTCGAAGCTGTCGAGCACACCGGCCAGGATGTCTATCATCAGTTCGTCCGGGATCAGCTGGCCCTGGTCGATATATTTTTTAGCCGTCTGGCCCAAGCCTGTATCTTTCTTCATTTCGGCCCGCAGAACGTCTCCTGTGGAAATGTGATTCAAGCCGAATTTTTCTACCACGCGTTCGCTTTGTGTTCCCTTTCCTGAGCCGGGAGCACCAAAAATAACAATGTTAAGCATTTCTATATATTAATGAATTTGTTTTATTCGTTTACGATGGTGTAGATGTCGGGGTAGTTTCTCCCGAAGCCGTCGCAATCCAGTCCGTAGCCTACGATAAAGTCATTGGGGATGTGCATCGCCACATACTTGATGTTTAGTTCCACTTGCAGCTTGTCGGGCTTTACGAGTAGCGAGGCGATATGGATCTCTTTCGGGTTCCGGGTTCCTAAGGCTTCCAGCAGGCGCTGTATGGTGAATCCGGTATCGACGATGTCTTCTACAATGACCACTGTGCGGCCGCTTATGTCTTCGTTCATCCCGATTACTTCTTTAATGATTCCTGTCGAGGCCACACCTTGGTAGGATGCCAGCTTCACGAAGGATATTTCGCAGGGGATGGTGAGGTGTTTCATCAAATCGGCCGTGAACATGAATGCGCCGTTCAATACACTCAGAAAGATGGGGTCTTTGCCTGCCAGATCGCGGTTGATCTCGCCGGCTACGCGAATCACTTCTTTCCGGATTTCGTCATGTCTGATGGAGACGGCAAACCGCTTGTCTTTAATCTTTATTGTATTCATAACCGCTTGGTTTTTTGCATAAGATGCGTGAAATCGGGGTAAAAGTACGATTTTTATTTTAGCCCGTTCATCATCCGTTGCAATTTCTTCCCTTTCCTGCAACAGATACTTATAGTGTTTCATCCGGTACTGCCAGCCCTGATCCGAATGAAGCACAAGGTCTATTTCCTTTGGCAGCTTCTTGAACGCATCATCAAGCATTTGTATTGTCTGATGGAAAGTAGGCCGCTCTGATATGTTGTAACTTACGATCTCCCTGTTATATAAATCCATTAT
>JAITSN010000036.1 GCA_031287715.1 Mediterranea sp. (in: CFB group bacteria)
CGGTCGGTTAATTCTCTTCTTTTATACAACAAAAGTAGAAATTTAACCTCAGCTTCTTATTCTGCTGCAAACTTAAGGACATGAGCGGAAAGCCCGCAGCGGAGCGAAACGAAGTGCAGCGGAGCGAGGACTTGCAGCGGATGGCCTGGGCCGAAGGCAACGCCCAACCAGGACATATAAGATTGAAATTAACCAAGAGGCTTAAAAACAATTAATAATCATTGGAAGCAATGAGTTATTTACGTTATCTTCGTACGTTTTAAAAAATATAATCCGGTTTACACTATGCCAATAATAGGTTTTCTACTGCTTGCTTTTTTATTGTGTACATCATGCGGCGGCCAGAATGATGAGCACAAGTACAGGATGGAAAACCTTTTGATTGAAGTGAAAGGCCATTTTCTGTACAGGGAAGATCTGCAAAAGGTAGTTCCCGCGAGCCTGTCGAAAGATGACAGTCTGCTGTTTGCCGAAAATTACATACGGAACTGGATCGAAGAAATGTTGCTGTATGATAAAGCCAAGGCCAATATTCCGGACAATACCGAGATCGAAAAACTTGTGGAGAGCTACCGTAAAGCGCTGATCATCCATAGATACCAGCAGGAACTGATCAAACAGAAACTGTCGCTCAACCTTTCGGAACAGGCCATCGCCGATTTCTATGAAAAGAACAAAGAACTGTTTATCCTCAAACGTCCTCTGATGAAAGGACTATTTGTCAAAGTACCCTTGGAGTCCCCCCAATTGAATGAGGTGCGCAAATGGTACAGAACCGAAACGCACGAAGCCGTGGAGAATCTGGAAAAATACAGCCTGCAACATGCTATAAGCTACGATTATTTCTACGACAAGTGGATCGCCGTCTCCGATGTGCTGGGCAAAATTCCGATCAAGGGAGAAGATCCGGAGGAATATATCCGCGTGAACCGGCATGTGGAATTGCAGGACACGGCGTTTTATTATTTTCTCAATGTAACCGACTATCGCCGGAAAGGAGATGAAGAACCTTACGATTTTGCGCGGACAACAGCCAAAGAGATGCTGATGAACCTGCGCAAGGTCGATTTTATAAAAGAAATTAAAGCCGACCTGTACAAGGAAGCTACACGGAAGGATAAAATAAGATCATATATTATTAGCGAAGATGAAGAAAAGCGCATGTTTTAAATTCCTTGTTCCGGCAGCATTGATGCTCATGGCTGGTGTTGCCCGCGGACAAGATAATGTGATTGATGAAGTCGTTTGGATTGTCGGAGACGATGCCATATTGAAATCAGACGTGGAAGAGGCACGCTTGAGCGCTTTGTACGAAGGCCGGCGGTTTGACGGCGACCCGTATTGTATCATACCCGAAGAACTGGCCGTCCGGAAACTGTACCTGCACCAGGCGGCGCTGGACAGTATCGAAGTCTCCGAGTCCGAAGTCATCCAACGCGTGGAAGCGCAGACGGAATATTTCATCCGTATGATAGGCTCCAAAGAAAAGATGGAAGAATACTTCAACAAAACATCCATCCAGATACGCGAATCTATGCGCGAAAATATACGCGACGGGCTGATGATGCAGAAAATGCAGCAGAAATTAGTCGGCGAGATCAAAGTAACCCCCTCCGAAGTGCGCCGCTATTTCAAAGATCTTCCGGCAGACAGTATCCCTTACATCCCGACGGAGGTGGAAGTACAATTGATCGTGCTGCAACCCAAGATCCCCATCGAAGAAATTGAAGAGGTGAAAAGACGGCTGCGCGAATTTACCGACCGTGTAAATGCCGGCGAAACGGACTTCTCCACATTGGCGCTACTCTATTCCGAAGACAAAGTGTCGGCCATGCGCGGAGGGGAACTCGGTTTTATGGGGCGCGGACAGTTAGTGCCCGAATATGCCAACGTTGCATTCAACCTCCAAGACCAGAAGAAGGTTTCAAAGATCGTCGAAACGGAATTCGGCTTCCACATCATCCAGCTGATCGAAAAACGCGGCGACCGCCTGAACTCCAGGCATATCCTGCTGAAGCCCCAGGCTTCCAAAAAGGACGTGAGTAATGCGATCGCACGGCTTGACTCCATTGCCGACGACATCCGCAATGCCAAGTTCTCTTTTGAAGATGCCGCCCTGCACATCTCCCAGGATAAGGATACGCGCAACAATTACGGCCTGGCGGTCAACCCCGAAACCGGCACCTCGCGGTTCGAGATGCAGCAGCTGCCGCAAGAAATAGCAAAGGTTATCGATAAAATGAATATCGGCGAAATATCCAACGCATTCTCCATGATCAGGGAGAAAGACGGAAAGGACATCTGCGTGATCGTAAAACTGAAAAGCAGGATCAATGGCCACAAGGCAACGATCAGCGACGACTACCAGAGCCTGAAAGAGATCGTGCTGAATAAACGCAGAGATCAGGTGCTCGAGAAATGGATCATCGAAAAGCAGAAAAACACCTACGTCCGCATCAACGAGAACTGGAAAAACTGTGCGTTCAAATATCCGGGCTGGATTAAAGAATAACCCCTTCGACTTCCTTAATATATATATGCCCAGAGAAAAAACAAAAACAAACATTCCAAACAGGCACAGGATTCCCCTTTGGGGAATCCTGTGCCTGTTTGGTCTATGCGCTTGGGCGCAAACTCCAGCGCAAGGGCAGCAAGCAGGGAAAAAGAAAACCCGCGTAGACCTTCTTCATGCCGATGAGGGATATATGAACCGGAGCTTCCGCCCGGACGTACAAGTGCTCGTCGGATCTGTACAGCTCAAACACGAAGGTATGTTTATGTGGTGCGACAGCGCTCTGGTTTACGAAAACACCAATTCCGTCGAAGCCTTCGGCAATGTCCGCATGGAACAGGGAGATACGCTGTTCATCTACGGCGATTACCTGTACTACGACGGTGTGGCGCAGCTGGCGCAGCTGCGTGAGAGCGTGAAAATGATCAACCGGAACACTACCTTGCTGACGGACAGCCTCAACTACGACCGCATCTTTAATTTGGGTTACTATTTTGAAGGCGGAATGTTGACCGACGAAGAGAATATCCTCACCTCGGACTGGGGCGAATATAGTCCGGCAACAAAGCTATCCGTGTTCAACCACGAAGTGACGCTGGTCAATCCCCGTTTCACCCTGAAGTCGGATACGCTGAAATACCATACCGAAACAAAGATCGCCACCATCCTGGGGCCGTCCGAGATCGTGAGCGACCAAAACCACATCTATTCGGAACGGGGCTTCTATGACACGACCAACGACGTGGCCGAACTCCTCGACCGCTCCGTTCTGACGAACGAAGGCAAGCGGCTCACGGGCGACAGCCTGTTCTACAACCGCAAGATCGGTTTCGGCGAAGCCTTCGACCATGTGGTGATGAACGATACTGTCAACAAAAATATGCTCACGGGCGACTATTGCCTGTACGACGAGCCGGCCGGATATGCAATGGCTACAAAGCGGGCAGTGGCCATCGACTACTCCCAGGGTGACAGCCTGTACATCCACGGCGACACGCTGAAGATGCTCAGTTACCATATGAATACGGATTCACTGTTCCGCGAAGTTCGCGCATACCATAAAGTGCGGATGTACCGGACGGACGTGCAAGGCGTTTGCGATTCGCTGATATTCAACTCGAAAGATTCCTGCATCACGATGTATACGGACCCGATTCTCTGGAATGAAAACCAGCAACTGCTCGGCGAAGAGATCCGGGTATACATGAACGACAGCACGATAGACTGGGCGCACATCATCAACCAGGCCTTAACGGTGGAAATGAAAGACTCCCTTCACTACAACCAGGTCACGGGCAAGGAAATGAAAGCGTATTTTGAAAAAGGGGAAATGCGCAGGATAGACGTCGTCGGGAATGTGCTGGTCATCTTTTACCCCGAAGAGAAAGACAGCACGATGATGGGGATGAATACTTCCGAAACAAGCCTGCTGAATATCTATCTGCGTGAACGCAAAATAGACAAAATGGTCATGAGTCCCAAATCCAACGGAGTGCTTTACCCGATGGATCAATTGCCGGAAGACAAAATGAAGTTGCCGAACTACCAATGGTTTGACTATATACGGCCGCTGAACAAAGACGATATCTTCGACTGGCGGCCCAAACGGGCGGGCGATACGCTGCGCAAGACAACGCGCAAGCCTGTCTCCAAGCCGATGCGTGAAATTAAAAACTCGAAACAGTATGGGATTCTTTAAAATGAAAAAGCCGCGCCGTTTCAACCTTCCGTATGTCTACTATGATGAAAGGAAAGAGAAACTGGCCCAAATGGAAGAAAACGCCAAGCGCGAACTGGGAATGTGGCCCCAAAAAAACATCAACCCGGAAGACATCCGGGGGAAATTCGTAGAAAGCACCACCCATCTCAAACGGCGCAAGCAAAGTAAGCGCAAGCCGGTGCACGTGGGGGTGGTTCTGGCCATCATCGCGCTGCTGCTGTTGCTCTGGCGCTATTTGCAAATCGGAAGATGGGAGTTCTGAGATGAGTGACGTCATTCGTCTGTTGCCGGATTCGGTTGCCAACCAGATCGCTGCCGGAGAAGTGATCCAGCGTCCGGCGTCCGTTGTTAAAGAGCTGGTGGAAAATGCCATAGATGCCGGAGCGGAAAACATACACGTGCTGATCACCGATGCCGGACGGACAAACATCCAGGTCATCGACGATGGCAAGGGGATGTCCGGAACCGACGCGCGGCTGTCTTTCGAAAGACATGCCACATCCAAAATACGTGAGGCGGCCGATCTGTTTGCCTTGCGAACCATGGGATTCCGCGGCGAAGCGCTGGCCTCCATAGCCGCCGTGGCCCAGGTTGAACTCAAAACCCGCCTGGCCGCCGAAGAGTTGGGAACATCTATTGTCATCGCCGCATCCAAAGTCGAAAGCCAGGAAGTGGTGTCCTGCCCCAAAGGGAGTAACTTCTCGGTGAAGAATCTGTTCTTCAATATCCCCGTGCGCCGCAAATTCCTCAAGTCGAACACCACCGAATGGAGCAATATACTGACCGAATTTGAGCGGATCGTTCTGGTGCATCCCCAAGTGGCCTTTACGCTGCATCACAACGACGGTGAAATATTCAACCTTCCCGCATCAAGCCGCCGCCAGCGGATCGCCGCTGTCTACGGGAAGAGACTGAACCAGCTACTGCTGCCTGTTGAGGTGGATACGACGATGATCGCCATCTCCGGATTCGCCGGAAAGCCGGAAGCGTCCGGCAAAAAAGGCATACGCCAATACTTCTTTGTGAACGGGCGCTACATGCGCCATCCGTATTTCCACAAAGCGGTGGCCGACGCTTACGAGCATTTGGTTCCTGCGGGCGAACATATATGCTACTTCCTTTATTTTGAGGTCGATCCGGCTAATATTGACGTCAATATCCATCCGACAAAGACGGAAATCAAGTTTGAAAACGAACAAGCCATCTGGCAGATCCTTTCGGCGGCGGTGAAAGAAGCCTTGGGGAAATTCAATGCCATTCCGTCCATCGACTTCGATACGGAAGGAATGCCCGACATTCCGGCTTTTGAAAGCGGCAAGCCTGTCGAACCCCCGAAACTGCATATCAATACGGACTTCAATCCTTTCCGGGCGACTTCCGGCGGCGGTTATTCCCGCAAAGAGAAAGCCGCCGGCTGGGAAAAGCTATACGGCGGAGACGTTGAAAGATCCTTTGAAGAAGACCCCGGAACCCCCATTCCTTTTACCCGGACAACAGAGCCGGCCGACGAAACGCACCGCCCGACCGAAAGTCTGCACGCTGCCCGGCCGGAATCCGTCGTTGAGAAAGGAACGTTGCACCTGCAATACAAAGGGCGTTTCATCCTGACTTCCGTGAAATCGGGGCTGATGATCATCGACCAGCACCGCGCCCACGTACGCGTGCTGTTCGACAGGTATATCGAACAGATCAAACAAAAGCAGGGCGTTTCGCAAGGCGTACTTTTTCCGGAGATCTTGCAGCTGCCACCGTCGGAAGCCATCGTCTTGCAAGGAATCATGGATGATCTGTCCGCCATCGGCTTCGATTTAAGCCCTTTGGGAGGCGGCAGCTATGCGGTGAACGGAATCCCGTCCGGCATTGAGGGGCTTGACCCGGTCGCACTCGTGCGGAATATGGTGACGAACGCCATCGAAAAAGGAAGCGACATAAAAGAAGAAGTCCGGCATGTGCTGGCCCTAACGTTGGCTCGCGCCGCAGCAATCGTGTACGGGCAGGTGCTTAGCGGAGAAGAAATGAGTACTTTGGTGGGCCATCTGTTTGCCTGCGCAACACCCAATTATACCCCCGACGGGCGCGCCGTTCTGGCCACCATCAAAGATGGCCAGATAGACAAGCTCTTCAAATAGTCTTCCTCAAGACAACAGTTGCTTTTTGATTTCCGAGAGGAAGAGCATACATTCGAAGGGCGTTTTATTTTCCACACTGAATTGTTTGATCTGGCTGATGACTTCTTTTTCCAGATCGCTGCAATCGGAAACCCTTGGAGAATTGTTGCCGCAGGATGGACTTACGGCCGGTACGCTAAGGATCTGTTCTTTCTTCCACGCCATGAAACCTTCGAGGTCAATCCGGCCGATAGATACGATCATCTTTTTTTCTTCTTCCAGCAGAATTACTTTTCCTTGCAACAGGGTTTTGCTGGACGACATCGGAAACCCGACGGACACGATCTCGTCGTTGATCGATTTGATATATTTTTTTCTGACCACAAACGACTTGATGTGTTTGCAAAAAGCATACGCCGATCTCTCGTATGCTTTCCAAAAAACGCCTTCCCTGAAGAGAATAATGGTGCCGGTGTTATCGGCTTCTGCTTTTACAATGTCTTCAATATTCATACCCTTCTATATTTTGATTTGCTGGAGTAAAAATAATCATAATATCTAAGAAAATCGTTTTAATCCGATAAAAAGAGCTGCCCGCCGAGCTGCGAATGAATAATTGACAGTTCCGTTAGCCCGCTCCTGCTTAATTCCTGTCTTTCGGAAGTATATTTGCACTATATTCTATATGGTACAGCGTTTCTAATTTTTTTTGCCCCGTGCCATACGTGTCACGGCGCTTCCAAAGAATAGAAATAGCATGGAGTTTCCGGAATTGGTTGGCGGAATGTGTATTTGCCCTGTGCGGGCTAAGAGATCAGGCCGTCTACGATGTGAATTGTCCGGTCGGTGATTTGCGCCAGGCTTTCGTCGTGTGTTACGATCACAAATGTTTGTCCGAAGCTGTTGCGCAGTTCAAAGAATAAACGATGCAGTTCCTCTTTGTTCCGTGTGTCGAGGCTGCCGGAGGGTTCGTCGGCCAGGACGACGGTTGGATTGTTTATAAGGGCGCGGGCCACGGCAACGCGTTGTTTTTCTCCTCCCGACAGCTCGTTCGGCTTATGTGTGATGCGGTCGGACAGTTTCATAAACGCCAGGAGTTCTTTTGCGCGCGTGGTGGCGTCTTTGATAGAAACGCCGGCAATGAAGGCGGGGATCATTACGTTTTCCAATGCGGTAAACTCCGGCAAAAGTTGGTGTAGCTGGAACACGAAACCGATATGTGTGTTCCGGAAAGCCGATAATTCTTTCTCTGCCATGCGTTTGACGCTCACGCCTCCTATCCGGACTTCCCCGTTATCGGGTTTATCGAGCGTGCCCATGATTTGCAGCAATGTTGTTTTGCCGGCGCCGCTCGGCCCTACGATACTGACGATTTCTCCTTTATCAATATCCAGGTCGATGCCTTTCAGAACCCGGAGGGAATCGAAGCGCTTCGTTATCCCCTCCAATCGAATCATTTTATCCATCAATTCTTCCTGAACCATTTATAGAACCATTTGCCGATCGTGTCGTAGCGCTGTGAATCGCTGTGGTGAACCGGTTCCGAGAAGGACAGCGTTTCCTGCGAATCGCCGTATTGATCGGGATAAAGCACCATCAAACTGTTGTTGCTGAAATAATTGGTGATCTGCGACGGGAGCTTCTCAAACGACGGGCTGTAGGAGATAAACCCGCGGCGGGAGCTGACGATGACCAAGAGGTGGTCGAAATGAACTTGTCCGGTGAGCAGCAGCAGGTCGTCCCAGTCTTCCAGTCCGGTAAACTCGCGCCTCACCCCCTTATGTTTGTGGGAGATGTAGCCCTTCAGGTAACCCAGCGTGTTTGAGTTGGCATAAAAGTGCACCCGGCAACCCAGCTGAAGCCCCATGCGGCAAAGGCGTTCCACCCACTTGAAGAAACCGGCTTCGTACTCGGCCTTGGGGGGGACAGCCACGATGATGCGCCGCAGGGTATTTACAGGCATCAGGCATTTGACAATCATGACCTGCTTGTGGGTTCCTTTCAGGAGGTCTTCGGTCAAAGTGCCCAGGAAAGAATCGACCAACGTAACCTTGCGGTGAAGACCGATAATGATTTCCGAAGCGCTGTATTCTTTCATCGTATGGATGATGCCCGAAGCGACATTCAGGTCGTAGCGGGTCACCGTATTGACCGAAACATCCGCCGCCGCTGCCACCATGGCCGAATGTTCCAGATAGCGTTTTCCCTGCACCAGTCGGGCCTCGGAAACATTACTGTCGTTGATCACGCTCAGCGTAATCAGTCCGTCCTTGCGCTTCGGCTCTTTCATGACGAGAGCCATATTCACCAAGTTGGCAATCGTTTCGGGGTTGGCAATCGGGATCAGGATGTTTTCCTCTTCCTTCGGTTTCTCTTCCAAGTCTCCGGAGCTGTCCGAAACAACGATTTTCCGGGCGGCGCGTTCGGTCACCACCGAACTGATGATGCAGGTGAACAGGATCATGACCACCGTCCCGTTCAGCACATCGTCATTCAATAAAGGCACGCCGGGGGCGATTTCTATTTTGTTGCCGACGAGCACCGCGGCCAGTGTTGCCGCCGCCTGGGCGTTGCTTAGCCCGAACATCATGGCGCGCTCGCTGGTCTGCATACGGAATATCTTCTGCGTCAGCCAGGCGGCCAGCCATTTACTGAGGGTCGCCACAACGGTCATCACCACGGCAACCTTCAAGGCCGTTCCGCTTACGAACAACACGCGCAGGTCGATAATCATACCCACCCCGATCAGGAAATAAGGGATAAACAGGGCGTTGCCGACGAACTCCAACCGGTTCATTAACGGGGAAATGGAAGGGATCAGCCGGTTCAGCACAAGCCCCACCATAAACGCCCCGAGTATGCCTTCCATGCCCGCCAACTCCAGCAACCCGCCGCCAAGGAAAACCATCACCAGCACAAAGATGAACTGCATAATGCTGTCTTCGTACTTGCGGAAAAACCAGCGCCCGATACGGGGGAAAAAGAAGATAACAAGGAAACAAACCCATACCACTTTCACCGTTAGCGTGATCCAGAACAAATGCCCGACCTCTCCCTTGTACATGCCGGAGATGACTGCGAGCACCAAAAGCGCCCAAGCCACCGTTAGTGCGGTACCCCCGATGGTTATGCTAACGCTGCGGAGGCGCGAAAGGCCGTAACGGCTCACGATAGGATAGGCAATCAACGTGTGGGAGGCATACATGCTGGCCAACAGCACAGCAGTGGTCAGTCCGTAGTCGAGCAAAGACACGGAACTCCAAATCCCAAGGAGCATCGGGATCGTAAAAGTCAATACCCCGAACGCCAGCGCTTTTAGGCGGTTCTTCTTGAAACCCTCCATGTCCATTTCCAAACCGGCAAGAAACATGATATAGTAAAGCCCCACTTTGCCGAAAAGCTCAAAGCTGCTGTCGCGCTCGAGTATGTTGAAGCCATGCTCGCCCACGATTATCCCCGCAATGATCATCCCGATAATATGCGGGATGTGGAGCCGGCTCAAAAGTATAGGTGCAAAAAGAATGATAATGAGCACCAGAAGAAAAATCCAGGTGGGATCTGTTATGGGAAGGTGCTGCTCAAAATCAAACCAATTCATATCTGTACGGACTAAATAATTTCCGCAAAAATAACAAAAAAACAAGTTCTGCGGACATGGAATAAAGCAAATAGTAGTATTTTCGCAGCCAATTGTTTGAGTTTCTAAGATATAGAGTACATTTAAGAACGCCGAAAACGTAAAATTAGAAAGAAATGAAAGTAGCTATTGTTGGAGCGAGCGGAGCCGTAGGACAAGAATTCCTGCGTGTGCTCGACGAGAGGAATTTCCCATTGGATGAATTAGTATTGTTCGGTTCCGAACGCAGCGCCGGAAAAACATACACCTTCCGCGGTAAACCGGTCGAGGTGAAACTCCTCCGGCACAACGACGATTTCAAAGGCGTAGACATCGCCTTTACTTCCGCAGGGGCGGGAATATCCAAAGAGTTCGAACAAACCATTACGAAATACGGCGCAGTGATGATCGACAACTCAAGCGCTTTCCGCATGGACGGCGATGTTCCGCTGGTCGTGCCCGAAGTCAACGCCGCCGATGCCAAAAAACGCCCGCGCAACATCATTGCCAACCCCAACTGCACAACCATACAAATGGTCGTAGCGCTGAAAGCCATCGAAAACCTTTCGCACATCAAAACCGTGCACGTCTCTACCTACCAGGCGGCGAGCGGAGCCGGTGCGGCAGCGATGGACGAACTCTACGAGCAATACCGCCAGGTACTGGCCGGCGAAGAAGCAACCGTGGAAAGATTCGCCTTTCAGCTGGCATTCAACCTGATTCCACAGATCGATGTGTTTACCGAAAACGGATACACCAAAGAAGAAATGAAGATGTTCAACGAAACGCGCAAGATCATGCACTCGGATGTAAAAGTAAGCGCGACCTGCGTTCGTGTGCCGGCGCTACGCTCGCACTCCGAAAGCATCTGGGTGGAAACCGGACGCCCCGTTTCCGTTGAAGAAGCCCGCGAAGCATTCTCAAAAGCAGAAGGAGTAGTGCTGATGGACAATCCCGCCGGAAAAGAATACCCGATGCCGCTGTTCCTGGCCGGGAAAGACCCTGTATACGTGGGCCGTATCCGCAAAGACCTGACGAATGAAAACGGATTGACGTTCTGGACGGTGAGCGACCAGATCAGGAAAGGCGCCGCGCTGAATGCCGTGCAGATTGCAGCATATTTAGTAAAGGAAAAGGCGCTGTAAGCCACTTGGCTTACAGCAAACGACAAGAAAAAAGCAGGAACGGCGGCGCCGTTCCTGCTTTTTTCTTCCTTGTTTCTATCAGGCAAAACTACCCCGCATATTTGCCCCAATCAATATCCCTCATGTCGCCGGTTTCGTTAAGCTGGGCGTGCATACCGAGCGCCGCTTGAATACAGTGGGGCGTTTGCCCCTTGCCAGCCAGCTTCACATAATCCCAAAGGATTTGCCTGTAGTCGGGATGGGCGCAGTTTTCGATAATTGCGTGCGACCGCTCTACCGGACTTTTGCCACGCAAGTCGGCAATACCCTGTTCGGTAATCACCACGTTCACAGAGTGCTCGTTGTGGTCGTGGTGCGAAACCATCGGAACGATAGAACTGATCTTGCCACACTTGGCTACGGAAGGACAAGAGAAGATCGAAATAAACGCGTTACGGGTGAAGTCGCCCGAACCGCCCACGCCGTTCATCATCTTTGTTCCCGTGATGTGCGTAGAGTTGATATTGCCGTAAATATCCACTTCGATAGCCGTATTCATCGAGATAATGCCCAAGCGGCGAACGATTTCGGGATTGTTGGATATTTCCGACGGGCGGAGCATCAACTTGTCGCGGAAGAAATCCATATCGTTATAGATCTCGTCCAAGCATCCGTTTGATACGGACAGCGAACACGTACTGCCGAACTTGATGCGGCCTTCCCTCATCAGCTTGATCACCGAATCCTGGATAACCTCCGTGTACATCTCGAATGCGGGAATCGTTTTATCGCGTCCCAATGCACCCAATACGGCATTGGCAATGTTGCCCACGCCAGATTGCAACGGAAGGAAAGTCGGTGGAATAATGCCGCGTTTCATGTCCGCAGCCAGGAAGTTTGCCACGTTGATACCGATTTGGTCCGTAATAGGATCCGGCTCGGTAAAGTCGCGCGCCTCGTCGCACAACCGCACTTCAACCACCGCCGCAATCTTTTTCGGATCTACCTGGATATACGGCTTGCCGATGCGGTCGCCCGGCTTGTAGATCGGGATTTCGCGGCGGTAAGGAGGGTCAAGCGGTTCGTACACGTCGTGCAGGCCCATCATATTCTTGCTGTGTGCACTGTTCAGCTCCACGATAATCCGGTCGGCCAAGCGGCAGATGGTAGGACTGATGCCGCCGGCAGCCGTCAGGTAAATCCTGCCGTCGGCCGTCAGTTCGCAAGCCTCGATAATCGCTACGTCCACTTTCCCCAAGAAACCGAAGCGTATCTCCTGCGCCATTTGCGAAAGATGAATATCGTTATACGCAATCTCCCCGTTGTTCACAGCCTTGCGAAAATCACCGTTTGTTGTGTAAGGGGCGCGGTAGCGCATCGCTTTAGCACGTGCCAGCGCACCGTCGCAAGACTCGCCTGTCGATGCGCCACTCAGGATGTCGATTTGAAAAGGATTTCCCTTCGCATGTTCCTCCGTTGCTATTTTAGCGACCTCAGCAGTCACAGCCTTTGGCGTTCCGGCCGGCGTAAACCCGCTGACGCCAACCACATAACCATGTTTTATACTCCTTGCAGCTTCTGCTGCCGTCAAGATTTTAAATGACATAATAATTCAATCTATATTTCGTGATTAGCATTTAATATTTCCTGTTGAGAATTTCCGACCAAACAATCGCACGCCGCACCTCTTCGGTAGAACGGATGTCAAACTCCCGCCCCTCGTTCGGTTCTTCCGCCACAGGCAGGGAGGGCGGCGGTTCCGGTTGCCGGACTTGCTTTTTAACTGTTTGCTTTTTAACTGTTTGTTGTTTCGTTGTTCCGACAGAAAGAGTAGGGAGAGGATAATAATCATCCCACTCTTCATCGTTCTTGGGCTGCGCCGGCTGGTGTTGCCGTTTTTCCCTCTCCTTACCGGAGCTGATCAGCTTCCTCACAACAGCAAAAATAATGAGGCCAAAGATAAGAATCGTCTTAAAAATATCTTCCATATGATTTCGGATTTGATGGTCAAAGATATGATTTAATCTGAAAAGAACCGAAAAACACAAAACAAATTAGGGGTGACTTCACAGCCACCCCTAACTGAATTTTAACCTAAACCTTAACTATGAAAAAATCTAATGTTTCTTCACGGGTGCAAAGGTATAAAATAGTATAAGAAAAACGAAACAATTCTCAAAAAACATTTACCCCTTAATATTTATTATGGGAGCTGTCTTGCAGTAAAGTTTTCATTCCCGGCTTTTGCGCCGGACATGTTGAACGTACCCTGAAACTCCTGCTCATTAAACCAACGTTTAATGAGCCATTTTAAAAAACACATATACATATTATATAAGGTAGCTATCAAGAAAACTCACCACGTGATTTCTTCTTTCCCGTGCGCTCTAAGATATTCGTTGGTGCGGCTAAAATGTTTATTGCCAAAGAATCCGTTGTGGGCGGATAAGGGTGACGGATGGGCGGAACTCAGCACTAAGTGTTTATTGCGGTCGACAAATGCTCCCTTCTTTTGCGCATACGACCCCCAAAGGATAAACACAAGATTTTCCCGGGCGCCAGCCAGCTCGCGTATTGCAGCATCAGTAAACGTTTCCCAACCTTTATTCTGATGCGAGCCGGCTTGATGGGCACGCACCGTGAGTGTTGCATTTAACAGTAAAACGCCCTGCCCGGCCCAGCGGGTAAGGTTTCCGGTGGCAGGTGCGCCAATACCGATGTCGTTCTTAATTTCCTTAAAGATGTTTATAAGCGATGGCGGAAATCCAACCCCGTCATTGACCGAGAAACATAAGCCGTGCGCTTGGCCCGGCCCGTGATAAGGGTCTTGCCCGATGATTACAACCTTGACTTTATCGAACGGACATAGATTGAAAGCATTGAATATGAGTTTGCCCGGAGGGTAAACGGGCTGCTGCATGTATTCGTTACGTACGAATCCGGTAAGATTACGGAAATAGTCTTTCTCAAACTCCGGCCTCAGATGCGCCTTCCAACTTTCTTCTATCTGTACGTTCATAGCTCTTGCGTTTTTAAATCAGTGGTATGTTAAGCCGCTGACATTCATTTCTCATATCATCCGGCCAGATACTTGCCTGAATCTCGCCGATATGTGCTTTGCGGAGGTAATACATACACAGGCGGGACTGCCCGATACCTCCTCCGATGGATAACGGCAACGTATCATCCATCAATCTTTTATGAAAATACAGCTCTAATCTTTTTTCTTCGCCTTCTTCTTTCAGCTGTTTAAGTAACGCCTCTTTATTGACGCGGATACCCATTGACGAAAGTTCCATTGCACGTTGAAGCACATTGTCCCACACAAGGATATCGCCGTTTAAACCCGGCAATCCATTCATTCCCTCACTCGTGTAGTCGTCGTAATCCGGCGCGCGCCCGTCGTGTTTTCTACCGTTACTCAACTTGCAACCGATGCCGACGATGAACACAGCCCCGTATTTTTTTGTAATGGCATCTTCACGCCCCTTGGGATCCATGTCCGGATAGAGCTGCAACAGCTCTTCCGAATGTATGAAATACAGCTTCCCGGGCAGGCAAGGCTTAATTTGCGGATACATCTCGTACACCATATATTCGGTACGGATCATGGCGGCATAAATGCGATTGACAACTTCTTTCAGAAACGCCACATTCCGGTCTTCGGGAGCGATCACCCGTTCCCAGTCCCATTGGTCTACATATAGCGAATGTAAGTTGCCCGTTTCTTCATCGGGGCGGATAGCATTCATGTCCGTATAGATGCCATACCCCGATTCGATCGCATAATCTGCCAGGGTCATTCTCTTCCACTTGGCCAATGAATGTACGACTTCCGCCTGCCTGTCGTCCATATCTTTTATGGGGAAAGATACAGGGCGCTCAATTCCATTAAGGTCGTCATTAATTCCCATGCCTTTTAGCACAAAAAGGGGAGCTGTAACACGGCGCAGACGAAGCTCGGAAGAGATATTCATCTGGAAAAATTCCTTGATTTGCTTAATTCCAAGTTCCGTCTGTTTCAGATCAAGTATCGGTTTGTAATGTTGCGGTTTTATAAGATAACTCATGAGTTGGTGATTAAAAGATTGATGGCAAAGATAGAAATAATTTTAAGTAACTATATGCAAAATTACAGCCGGACAACCTGCATTATAATGTTTGGAGTTTATTGCTGTAGAAGGCGCATTTACATTTGCGAAAATGATTTCCCGATATGCCTAAGTTATCAGCAAAATAATATCTGACCGGTGCATTATCTTATCAATAACATATTGAATCCGTTCTCCGGAAACGAGCGTGGAAAAAAGGATAGAATCATTAGGAGAGTGCATGGATTTTCTTTACTTTCGCACAGTCTTACCGAAATATAAATAACGGAAAGACGTAATGCACCTGTAGTTCAATGGATAGAATGGAGGTTTCCGGTACCTCAGATAAGAGTTCGATTCTCTTCGGGTGTACAAATCAGAAAAATAAATCCTTAATTGTCACAATCGAAAAGCCATTTGCCGGCTTTACCTCAATAATCCGGCAAACAAACGCCTAACCTTCATCGACGAAAAATATAAAGAGCAACAGAATAAACTCAATACAATAGACGAAATTTATAACTATTCAGACCAATTAATCGAAAATGCAATAAATTTATAAACCATTTAACAACAAAGAATCATGAAAAAGACTTTATTACCCACCGACAGAGGGTTTTGGCTAACACTGCTACTGTCAATCATCACGTTCGGCTTCTATGGACTGTACTTAATCCATGCGTTCGCAGCCGAAACGAACACCGCGTGCCGGCAAGACGGCAAACACACCAGCGGACTAACCGTTTACTTCTTTTTATCTATCATCACATTCGGTATCTATGCGATTATCTGGCAATGCAATTGGATAGAACGGTGTAATGCTTACCTCGTGAAGCACGATAAGCCGGAAGGACTGCAAACCTCCACCTACCTATTAACTATTTTCCTTTTTGGGTGGCTTACATTTGGCATTATGTACATCGTATTGCTGTGCAAGGAGCTGGAACTCCAAAACACAGTGAATAGAACCTATAACGAACTAACCGATTAAAACAAAACGGTATGAGTTAGAGGGCATAAATACAAAGGCAATCCGAAAAGCCACGTAAAAGCGCGGATAGATGGAATAAAATGCAGAATATTTAGCCTAGAAAGAAAAGGCGGCCAGAAGTGAAATCCTTCTGGCCGCCTTATTTATAAGCCTTTCGGCTTTGTAGCGGGAGCGAGAATTGAACTCGCGACCTCATGATTATGAATCATGCGCTCTAAC
>JAITSN010000077.1 GCA_031287715.1 Mediterranea sp. (in: CFB group bacteria)
CAGGACTACACCTGCGCTGAAACACTTTTCTATGCCACCAACAGAGCATTGACAGAAATCGGGAGAAGTTTGAGAATAAACTATGCACATAATGCTGCTTAATTATGAACAGTTACTTATGCTTTAAAACTTAAGATTGACACCGAACGAAACGCCTGCCGTAGCCGGTACGTTGCAGTATTCAATACCCACCGAGCTGGAGCCTCCGATGCCCGAACCGCTTGCCGACGCTTCAGGATCCATGCCTTTATAGTTGGTCAGAAGCAGCAGGTTGGTGCCTGTGAATGAGAATGTGCAGCCTTTCACCACTTTCGTCTTCGCCAGAAGTTGCTTGGACAGGCTGTAAGACAAGGATACGGAGCGCAGACGCAGCCAATTGGTTTTCGTCATGAAGTTGGCGGACTCCAACGGATAGTGGGTTCGCCAGTATTCCTGGATGATGTACTTGCCGTTTTGCGAGGCTGTAGCGCTGATCGGATAAGTGCCGTTTGACTCGAAGGTAAACGTTTTGTCTTCATAAATGGGTTTTCCCGCGGCATCTTCTCCTGTTTTCACCACGCCGGCAACAGTCAGCGATCCGCGGTCTTCCGTTTGTGTGGACATACCGTTGATGGTCATCATGTATTCCGTACCGTTATACACCATGCCGCCTACGCGGAAATCCAGCAGGAACGACAGGTTCCAGCCCTTGTATTGCAAGCTGTTGTTGAAGCCGCCCGTAAATTTGGGTTCGCGGTTGCCTATTTCGTAAGTGGTCGCTTTGTCGGACGTAGGCATTCCCCACTGGTCCAGGATCACCTTGCCGTCTTCGGTGCGGTTCCATTTCGATCCGGAGATGCCCATGAAGCAGCTGTTTTCAAACGAAGCGGCTTTGGCATTGCCTACCTGCACGCTGGTTACATAAAGAACAGGAAGGCTTGTGTGAATCGTACCTACTTCACCGCGGTTGCCCGCAATGTTCAGCGTTGAGTTCCAGGTGAAGTCTCTCGTCTTTATGGGCTGGCCGGTGATGGAGAGTTCCAGACCGGAGTTGGTTATCTCGCCGATATTGGAGTAGTTGAAGATAAATCCGGTGGCCTGGCTGGTGCGCGGGTTCAGGATCTGGTTGTACGAATTGTTCTTATAATAAGTCAGGTCGAAGCCTACCCGTCCGTCTAAGAAGCGTGCTTCCAACCCCAACTCGATAGATGATGTCATTTCCGGCTTCAGGTAAGGATTACCGCGGTACCAGTAAGTGCTTGTACCTGTTTTCCCGTATATAAATTCCTGAGAGCCCCACAACGTCGTGTTGGTCACATAAGGATTCGTGGCCTTTCCCACTTTGGCATAGGAGGCGCGGAGTTTCCCGAACGACAGGATGTTGTTTTGCGGAAGCAGCTCGGAGAAGATCACGCTACCCGATACCGAAGGATAGAAATAGGATGCGTTCTTATCGCCCTGAATGGGAGAATAGAGTGTGGACGATTTGTCGCTGCGTCCGGTAATCGTCAGGTAGGCGAAGTTTTTGTACGAAGCGCGGAGTTCGCCGTAGAAGCTGCGCATACGTTCCAGGCTGTGCGATTGGTCCAGCGTTTCGTTTTCGCTCGTAATGGTGCTGAAGGTGGGTATTTCGGGCATCGTGAAGTCCAATCCTTTCCGGTAGTTGTATTCCCGTTTGCTTTCTTCTTCGTTCCATCCCAGCAACAATCCCAGCTCGACGTCGCCGAATTTCCTGTTGATGTTGGTCATCAGGTTGGACGAAAGGTAGCGGTATTTCATTTCGTTTTCGCTCAGCATACCGTTTTGCATGTCGGATTTGAGTTCCCCGCCCGGCGCTATCAAATTATAGTTGCCTGTGGTATATTCGTCGATGCCTGCGCGGTAGGTGATGTTCCACCAGTCGGTGATTTTGAAGTCGGCAGTGGCATTGCCTGTAAAGCGGTTCGTTTGGTCGCTCATCTTGTTTTTGTTGAGGATCCAATAGGGATTTTCCACCAAGGTGCCCAGCGGATAGCGGTTTTCGTCCCGCGATCCGTCAGGGTTGCGGTATTGTTCGAAGATGTATTTGGTGCCGTCTTCGTTCAGGTACTTCGTCATGTCTTCGTTTATCGCCCAGCGGTAGACCTGATTCATTGTTCCCGTGCCTTCCGACAAGGAAAGTCCGGCGCTGGTCAATGTCTTTTGTGTCTTGGCCTGCGAATAGGCCGCACCGATATTCAGGGTCAGCTTGCCGTATTTCTGTTCGGCATTCAGGCGGAACGTGCTTTTGTCGTAGCCTGTGGTGGGGATAATACCCTCCTGGTCGAAGTTGGAAGCTGAGAAGTAGAACGATCCGTTCTGGTTTCCACCCGATACGCTAACGGAGTTGTCATACGTTGTACCGTTTTGGAAGAACGAGCCGATATTGTTATACGTCGGCACAGCGCCAACGGGTGTTCCCCAAGAGGAATAGATAACGCCGGTGGGATCCTGCGTGCCGTCGGTCTGATAAAATCCGCGCCCGTAGGTGGCTTGTTGTTCCGGCAGGCGGTTTGCCCACACGGTGGAGAATTTACTGCTGAAATCTACCGATACGGTACCTTCCGCACCTTTCTTGGTTGTGATGATGATCACGCCGTTGGCCGCGCGCGAACCATACAGTGCCGAAGCCGCCGGACCTTTCAACACGGATATGTTGTCAATGTCTTCGGGGCTGACGTCCATGATGCGGTTGCTGGCGGTGGTAGCGTTGACGCTCATTCCGTCGAAGCTCGAATTGCCGATCGAAGAGGTCGAGTTATCGTAAATCACGCCGTCAACCACAAAGAGCGGCTGGTTGTCACGGCCTTCGTCCAAGGACGTACCGCCACGCAGGATGATCTGCGCACCGGATCCGGACGCTCCCGAGCTTTGGGTGATATTTACGCCTGCTATTTTGCCGGCCAGCGAGCTGAGCGGGTTTTCTGTTTTGTTTTTAAGCAGTTCGGCACTGTTGATGTCGGCAACAGCATAGCCCAATGCTTTCTTTTCTTTTTTGATACCCATTGCCGTCACCACGATTTCGTCCAGCGTCTGTGCATTTTCTTCCAGTACGACGTTGTAAACGGATGATGCGCCCACTGTTACTTCTTTAGAAACATAGCCGACATAGGATATAACAAGCACGGCGCCCCGCGTCACGTTCAGGGTGTATTTGCCGTCGATATTGGTGATTGTGCCGTTGCCGGTTCCTTTTTCAAGAACGCTTGCGCCAATGATCAATTCGCCTTTGTTGTCGGTAACCACGCCGCTGATAGCTTGCGACTGCATTTGTTCTTTTACTCCGTCCGTGTTGCCGGATAGCGTTTCGTTGGCTGCTACGCTGCTCCCGAAAGAGAAAGCGGCGATAGCCAGCGCCATGAGGTATTTACTGTAACATAATCCTCGTTTTTTACGATCTTCATTCATACAATGATAGATTTTTAATTGTTTATTAAATAGTAAAATTAAACGGTTAAGTTCTGTCTGAACTTAGTAGCATTTTGTACTACGAAGAATAAGGTCTCTTGTTAGCCATAGGCAAAAATTTATTTAAAGGTTTAAAATTGATATATCTCTTATTCATAAATTATATTCTTTAGGTCAAAATATAACTGCTCCTATACGTGTTACAGAGCTGTTCTTTGTTGTTGCTTTAAGAGACAAATACGTATTTTAACGAAGACATAGAATCTTTTTCAATTCTATTAGCCAAAGATAGGATTTAATTTAAAATTAGGAACGCTCATTAACTATTTTTTAGATTCGCATGTGATGTTTTATGGTTTAGCATAGATATAAATTGATAAAACAGCTCTTTTAATTTCATTTCAATTTCGCCAAGCCTTACTCACGGCTTGAGTAAGGCTTCGACGGCTGTCGAAGTGTCGTTTACGGCGGGGAAATCATTTCGACGGCTGTCGAAGTGTCGTTTACGGCGGGGAAACCATTTCGACGGCCGTCGAAGTCTCATCTACGGCGCAGAGAGGGCGCAGCCGCGTTAAGGACATGAGCGGAAAGCCCGGAGTGGAGCGGAACGTAGTGCAGCGAAGCGAGGACTTGCAGCGGTTGGCCTGGGCCGCAGGCAACGCCCTATTCAAAAGAGAGTAAGTTCAGACAGAACTTAATTGCCGAATTTTATTCTATAACTAATTAAACAATTAAAATGCTATCATTTTATGAATGGAGATCAGAAAAGACGAGGATTATGTTACAGTAAATGCCTCATGGTGCTGGCTATTGCCGCTTTCTCTTTCGGGAGCAGCGTAGCAGCCAACGAAACGCTATCCGGCAACACGGACGGAGTGAAAGAACAGATGCAGTCGCAAACTATTAGCGGCGTGGTTGTTGATGGCAAGGGCGAACCGGTCATTGGCGCAAGCGTTTTTGAAAAAGGAACCGGCAACGGCACAGTTACAAATATCGACGGGCGATTTTCCCTTGATGCAAGGCGGGGAGCTACTCTTGTCATTTCTTATGTGGGCTATCAGGTGCAGGAAGTGCGGGCAGCCGGAGGATCGATGAGGGTTGTCCTGCAGGAAGACAATGAGCTGTTGGACGAGGTGGTTGTGGTTGGCTACGGAACGCAAAAGAAAGTCAACCTGACAGGTGCCGTGTCGGCTGTTGATGTCAGCAAGACGTTGGCGGCGCGCCCGCAGTCGGATGTTACCAAGGCGTTGCAGGGTGTTGTTCCGGGCTTGACTATTCTAAACAATAGCGGCAGACTGAACGCGAAACCGATCATTACCATCCGGGGTACGGGTACGTTGAGCAATGATGCGAAGAGCAATCCGTTGATTATCGTCGACGGGGTAGCGATGGAGGATATTTCCTATCTGAATCCGAACGATATTGAAAATGTTTCGGTGCTGAAGGATGCGGCTTCTACTTCCATTTACGGTACGCGCGCCGCCTTCGGGGTGATTCTGATCACGACCAAATCGGCAAAGAAGGTAGACAGAATAACGGTGAACTATACCAATAACTTCTCGTGGGACACGCCGACGATGTTGCCGGACTTTCCCGATGTGGCCACCCAGGTAAGGGCTTTGCGGGACGCCAACCTCCGCGGAAAGCTGGCCAATGAATTGTTCGGCATGAATATGGACGACGCGTTTATTGCCAAGGCTGAGGCGTGGAAGCAACGCCACGGCGGCAAGACGGGATATCGCGAGATGGTTGCGGGCGACGACTTTGATTTGGATCCGGTAACGGGGGCTGGCTTATATTATGCCGATTGGGATGTGACAGGGATCATGTTCCGTGAATGGAAGCCTGCGCAGAACCATAATGTTTCCGTTCAGGGCACAAGCGGGAAGACGTCTTATTTTCTTTCACTCGGTTATGATAAGGAAGAAGGCGTGCTGACCTTCAATCCGGATGAGCTGAAGAAATATAACGCCACGCTGAATGTGACTTCGGAAGTCACGGATTGGTTGCAGGTCGGCGGCCGCTTCAGTTACAACGATAAGACGTACACCACGCCGAACACCCGCCGCTATACCTATCAATACATGTGGCGCTGGGGTAGTTTCTTCGGACCTTACGGTACATACAACGGCTATGACATGAGAAATGATATTGCTTATCTCAAACAGGCGGGCGATGATAGAACTATCGATACGTATACGCGGATCGGCGGATTCCTGAAGGCTAAACTGGTGGAAGGACTGACCTTGAACGCCGACTATACATATAATGTACGCAATGTCGACCAGGAGCTGATCGGCCTGCCGGTTAACGCCTTGAACTCCTGGGGCGGCGATGTCCGGACGCCAAGCTCACTGTCGGATCAGTCGGCAAGCTATTTATACCAGGAAAGCATCCGCGATCATTCTTATGCCTTCAATGTATATGCCAATTATGAAATAAGCCTGATGAACAAGCACAATTTCAATGCAATGATCGGCGCCAATGCCGAAGAGGGCGAGTATAAAATGCACTGGAGCAGGCGTACGGGTCTGTTGGATGGCAATTTGCCGGAGTTCAGCTTAGCCACGGGCGACCAGACCGTGGGCGGTTCCCACAGCCAATGGGGTACGGCGGGCTGGTTCGGGCGTATCAACTATAATTATAAGGGTATCTGGCTGCTGGAGCTGAACGGGCGTTACGACGGCTCCTCTAAATTTCCGGCGGACGACCGTTGGGCGTTCTTCCCTTCGGCTTCCTTCGGGTACCGCTTCAGTGAAGAGGCTTACTTTGCTCCGTTGAAGACTGTTGTCGGCAGTGGTAAGTTTCGCGCTTCCTATGGTGAGATCGGCAACCAGGCTATCGGCAACAATATGTTCGTTTCCACGATAGCGAAGAAGACGGCGGCGTCAACCTATTGGCTGGACAGCACCGGCAATAAGATCTCGGCGTATGACTTACCCTCGCTGGTTTCTTCCACGTTGAAGTGGGAGCGTATTCAAACCTTAGACCTGGGCTTGGACTTGGGTCTGCCGAACAATTTCAATGTTTCTTTCGACTGGTATCAGCGTACGACAAAAGACATGCTGGCGCCAAGCAAAACCATGCCGCAGGTGTTGGGCGCCGACGCCCCGAAGGTAAATGCCGGTACGCTGCGGACGCGCGGCTGGGAGTTGAATATTGATTGGCAACGCACGTTCAATGACGTCCATGTTTATGCAAACGCCGGCATCGGGGATTTCAGCACGGTGATCACCCGCTGGGATAACGACTCCAAGCTGTTGAATGAAAACTACAGTGGAAAAGTATACGGCGACATTTGGGGATTTGAAACTGACCGCCTCTTCACTGCGGACGATTTCAACGCCGACGGTTCCTATAAGACCGGCATCGCCTCCCAGACAGGCTTGGAGTCAAGCGGCTTTGTGTTCGGCCCCGGCGACATCAAGTTCAAGAATTTGGACGGGAACCAAACGATAGACGGCGGCAAGGGAGCCGAAGACGATCACGGTGACCTGAAGGTTATCGGCAATACCACTCCCCGCTATCAGTACAGCTTCCGGCTGGGCGGCAGTTGGAAAGGATTCGACCTCGACCTGTTCTTTCAGGGCATAGGAAAGCGCGATGTATGGTCGACCGGTGCATTCGTCCTTCCCATGGCGCGCGGCGCCGATGCCATTTATGCCAATCAGGTGGATTATTGGTCGGAAGCCAATCCCAATCCGGATGCGTACTATCCGCGTATGTGGGCGGCCAACTCCGGAAAAGGCGTCATCTCGGTGCTTGAGAACGGCAATCACAACTTCTATCCGCAAAGCAGATACTTAGTCAATATGGCCTACCTGCGCTTTAAAAACCTGACGCTGGGTTATACATTGCCCAAAGCGCTGACACAGAAAGCGTACCTGGATAAAGTTCGCGTTTACTTCAGCGCCAACAATATCTGTGAGCTGATCAACAAGAGCAATGCTCCGGTTGACCCCGAAGTCAACACTACAGAAAACGGAGAACTGACCAACGGCACCTGGGGGCGCATTGATCCGATGTATCGTACGGTATCCTTCGGCCTGCAGCTTACGTTCTAACTATCAGTCATCATTTAACAAGTACAGGATATGAAAAAAATAAATTATATATTGAGTTTGTGCGTACTGTTGACGACGGCATTGACCGGCTGCGACAGTATTTTGGACAAAGGCCCTTTGGATAGTTTCACCAACGACAACTTCTGGACCAACGCCGGCAATGTGGAAGGCTATGCCAACACCTTCTACAATCAATTTACCGGATACGGCAACGGCAACGGCACGGGATTGTTCTACTTCAAGACATTGTCCGACGACCAAGCCGGCAATAGCTTTTCCGATTGGGATCAAAAAGGCAGCTTAGTGACCAACTCCACGTGGAAGAATTGTTATGTGGAGATCCGCAGAGCCAACGTCATGATCGAAAAGACTCCGGGCATTGCCGCAGAGGAAGCCGTTATCAACCATTGGATTGGCGTTGCGCGTTTAATGCGCGCGCAACAATACTTCCAGCTGGTGCGCATGTTCGGAGATGTGCCCTATGCGGAACGATCGCTGGACATCACCGACGAAGGCATTGTTTACGGACCGCGTACCGGTCGCGACATCGTGATGGATAACGTGTTGGAAGACCTTAACTTTGCCGCCGCCAATATCAGCGACAACACATCAAAGGTTACATGGAACCGCTCGATGGCAAACGCCATGAAGGCAGACATTTGCCTGTATGAAGGCACATTCCGCAAGTACCGCAAAGCCGAAGACGGTCAAGCCGCCCCCGACGCCGCCGGTGCACAGAAGTTCCTCACAGCCTGCAAAGACGCATGCAACGCCGTCATAGCGAAGGGCTTTACCTTGAATGCATCCTACCAGGGCAACTACAACTCGGCCAGTCTGGCCAACAACCCTGAGATGATTTTCTATAAGACGTACAAGCAAACAACATTCACCCACTCATTGGTAGCGTACACCTGCACTTCTACACAAATGAGCGGCATGAACAAGGATGCGTTTGACGCTTATCTGTTCACCGACGGGAAGCCGCTGGCTTTCACCACCCTTGACAAAAATCTCACACCGCCGCTGGTGAACGGAAAGCTGTCTCTTGAAAATATGTTAGCCGTTCGCGACGGGCGTTTGGCTCAGACGATCGACCCGGTTATGCTGTACCCCGGCAACGGCAACCAACGCTTCACCGGCGACAATGAACAAACATCGTCTACCGGCTATGGCGTTCGCAAATATGACAACGGCGAAATCCCGCTCGCCTTTAGAAATCAAACGAGTCAGAACTACACCTGCGCCCCCATCTTTTGGCTGTCGGTCGTTTACCTGAACTATGCCGAAGCCTGCGCTGAGCTGGGCAGCATTACGCAAACCGATCTGGACAATACGATCAATAAATTGCGGAATCGCGCCGGTTTGCCCGCTCTTACCGTATCTGTCGGCTTCTCAGACCCGGCCAACAATCATAATGTGACTGATTTGATTTGGGAAATACGTCGCGAACGCCGTTGCGAGCTAATGTTTGACAACTGGTTCCGCTATTGGGATCTGATCCGCTGGCATCAGTTGGACAAACTGGATTCGGCAGCCCATCCGAACATTCTGCTGGGCGGCGACGTCAGGAATGATCCCGCATATACGGCTGTGAAAGTTGATAATCTGATCGACGGCAGCAAAGGCGGTGTCCGGACTTACGACAAAAAGTACTATCTGTATCCAATTCCGTCCGGGCAGATTGATTTAAACCCTCTGTTGGAACCAAACAACCCTGGCTGGTAACACCAAGCGCCAATCCTAAAAAAGAAGAGGGTGAGTCTTTTTGACTCACCCTCTTTTCTTGGGCTTATTCACCCTTTATCTTATACGCAAGCGCATACATGCGTATTTGTTTGATCATCGACAACAGTCCGTTGCTGCGTGTGGGCGACAGATGCTCCTTTAGATCAATTTTATCCAGGAAATAAAGATCGGTATTCAATATCTCGTCGGGGGTATGCCCCGACAAAATTTTGATCAGCAAGGCGATAATTCCCTTAACGATTATGGCGTCGCTCTCCGCCTGAAAAAAGATTTTCCCATCCACGAAGTCAGCCTTTAGCCAGACGCGGCTCTGGCAGCCATCAATAAGATTCTGATCGGTTTTGTCTTTTTTGTCGAGCGGAGCAAGTCTGTTACCCCATTCAATGAGTGATTGATAACGGTCCATCCATTCGCTAAAGACGCTAAAGTCTTCGATAATTTCATTTTGTTTTTCGTTAATTGTCATTTGTTTACTGGCTTATTATTTTTCATTATAGATCACCGCAAGCACGGTTTGGCCCACGGCTTTCAGTGTGTTTTTGTCTATCCCGCTCATGTCGTCGTTCACCGTATGCCAGGTATCGCCGAAACTCGAGCCTTCAGCATTAATCACATTCGGGACAATGTCGATGCTTGGGATGCGGGCTATTTTGTTTACAAACAAATGGTCGTCTGTGACCATCGGGCCTTTTTCATCCTTGAAGAAAGCAGTATATCCCAGCTCTTTTGCTTTTCGCCAAACCTTCTTGTTTATACTCCTGGCGTATTCTTCCGAATAACCTTCGCGATAAAAGACGGCGTTCTTGCCTCCGACCATATCCAAAAGAATACCGAAACGTGCGTTGTATCCTTCGACATGCGGATTATGCGCCCAATACTGTGAACCCAGGCACCAGTATTCTTCTTTATAGTTGCCGTTGAAGAAGCGGGAGGCTCCGTAATCTTCCGCATCGAAGAAAATAATGTCGATACCCATGGCCGGATCCTGCTGACTGATCAGGCGGGCGATCTCCAGCAGGACACCCACGCCGCTTGCCCCGTCATTTGCCCCCGGAACGGGTCGGCGATGATTTTTCTCGTCGGGATCATTGTCCGACCAGGGGCGGGTGTCCCAATGCGCGAACAACAAAATACGTTTCTTCAGTTCGGAATTATATGAACCGATGATATTCCTTGCTTTCAGCAGTGTGCCGTTGAACGCAAGCAGCTCGGCATATTGGCTGACGACGCCGGCCCCATACTCAGCCAACTTATTTGCCAAATATTCACCGCAGTTTACATGCGCAGGACTGTTTGGCGTGCGTGGACCGAAGTCCATTTGTGCCTGAATATGATTGTATGCGCTGTCGGCATTAAATTCCGGAACAGTCACCTGCTGTTCGGCGTTGTCTTTTGCTTTACTGTTATTTCCTGTCTTGCACGATGCGACGACTATCGACAGGCATGTGGCGAGTGTGGCTATCAGGTATGGTTTCATCTTTCTTGTTTTTGTTTTTAACGTCCTTGAGTGCACAAATATAACCGGATTAACCGATTTTACCCAATCTATTTACAATTTACCTTCTGATCATTTACAATTTATCATTTACTATTCAATATCGTTTAGTTAATCGCACCCCTTCGGTCTTTTGATGTGATTTTGTTAAAACACATTTTTCACCATTTTGTATTTAGCTTGTAAGGCATTAAATTTGTCCTATAAACAAAGGGGG
>JAITSN010000042.1 GCA_031287715.1 Mediterranea sp. (in: CFB group bacteria)
TTGGGCTTATAGGTGCGCTTGAGTTCTTCTTTTACAAAGACGGCTTCTTTGTCGAGCAGTGATTTTACGACGTTCAGGATGTTTTTCAGGTTGGTTTCTTTTTCCAGCTGGGTGATCGATTGTTCGGGATGCTGCGACAGCAGGTCGAGGATCAGCTGTTCTTTGTCGGTCAGCTGTTCTGCCGCTTCAAAATCAGGGTTGTATTCGACTACTGTTTCGCTTTCGATCTTCATGCCGGAGGGTAGGGCTGCTTTGTATACATCGCCTAAGGAACAGAGGTAGTAGTCGGCTATCCATTCCCAGAGTGCAAACTGCTTGGGCAGCAAGATGGGAAACGGGTCAAGTATCGTTGCGACCTCTTTTACTTCGTAGCCGGCCGGCTCGTCACCATGCACATTCCGCACAAGAGCCGTGTAGTATTTCTTCCGGCCGAAAGGTACGATAACCCGGCAGCCGGGTTCTATGTGCTCTGCCGTATGCGCGGGAAGCGAATAGGTAAAGGTGCGCGGCAGGGGCAAGGGCAGTATGACGTCGACGTACTTCTTCATGGCAAGTACAAACTTAATGAAAAAGAAACGGGCCGGCACAATGTTACTCGTACCAACCCGCTCGTTCTATGGCAATAAAACATCTTAGAACATATAGGCAACGGAAACTTGCCAGACTTTGGTCTTGAAACTCTTACCTCTGATAGCTTTCCATGCTTCACTCGTATAGTCTTTATCTGCAATACCGGCTTTAGCAGATTCTGTGAAAGGCATATTGTAATTCACACCTACTTGCAGGTGCTTTAACAGCTTAACACCAACACCCAGATTCAGAGCTATTTCTGCATTTTCATATTTCACTTTATCCGTCACAGACTCAAGAGTCAAATTATCATCCGACTTGAAATTAAAGAAGAAACTGGGGCCTGCTGCCAAATAAACACTTGCAAGGCTACCTAAACCTAAAGAATATTTTAGGTTCACAGGTATCTCAATACCTTGTTGTTTGAGCGTTCCGCCTCCCAGCTTGTTTCCTTTCTGAGAGTACATCAATGCACCATCCACTCCTAAACCTACGATAGGAACAGTTAAATCTACCATTGGACCAATGAAGAATCCGGTATAGTTATCTGCGTTTGCCTTATCTTTCCAAGTATCCGACAAAGTATTAGCCAGATTCAAACCGCCTTTGACCCCAAACTTAATTTGAGCTTGGAGAGGTACCACTATAGCTACAGCTACCATTACCATTAATACACTAATAATTCTTTTCATTTTCAGTCTATTTTAAAATTTACAAGGGCAAATATACAGGATAAAATCCATGCGGCAAGTTTCTTGCTCAGTCTAAAGAGAATATATACTTTTGTACGTTTTGGAAACCCGTATGAATAAAATACATATTATCACTCCGGTAAAGGATTCTATTGACTTGACACTGCAAACGGCCAAGGCTATTATGTGTTCAAAGGCCAACGTCTCCTTTACATATACGGTATATAATGATTTCAGTACGGAAGAGAATAGCCGGATACTACAGGAAGAATCTGCTAAGATCGGCTTTGAGCTGGTGAACCTGTCGGACTTAACTTCCCACCCTTCCCCCAACTACTTATTGGTCTTGCAGATTGCACAGGAGAAAGCGATCAACGATCAGGCCGGGCTGTTGATTGTCGAATCGGATGTGCTTGTCAAGGAAGATACGATACAGGGATTGTTCGACGGCGCTTCCGAACAGCCCAACTGCGGCATCGCGGCTGCGGTCACGGTCGACGAAAGAAACCACATCAACTTCCCCTACCTGTATGCCAAAGGAAGAACGCCGGGGGTGTATGTGGAGAAAAAACGATTGAGCTTTTGCTGTTCGCTGCTCACACTGAATTTCCTCAAATCATATAGCTTCAAACAGTTGAATCCCGAAAAGAACTGGTTTGATGTAGCCATCTCCCACGAATCACTCGACAGAGGATTTATCAACTATATATTTACAACACTGCCCGTTTGGCATCGCCCGCACAGCAGCCGGCCCTGGAAGCAGCTGAAATACAAAAACCCCTTCAAATACTACTGGCTGAAGTATACAAAGGGGTTGGACAAGATTTAGCTTCTTCCTCATGTGTAGATCTATAGCGATTCAAAACCATAAACAAGAAAAATTAAAATGAAAGCAGTCATTTTAGCCGGTGGCTTTGGTACAAGGCTTAGTGAAGCAACCACAATGATCCCAAAACCAATGGTAGAAATAGGCGGTAAACCTATTCTATGGCATATAATGAAAATCTACAGTCATTACGGCATTAATGAGTTTATTATTTGTTGTGGCTATAAGCAATACCTAATAAAGGAATATTTTGCGAATTACTTTCGCCACAATTCGGATTTAACAGTAAACCTTGATACCAATATGGTGAAGGTACATAATAACAATTCGGAAAAATGGATCGTTACGATGATCGATACTGGACTGCAAACCATGACAGGAGGCCGGGTGAAACGCATCCGGCAATATGTTGAAGGAGAAAGATTCCTGCTCACCTATGGCGATGGCGTTATTGACCTGAACATTAACGATGCCATTCAAGCGCATGAACGATCCGGTGCCACTCTTACCGTCACCGCATATAAACCCATCGGGAAATTCGGCGTACTCCAAATTGATGCGGATACGAACAAGGTTGTGGCCTTTCAGGAAAAGCCGAATGGAGATATGAGTTGGATCAATGCGGGATATTTTATTTGCGAGCCTGACGTTTTTGATTATCTCCCTGATGACGATACGGTTGAATTTGAACGCAAACCGTTGGAGCATATCGCACGGGATGGAAAGATGAATGCGTATAAACATAGAGGGTTTTGGAAACCAATGGACACACTGAGAGATAATATAGAACTGAACGAAATATGGAATCAAGGAAATGCACCATGGAAAGTATGGTAAGCAACACGACCGATACGTATCGCAATTTTTATAGCGGAAAACGTGTTCTTATTACAGGCCACACAGGATTTAAAGGTTCGTGGCTTTCTATCTGGCTGCATAAGTTGGGAGCTGAAGTGATCGGAGTCGCATTAGACCCCTCAACGCCCAACGATAATTTTGTCCTTTCCGGAATTGGTGATAAGATCACCGACTTACGAGGCGATATACGGGACGGCCAACACCTGAACAACATATTCGCCCGGTTCCAGCCTGAGATCGTTTTCCATCTTGCCGCACAATCCCTTGTCCGGTTGAGTTATAACATCCCTGTTGAGACATACGAAACGAACGTCATGGGAACCATTCATGTCATGGAAGCCATCCGGATGAGCAAAAGCGTCAAGGTTGGAGTCATGATCACCACCGATAAATGCTATGAGAACAAGGAGCAGATCTGGGGGTACCGTGAAAACGAACCTATGGGAGGTTATGACCCTTATTCCAGCAGCAAAGGTGCCGCAGAGATAGCCATTTCTTCTTGGCGCCGTTCATACTTTCATCCGCAACAGTATACAGAACATAGCAAGTCAATAGCGAGCGCCCGTGCCGGAAATGTAATAGGCGGCGGTGACTGGTCGCCGGACCGGATCATCCCGGATTGCATAAGAGCATTGGAAACCGGAGATCGTATAAACATCCGCAGCGCAAAAGCCATCCGTCCGTGGCAGCATGTATTGGAACCACTAAGCGGATATTTGCTTCTTGCCCTGAAAATGTGGGAGAATCCGACTGCGTTTTGCGAAGGTTGGAATTTCGGCCCGTTGCCGGAATCCGTATCGACCGTTTGGGACGTTGCATCCGAAGTTGCAAAATGCTATGGAGGAAGCAGCAAACTATGTGATCTGTCGCAGGCTAACGCTTTACATGAATCCAATATCCTTTTGCTTGATATTTCTAAAGCGATATTCAAATTGGGTTGGAAGCCCGTAATGAACTTGGATGAAACGGTAAAACTAACTGTGGATTGGTACAAAAGATACGCAAAAGAGAACGCCTATAACCTTTGCCTTGAACAGATAGAGCTGTTTGAGTCCTATAAATAAGCCGCCAACAAATGACTACACCACAAAAGATATTACTATCCATCTGTATCCCCACATATAACCGCAGTGCGATATTGAAAGATACGATGGAACGGATCGTTGCAGACCCTGCATTTGATAATGAAGTGGAAATAATCATATCCGATAACAACTCGACGGACGGCACCGGGGATGTCGTTAAAGCATTTACGGAACGGTTCTCCAACGTTCACTACTACCGGAATGAAACGAATATTTTTGACCGGAATTTCCAAACCGTACTCAGTTATGCAAACGGTGATTATCTAAAACTTCAAAACGACTATATCTATTTCCCCGAAGGCGGATTGGCTTTTATGAAAGAAGAGATCCGCAACTATCAATCCACCCGGCAACCCTTGTTCTTTATCCGAAAGGTTCGTAAAAGACGGATGAAACAGGATAGCATTGTATGCAGATCACTTGACGAGTACATCCTTGCCGTATCTTATTATTCAACTTGGCTAAGCAGCTTTGGCTGTTGGCACGAGGATTTCAGATCCCTGACCGAAAAAGACCGCTACTTTCATACGTCATTGCAGCAAGTGGATTGGATATACAGAATCATCAGCGAAAAGAAAGGAGCGGTAATCAGTACACATCCTGTTTTTGAAACGACAAAATTACCCTTAGGAGCCAGGGGCGGATATAATTATTTTGGCGTGCATGTGGGCAAATACTATGAGATCATGCTGGATTTTATAAAGGATGGGTCCATCTCGACGTCCGTCTACAACCGTGACCGGAAATACACCTTATGGATGTACCGGGAACGTTTCATCCGGTATATCTTATTCCCTAAAAAAGGCAACTACTTTGGAATGGATAAGTCATTGCGCGTGTTGTGGCATTATTATAAAGTATTCCCTTTGTTCTATTTAATTATGTTTGTTTTCTTGCTTGCATTGGTACTAAAAACGGTTTATTATCCGTTCAATCTACTGATTGAAGCCATAAAGAACAAATAGCGGCGCGCATTTATTTTAAGAAAAGATCCTTATCCAGCACTAAGCCCGCCCGTTCCCTTATATATGCTTGTGATCCCGAAACGGAGTAGAAGCAGTCATTTATGGCAATCCTTTTTATCTTAGGATAAATAGATACTTCGTCTCCGGCATACAGGTCGTTCACTACTTCTATTACGGCGGAAGAAACGCCGCAGCTTTTTTGATGCTCCTCAAGAATGGTTATGTCCGGGAATTTGGTTATGAAGTCTTTTATACAAGCTCTGTTCAACGGCTTGACAAAAGGAACACTGAACACATTGACCGGAAGATCGTGTTGCTTCACAAACTCAAGGGCGTAACTTAAGATCGAGCCGCTAACCAGCAATGCCTTATCTGAATTTTCATGGGCCAGAACCGGTAGAAGACAGCCGGCTTCCAACGACAGTTCGTTTGAATGTACTACCGTTTCGCCGGCTTTACCCAACCGTAAATACATGGGGCCGTCATAGTTTGTCGAGAATATGGTCAGCGCCTTTACTTCTATGGGGTCTCCCGGTGAACAAACCATCATATTAGGTATTGTTCTGAGTATTCCCAGATCTTCGGTGCCGTGATGCGAAGCGCCAAGCGAACCATACGAATAACCGGCGCCCACAGACACGACCTTCACGCTCAGGTTATGATAGGCCACATCATACCGTATCTGCTCTATGCAACGAAGGGTCGGGAAATTGCCGATGGAATAAACATAAACATTGAAGCCTTCTTTTGCCAACCCTGCGGCAACCCCAATCATATTCTGTTCTGCGATGCCGACATTCAAGAACCTGTCGGGAAACAGCCCTGCAAATTCTTCTATCACACTAAACCCAAGGTCGGCCACGACCAGAAAGATCTTCCCGTCGGTTTTTGCTTCTTCCGTAAGCTGTTTAATAAATGCTGTTCTCATCGTTCTATTTCCTTCATTGCATTATTCAATTGTTCTTCATCAGGAGATTTGTAATGCCACACTAATTTGTTTTCCATAAAAGAGACTCCTTTACCTTTAACCGTATCGGCTATGATTGCCGTAGGTTTCCCTTTAGCCTGCCGGGCCTGGGCGAAAGCCTCCGAAATATCACGGTGGTTATGCCCGTCTATCTGCAAGACGTTCCAGTTGAACGCTTCCAATTTCGTCTTTAAGGGTTCTAAGTTTAAGACGTCGTTGGTATTGCCCAAACTTTGTATCTTATTGTAGTCAATGATAAGACAGAGGTTATCTAATTTAAGATGTGCGGCCAGAAGCAAAGCCTCCCAATTCGATCCCTCATCCATTTCCCCATCGCCGGCCAATACATACGTGCGGTAACCGGCTTTCTTGCGCTTGGCGGCTATGGCTATTCCACAGGCGATCGGCAAGCCATGGCCCAAGCTCCCCGCGGAGATCTCAACTCCCGGAATATAGTGTGTGGTATGGGTCAATAGCCGGCTTCCGTTTTTGCCGTACTCATCGAGTTCTTCCACAGGGAAGAAGCCGCACAAAGCAAGGATCGAATACAGCGACACACAGGCATGTCCCTTCGAGAGAATGAAGCGATCTCTTTCATCCCAACCGGGATCTTTTGAATTATATTTTAGTACCGACGTATACAACACCGCCAATATATCGGTCATAGACAATGCTCCTCCAATGTGTGAGGCGTTTGCCTGATGCACCATTTGAAGCGATTTCTTCCGTACTTCTTTTGCCAATAATTTACTGTTGCCCATTGTAAATTGCCTTATAATATTCTATCGTTTGGATGAGCTTGTCCTCAAAGGAGGAAACGCTGACGCGCCCAAACGAACGTATTGTTTTTGTATTTATTGATCCGTTGACCATCGACTGCTTCCTGCGGTAAGGTAACGCGCCGAAGTTGAGCTTAAACCCGGGGTTTAGATAGTCTCTGATCAGCAGCATCACTTCCTTTATGGAATGTAGCTTGTCTGCGGCGACATTGTAGATGCCGCTTTCCGAATCGCTATCCACCGCAGATAGAAAAATGGTTGCCACATCTTTTATATAGGAATAAGCATATTGCTGTTCGCCGCCGGTGAGATCCATCGCATCGGTAGACAGCATATTCTTTATCGTCGCCGGAATGAGCCAGTCGCTGCCTTCCCTTTCTCCAAAGCAGGAAAAAAGCCGGAACCAATACCATTTCATATCATTCTCTTCGCAGAAGGTCTTTAGAATAAGCTGTGAAGCCAATTTGGTTACGCCGTATGCAGAAGTGGGATTAGCCGGATGGTTTTCGTCCACATAACCGTCAAAATGCCCATATTCGGCTTGCGACCCGATGCCGATGATCTTTTTCACTCCCGATTGGGCGGCGAGGTTCAATAACCGTTGCTGATATTTCAGGTTATCGATCTGGGTGGTCCATTCATCCCTGTTCTTGGCGGCTACGCCATCCCAGGCAGCATGGATCATCACGTCCGGACGGAAAAGACCGACCTCTTCTTCAAGCGATTCCCGGTCCGTATCGGTCCATTGCACTTTATCTATAAAGGAAGAGCACCGCCAAAGATTCGACTCATTTCTTTTCGTCAACAAAAGATTGTGGCCGGCTTCCAGCAGCGTTTCCGCCATATGTGATCCCAAGAAGCCCGAAGCGCCGGTCAATAGTATTTTTTGACTACCCATTTACTTTAATCGTTGAAGCGCTTCCCCATAAGCCCTTTTAAAGTAATACCCTTCCGAAAGCCGTTGCCCAACGGCGGCTGCATTGCGTTTCATCTCCCCGTACTGTTCGGGGGTTATCTTTGACAGGGCCTCATCCAGCCGGTCCAAAGAAGAAATACAGATCCCCGTATTATTCTCGCGGGTGAATACGGCCATTGCAGCCTTTTCCCAAATGATGACGGGCAATCCGCAACGCATGTACAGCGAGTACTTATGCGGATTGTTGTATTGCATGTACGCGCCGCGCGGACCATCACAGGAATAGATCGAATTGCCGTCCCACACCAAGCCGAAGTCGCCGTCGGCAGAGGCGACCAATGTGTCGGAAGAAACAAAACCTTTATAATCGAACTTGTCTTTTTCCTTGACGGCATCCCAATCGAAACCTTTGCCGTAGAGGCTGAAGCGGAAGGAGCGGATATGATCTTCCAGCCCGTAGAGGAATTTATTCTTCCGGGAGTTGAGCGTTCCGGCATACAGCACCTTATAAGGCTGGGCCGGCGCCGGTTTATCGGCCGGAGCCTTTGCCGACAGGTAATCGAAGATCCCCAATACGCCGACGGGGACTTTGCAGCCGTTGTCTTCCAGCCACCGTTTCATCGTCTCGTTGTGGGCGATGAGATAATCCGAATGGCTCAAGCGTTTGATTTCATCTTCGCCGGATACGTGCTTGCGGTAGAAGCTGCTCAAGTCATGGATCAGCGTCACCACTTTCCCGCCGCGCAGATGAGCCGCCTTGCAGAGGAAGACATAGTATTTGCGTATGTTATAAGGCAGGCACAACACATCCCCTTTGCGTATGGAAAAGGGCGCCTTGACGACGCCGGCCAGCGTGACCAGGAAGTCCGTAACCTTATGCCGGAACGAGGGCCGGGGGAAGCCGACGTTTTCAAATCCCATTCCTTGCATGATCTTATCCACATCCGCCCGCGCCTTGCTCGGTGTTTCTTTCAACAGATAGCGATTCATCATTTCCGTATTTCGTTTTTGGTAAGTTCTTTTTCTGCCAGGTTGAGGGCCAGCTCGATGGTGTCGTCCATGTCGATATAAGCATATTGGGCCAGGCGTCCTCCGAAGAGCACGGCCGGATATTGGGCGGCGAGTTCCCTGTATTGGTTGAAGAGTTTTGTATTCGCTTCATCATTCACCGGATAATACGGTTCTTTCCCCGTGCGGTAATCGTCCGGATATTCGCGGGTGATGACGGTCGCCGGCTGCGTGCCGAATTCAAAATGCTTATGCTCGATGATCCGGGTATAAGGAACGCCCTTCTCCGTATAATTCACCACCGCATTGCCCTGATAGTTCTCCATATCCAGATGTTCATGCTCAAAGCGCAGGCTGCGGTATTCCAGGCACCCCAGGCGATAGTCGAAGAAGCGGTCGATGCACCCGGTAAACAGAACCGTGTCTGCCAGCCCGTCCAACTCGCTGCGATGTTCCAGATAATCGGTATCCAGCCGCACCTCTATTCCGTCGAGCATACCGTCGATCAACCGGTTGTATCCGCCTTCGGGAATGCCCTGGTGATCATCGTTGAAATAATCATTATCATACGTAAAGCGGAAAGGGATCCGTTTGATGATAAATGCGGGCAATTTTGCCGCTTCCCTGCCCCACTGCTTTTCGGTATATCCTTTTATAAAGCAGCGATAGATGTCCTCCCCGCAGAGTTTCAGCGCCTGCTCTTCCAGGTTGGCCGGCTCGATATGCGCATAAACCCCTCGCTGTTCCTCCAGCTTAGCCGTTGCCTCCGCCGGCGTTTTCACGCCCCAGAGCTGTTTGAACGTATTCATATTGAAAGGAAGGTTATACAGGTTGCCCTTGTAAAAAGCCAGAGGCGAATTGGTGAACCGGTTAAATCCCACAAACGAATGTACATAATCCCACACCCTTTTGTTGCTCGTGTGCATGATATGCGCACCGTATTTGTGCACCCGGATGCCTGCCGTTTCTTCGCAGTAGACATTCCCTCCCGCATGGGATCTTTTTTCGACAACCAGGCATTGTTTGCCGGCGGCTTTCATCTGTTGGGCGAAAACGGAGCCAAACAATCCTGCGCCAACGATCAAGTAATCGTATTTCTTTTTCATTCGGTATTTTGTTTGGAAAGACTGAGTATTTCGCGCAGCCGCTGCACCGAATCGCCTATCTGCGCGCGATTCTCCAGCGGGCCGGCGTCAAACATATATTGGGCCATGGAATAGCAGGGTATCCGTTCGGCGAGCTTTTCAACAATGAACGCATACAATTCCCCCGCCGTCTTTCCTTTTAAAATGGGGCGGGATTGGGTGGCCACTATCAAGCGTCTGTGCAAAACATCCGGGCCGACGTTCAGATACACGGTTGTTCCCCGTTGGTTCATATAGTCCATATTATCGAAAAAGCAAGGTGTGCCGCCGCCTGTGGAGATCACAACATTTTCAAACTCACCCACTTCATGAAGCATTTTCCGCTCAATTTTCCGGAAGCCGTCTTCACCCTTTTCGACAAACAGTTCGCTGACCGTTTTATGGAAGCGTTCTTCGATATACCAATCCAGATCGACGAACGACAAGTTCAATTCGCGGGCAAAAGCCTTTCCCAAAGTTGTTTTTCCCGCTCCCATATAACCGATTAAGAAGATTCGAATCATCATGCAGGCAAAGATATGTATATTTTCCAATTGACAATTGACAATTCTTTGGGCGTTGCCTCCGGCCCAGGCCATCTGATGTGCCCCCCAAAAGTTGGACACAAACTTTTGGGGTATTTTTTATGAAGTATAGTTATGAAGATCGTTTACGAGTTGTTTACTCTGTTGTCCGTGATCATATGTCAATTCAATCAGCAGCCGGGTTATTGGGCTATGATCGGAAAGACGTACGACAGTGGGTTGCCCGTTACGAGCGATACGGTGAAGAAGGTCTGCGTATGAAACATGGAAGTTATAGCGGAGATTTTAAATTAGCCGTAATCACTCATATGCGCGAAAATCATTTATCTTTGTTTGAGACTGCTGT